>CAZHNG010000591.1:0-2508 GCA_964533785.1 uncultured Saprospiraceae bacterium | reverse complement strand
TAGTTAGAATTTTTTGTCTAACTTCTAGAGTCTAGCGTCAAAAGTCTAGTAGTTTATCGTCCAAAAACAAAAGGGCCGTCAAATAATGACGGCCTGGGACACACATGAGAAAACCACTTAGTAAGAAAATTATATTTCATTTAAATAATTCAATTCATACTGATCGATAATTGCAAATAGTTTGTTAGCAAAATCAGGATCAGAGGAATATTCCAATTTCTGTAAACCCAGTATCCAACTTCTGCTATCGGGTTCTAAATAAAAGAGTTCCGGAAATTGATCTTTTAGCATAAGGCTGTGAGCCCGCCAATTTTCCCAGGCAGTTTGGTAAGAAGGTCCATCCATCGGTTTCCCGAAATGGTTATGGAATTTTTGGCTCGCTGCATTAGTGCCGGCGTGACTTTCAAGCAAAGCGATAGCTACTTTCACACTTGCAGGTATCCCGTATTTCTCCATTTCTGCCGTCGCAACTTTTGAGAAGCGTTTAATATAGGCCTGAACCTGGTCATCATTAAAATCGGCTAAAAAAGCCATATTGTCTTTCTCCGGCTTATAACTGACCTGCATGACATAAGGATTTTGATCCTTGCTAGCGAACCATTCAGTATGGATTTGAGCAAACCTTTCCCCAACTACTTGTTTTAAATGGCTTTTTTCATTGGAATACATATAAAGAGCCATCACTACTAAACTCCCCTGAAATCCATATTTCCACCGATTAGCATATATTTTGCCGAAGAAAATAAACACCCCGTATTTTAAACGAACGTAAACCCGGTTTAATCCAATCAAGGCACGGCTGACCCATTTCCCGATAATGGTATCACCTATTGGTGAGTAAGCCACATAATGTTTAATTCTCCGCTCTCTTAGGATGCGTTCACAACGCATCAAACGCAACTGACGTTCTTTGTTGTCAGGATAAACAACTAAATCTTTCATTATCGAAATTTTAAAATGACCTAATAGATTTAATTATATATCCATACTGAAAAGGTTCCTAACAATTGTTGTGTGTTGACAACACAAATATAAAACAATTAATTGACAAAAAGAACTGAAAATTAAAATTTTGTTTTAAAAATTATTTCCCGCTAATGCCTGGCAATACATTTGGGCAATATTTTTATTCAAAGGATGGGCACTCGGAAGCTCAAGTCTGAACGATATAAACAAACAGATGTATTTACAAAGCAATTTCTATACTTTGTAATTGATTAAACATTAGAGTATTAGGAATAATTGCAGGGTAAAACCAAATGCCGTCGAGCAACCCCTTCAATGGGTTCTTTTGGCCTTCTTCGCTCAATCTGAACGGCATACCTGCTAAAGAAATTTCTTTCTATTCTTCACGATGGTATTGTATTCATCGATGATATTGATGATATCGCGGTACCTGTAATCTTTATCTCCAATTTTGGCCGCTAACTTTGGCGCTTTACGACGAAGGTAGGTTTTCATTTGTTTACGAAACCCAAATCTTTGAACTTTTACCGGCAACTTACCTTTTAATTCCAGGTAGTAATCATCGACTTTGAAATATTCTTCCGCTTCCCCTTCGTAAATTATTTTTTTAACGCTCCTCGCCTGAACCGTACCGTAAAGATTCAGGCCGTTCCCTTTGCTAAGTACCTGCATAAACGACCACCTTTCTTCTTCCACATCGAATTTGCTTTCAAAAGCAATCAGGTTAGAATCTTGTTGAAGGACAAATCCTTTTATCAATTCGGGAGCTAAGTAATAACTATCTCCAAAGTCGTTGATGAAATTAATGGTAATGGAACGGTAAGATTGATTCAGGTTGCCCACTTGCCCGGTCAGGCGAACTCCGTCTTTTGTTACAATATAGCCATTGTAAATCTCGGCATTTAGAGGAATGAAATTCAAATACGAAAGCATTAAGGAAAGTAAAAGATACTTCATATCACAAGTGATTTGCTTTCAAAAATAAGGTTTTATTGAATTTTTTTCCCGATATTGCTCAGCTATATTGTAAATTTTGTCGGCCATCCGAATTTATCCAAAAAAATAGGGCTAAGGAAGCCTTAGCCCAATTCAAATCAGGGAAATTTCACAACTATCTCACTTTTGTAACAGTAACACTTGTAAGTCAACCACTTTGTGGCTGTAATCCTTCTAATTGCAACACTAAGGTATAAGCATTTTAAGCAAATTGTGAGACGAAAAACAAATAGAAGTACCTACGATTCAAGTATATAAACCTTCGCAATCCTATGTTAAAGTATTGATCTTAAATCCATTACGATTTCTACATTTTCTTTTTTACGGAATTTTCGAGCCCAAAAAACCTAAAGCTCTTTCCCTGGTAAAAACCCCATTTCGTCTTTCTAAATCCTGACAGTATTATTGTATCTTTATTCTAAACTTTAGTATTATATCAATACTAGACTTTTGACGCTAGATTCTAGAAGTTAGACAAAAAATTCTAACTCTTTGACAATCAACGGAAATTTTATTTATTCTGAAAAATTGATATCCATTGAATAT
>CAZHNG010000590.1:0-2513 GCA_964533785.1 uncultured Saprospiraceae bacterium | reverse complement strand
TGGATCGGGCAACCTTTGGAAAACAACCAACAACGGCATAACCTGGCAACCGATCTTTGAAGACCAACCTGCTCTGGGCATCGGAGATATAGCACTGGCCCCTTCCAATCCGGACATCCTTTACCTGGGAACCGGTGAAAGCTTGAGGAAAAACCGGAATTTCACCATGCCTGGTAATGGCGTATACCGGTCCGACGACGGAGGAAATACCTGGAAGCATTTGGGCCTGGAAGACTCCTGGCACATCGGCGAAATTGCCGTTCACCCCAATAATCCGGATATCGCCTTTGTAGCAGCTTTAGGAAAGTTCTGGACACCTGGCCGGGCAAAAGGCTTGTACCGGACAACCGATGGCGGTAATTCCTGGAAAAAAGTATTGTACATTGATGCCAATACCCGTGCTAACGACGTTGTGATCGCACCTGGCAATCCGGATATTATCTATGCGTCCGTGTGGGAAAACAATGTCGATACCGTTTTATTTGAAAGTGTTTACGGCCCAAAAAGCAGTATTTATAAAAGCACGGACGGCGGCGACACCTGGAAAGCAATAGCCAACGGCCTACCCAACGGGCCTAAAACCGGCAGAATAGGATTGGCCGTTTCCCATCAGGATCCGGACAAAGTATACGCCCTCATCGACAATCGAGGCAAAGCGCCAATGGATAGGGCAGAAGTTTACCAAACGACGGACGGCGGGCAATCCTGGAAACGAACCCACCAAAAAGAACTTCACATTTTTTCCGTTATCGGCTGGTACTTTGCCGATATTTACGTCAACCCACAAAACGACGATGAAATATTCGCACTCGGCGTAAGAATAGCGCACAGCACCGATGGTGGAAAAAACTTTGAACTGGTCGGCGGTCACGTAGAACACTTACATCCAAGCCCTGCTCAAACCTTGCATCTGGATCACTGTGAAATGTGGATCAACCCAACCAATCCTGAGCATTTGGTTTTGGGAAACGACGGCGGAGTCTACGTTAGCTACGATAAGGGAAAGAACTGGCTGCACCATAACAATATCCCTGCGGGTGAATTTTACGATATTACCGTGGACAACCAAACGCCATATTACATTTACGGCGGTACGCAAGACGACGCGACTGTATTTGGCCGGGCAAAGGAATGGAATCCGGCTTTAAAAGATACCTGGCAGTATCTATGGATCGATGCCTGGAGCGGCGGGGACGGTTGCGTCACGCAGGTAGATCCGGAAGATCCGAATACGGTTTACTACAGTGCACAAGAAGGAGCCATCAGGCGGAAGGATATGACTGCGGATACGGCCATTGGAATCTCCCCCAGAGATTTGGATGCTTACAAAGACACGCTTGCTTATCATTTCATTACGCCTTATTTGATCTCAGCCCACCACAGTCAAACGCTTTATCATGCCGGTAACTTTGTTTTTAAGTCTAAGGATCGTGGTGACAACTGGCAGCTTATCAGTCCGGATTTGAGTAAATCGGCTTATCCTACCAAATCAGCAGTGGCCGTCAGTGCCTTAGCCGAGTCGAAATTACAACCCGGCCTGTTATACGCCGGAACGGATCGGGGAGCATTTTGGCATACCCTGGATGATGGCCAATCCTGGGTAGAAAGCCCGGCGGAACTGCCCAATTTTTACATCAGAAGTATTTGCCCTTCCCGTTTTGAGGAGTCGCGCGTGTACTTGACGATGAGTGGCATCAACTACGATGATCTGGACAAATATGCTTATGTGTCGGAGGACTACGGACGAACCTGGCAGCCCATTACTGCTAACCTTCCCCATGAGCCGGTCAATGTTATACTGGAAGATCCCCATTTTGAGAATATCCTATACGTAGGTGCTTACCGTGGCGTATATGTTTCTATGGACCGCGGAAAATCCTGGCAATTATTGGGCAAAAACCTGCCCGCTTCCAGTATTGGAGATCTGGACATTCAGGAGAGAACGAAAGACCTGGTAGTAGGTACTCACGGTAGAGGAATTTACTATCTGAATCTTCAACCGCTGTATGCGTTATACGAAAAAGGGTATCCACTGAAGACTGACCATCTATTTCCGGTCCCTGAGATTCAGTTGCCCAAGCGGAGGGAATCACATAAAGATATAGAGCAAAGCACCTGGTCTAAAGTGCCCCTGAGTTTCTGGCTTTCCAAGGAAGGGGAAGTTTCGCTATCGATCGTCAATGAGGAAGGCGATCAAATATGGCAAAAGGCTATTTCCGGGCACCTGGGCCTCAATCAATTCCGGTGGGATCTGGTTACGAAACGGGAAGAGAGTGATATGCCTTATTTTATTCACTATGAAAAGATCATCGGAGCAGGCCGCTATACCTTGGAACTAGAGACTGCGGCTGGCAAGTGGCAGGAAGCATTTACGGTTAAAGAGTGGCGGAGATGATGAATAGACTTGTTCGGCGGGATCATCAAACGGCTACAAGAGGCAAATTTTATACTGCACTTCGTTAATCCCGCAATTTCTGCCATTAGCAGCAATTAAAAATTAACATATAAGTAAA
>CAZHNG010000589.1:0-2542 GCA_964533785.1 uncultured Saprospiraceae bacterium | reverse complement strand
CAGCGTTTTGTTGTCTAAAATCTAGCGTCTAGTGTCTAGCGTCAAAAGTCCAAAAGGTTGTAAGGTAATAAGGTTATAAAATTATGTGGTGATAGATAATGGGGGTATTTTGTATAACCAAATAACCGTATAACCCCATAATCATAGCCCAAACCTAACTTCGCGTCAAGTACGGTCTATTAAAGGTTAAATCAAGTATAATTCTAGCTCTAAGTTAAAGGGACAATACATCTATCGTCAAGCGTCTGATATTCCAAGCAATATGAGAAAAAAAAATAGGCTATACAAGAAATTAGTTAGAGGTTAGGAGAAATTCCAAATAAACTGGAGCATCGCGAGGAATAGATCAGATGAAGCTACGGACGGAAAGCAAAAAAATGTAGCAACCCGAAAAACAGGTTGCTACCGAATACAATGTCAATGTATGAAACTTAAAAGTTCGAATTCTCTTATTTTACAGTAAAACAAACGTTTGTTTTACGCTGTAAATTTTAAGTTTATTTCGGATAATTCAAAGTTTTTTTCTCAAAATCTAGTTATTACACCAGCTTTTATGAATTTATTAAGAAGATGGCCGCATTCACTACCGGAATTGAAAAATTCTAAAATAGTATCGTTTTTTATTAGGTTTTTTCAATTTAACATTTTGTTTTTTAGAAATTTTTCATAAAAACGTTGGATTTGTTGCATTGTTTACCGTTTTTTGCCTTTGAATTTTAAAAATTATTAAAGCAATACAACATGTGTGGAATTTTTGGTTACATAGGAAAAACATACCAAGTCGCTCAATTAGAACCTCATTTTAACAAGATCCAGCGTAGAGGCCCGGATTATTCAGAAATCAGAACGGTGGCGGATGGTGTCGTATTTGGGTTTCATCGTTTAGCTATAAATGGATTGGATAAGATCAGTAATCAACCGATGCATTTGAAAGATTGCTGGCTGATCGCCAATGCCGAAGTGTACAATTATCAGGAACTCGGCAAAAAGTACGGTTTTGATTTCCAAACCCACAGCGACTGCGAAGTGATTATCCATCTGTATCGCAAATTCGGAATAGAGCGTACCGTGAAAGAAATGGATGCTGAATTCGCTTTTATGTTGTACGACGAAAAAAGTGGTGAGATCTACGTTGCCCGTGATCATTTAGGCGTACGGGGACTATACATTGCGGAGTCCAATGATGGAAAAGAATTTGGGGTAGCCAGCGAGGCCAAGGCATTGACCTTTATGGATAAAATGGCGCAGTTCCCGCCTTCTTGTTGGTGGCAAGCTTCCAAACCGAAAGTGTTTAATCAATATTACGATTACGACTATCCCGTTCAGGTTGCAGAAGAGAATGATGAAATGTTCGCTACGGTGAGGCGGTTATTGATCGATGCGGTTAAAAAGCGTCAAATGTCCGAAAGGCCGATCGGTAGTTTATTGAGCGGGGGCTTAGATTCGTCTTTGGTATCCGCTATTGCAAACCGTTACCGCCACACGGATGCACCTATCGAAACCTTTTCAGTGGGTATGGAAGGTTCTCCGGATCTTGCGGCAGCAAAAGAAGTGGCCAAACACATTGGTTCGAAACACCATAGTGTACTTCTCCAGGAGGAAGATTTCCTTTCGGCACTGAAAGAAACGATCTATACTACGGGCTCTTTTGATGTTACTACGATCAGAGCTTCGGTAGGCCATATGTTGATCTCCCACTATGTACGTGATAACTCCGATGTAAAAGTGCTCTACACGGGAGAAACGATTGACGAAATGGGGAGTTATCTTTATTTCCAGAACGCACCGAGTCCGCAAGCCTTTCAGGAAGAAGCCGTTCGGCTATTAAAGGACATTCAGTATTTTGATATGCTGAGGGGAGATCGCAGTATTTCCTCTGCTGGTCTTGAAGGCAGGGTACCGTTCAGCGACAAAGCTTTTATGGCCTATTACATGGGGATCGATCCCAAGATCAGAATGTTTGATAGTAAACGGATCGAGAAATTTCCGCTGCGCCAGGCTTTTGCTGAGGATAACCTGATCCCTGATTCGGTGTTGTGGAGACGCAAGAACGGATTTTCCGATTCCGTGAGCAATAAAAAGAGATCCTGGTACCAAATGGCACAGGAATATATCGATAAGATCATCTCAGATACCGAATTTGAAACGCATAAAGATGATTACGAGCACCTGACACCACGCACCAAAGAAGCCTATTTCTACCGGAAAGTATTCACTGAATATTACGGTCATCACCAAACGCTTACACCTTATCAATGGTTACCCAAATGGTGTGGGGATGTGGTAGATCCTTCGGCCAGGGTGTTGGAGATCTATGAGGCGGATTGAGATGTGTTAGCGAGGTGCGTGTTCAAACGAGTTCAACGTGTTTTTAGGTATGACGGGTTAAACGGTTCGCGCGGTTGACCCGTCATATTCGTTAATTTAGAAAAGTTATTTAAGTAAGTGAGAAGCCAGATATAAGATGCCAGACGCCAGACTGCATGGGTTTGAGGATTAGTCCTGACGGTACCGTCAGGAGAGTGTGAACATAACATAAAAT
>CAZHNG010000588.1:0-2553 GCA_964533785.1 uncultured Saprospiraceae bacterium | reverse complement strand
CTGAAAAATTGATATCCATTGAATATCAGCGTTTTGTTGTCTAAAATCTAGCGTCAAAAGTCCAATAATACTACTTAGACACTTTTTATAGAACATCAATAATACCTATTTGTATGAAATATTTACTTTCTGTGAGCCTTGCATCATTGTGTCTGTTCAATTTACTAAAAGGACAAGAAGCAGGTGAGGGATTCTTCCGAATTGAGCAACGGGAAGGCAAGTGGTTGTTGATTGACCCACAAGGTGTTCCATTTCATATGCGAGGCTGCAACCACTTTGGAAATGGTACGCATATGCCATGGAATTTAAAGGATAAATACGGCGACATAAGTATTTGGCGACAATCAGTTCGAGATCGACACCAGGCCTGGGGATTTACATACCTTCCTCCCAGCATTGGTCCCAGTGCGATTGATCCGGAAACGATCGGTGACGAACCAAGAAACAGGACCAATTTGATCACCCGGACACCGGAATGGCCTGCTGCAGACTATGCAGCGATGGACTATCCCTTTACCGCTTTTTTGGAAGTCCCAAAGCAATACATGGCTGGTGAGGGTATGCCCGATGTCTTTAGCAATGATTTTGCAGATGCGGTCGATCGGCGTTGTCGTGAATTTGTACTATCACTAAGAGATAATCGTCAACTGATCGGCTATCACTTTGCTCACAATCCGCCTTGGAACATCAATGCGCGCAGTGCGGAGACCTGGATCGAAGCCTGTACACAGCCCAATAGTGCCGGGCTCAAAGAATGGGCTAAGCTAATGCAACGGATATACGGTACCGTAGAGCGTTGGAGGCAAACTTACGGCATCCCTATCCTGTAGATTACCGGATTTGCTTGAAATCGTGAAAAAACACAATGCCAGAATGAAGGCTTACATGGCTGGAAAAGAAAAAAATGACGAATAGGCTTGTCTGGATGAGGTATTCAAATTAAAATCCTGCAATTGGTTCAACCTTTGAAATTTTATAACTCGTCCTACTCTTTTCGGGGCCACCAACGCTCAATTTCTCCCCTGAGTTCACTCGCAATTTCCGGATAAGCTTCCATTTGATTATGTTTTTCATATGGATCCTCAGCAATATTAAATAGCGCTGTAGTTTCCTCAGGAAGGTTATTACTATCCGGCCATATCAACTTCCACGGATAATTAAAGCCGACGCGATATTTTAAGCTTTGAGTCGGTGCTTCCACGGATTGAATATCATGTTCGAAAGCCTCCGCAAACAAATACTCCCTTGTTTGTAGTTGTTGATACGCCAACACATTTTTACCCGGTAGACTATCTTTAGATGTTATGCCTGTGGCGGCTAACAGGGTTGGGACAATATCTATACTGCTTACTAAGGTAGTCGTGTCCAGTTGAGGATCGATCTTACCAGGCCATCTAAACATCATCGGCGTTCGAATACCTCCTTCGTAGGGCGATTGTTTGGACCGTGCGGCGAATCGTCCCGGTTGATCCGGTTGTTGTATCCAGCCGTTGTCGCAGACATAGACAACCAGTGTTTCTTTTGCCAGTTGTTTCTCTTCCAGGTGATCCATTAGTTCACCGCAAGTTTGATCAAACCATTCGCACATGGCCCAATATTTGGCAATGGCCGCGGTTGGAGCAACTTCCAGGTATTTTTCTTCGAGTGCTTTGGGCGGTGTATGGGGCGTATGTGGTAAAAATGGTGCATACCAGACGAAAAATGGACGGTCTAAGGAATCCGCTTCCTCAATAAAATTATAGATGGGTTGTAATCCTTCTCGCCCGATCGTTAGTCCGTCATCTCCGTGTCTGCCGCCTTTCGTATAATCTCCGTGTGTCATGCCGTGGGTAAAATAACCATCTTGCCAGGAACCCAACCACCATTTACCCGTCTGTAAGGATAAATAGTCCAGTTCTTCCAAATATTGCGTGAGCAAGGTATTGTCGTAAAATCGTTCGAGTAACCGGGAGAAGTAAACTTCCCGTTCGGCCTTCCACTCTACGGTATACCGTTTTCCATCATACGAAAAGAGAGGATCATTGCCCGTAATGCCGTGTTGATGCGGATACAAACCCGTACTGATGGTCGCTAAAGAGGGAGAACATAACGGGGCGGCCACATAACCGCGGGTAAAGGTTAAGGATTCAGCCGCCAGTTTGTCAATGTTGGGGGTCTCGATATGACGATGGTCCATGAAACTGTAATCCGTCCAAGCTTGATCATCAGAAATAATTAATAGAATATTCGGTGGTTTTGGGTCCTCGGCCTCCAAAGTTGGCGAAGTATTACAAGCCGAAAATACAATCGCCAAGCTGCCAATCCACCATTTAAATGAAAGATATGGTACAGTTTGCATGTTTAAAGTTGTTTTTTTCTATTAGGATTTTCAAGTTAAATCATTCATTTAAGCTTTGGAAAATATCGCTTAAATAAATGTAAGTACTTAATATTTGCACTCCAATAGTTCTGTGATTATTCTTGGTACGACTTTAGCATTTTGTCTAATTGTATAAAATTGCTAGACTTTTGACGCTAGACTCTAGAAGTTAGACTAAAAATTCTAACTAATTG
>CAZHNG010000587.1:0-2557 GCA_964533785.1 uncultured Saprospiraceae bacterium | reverse complement strand
GGCTTCAAAATTCGAAAAGATATAAATAAAAATTCCTCATTTTTCCAATTTGAATACACCGTCTAGACAAGTCTAATTTACAAAATGCATTAGCATTTGCTGAAAAAAATGATGAAATATGGGTGGCTCAAGGGGTTTATTACCCCCATGCTAATTCCCGTGAAGTGGCTTTCTACATTTCAGATGGCATTCAATTATTTGGAGGCTTTCAATTTATTAAAGAATAATCCTTTCAGATGAAAAAGACGATAATGGATTTATCTTCCTTCGTTAGTATTGGCCTGACCATTTTGGGTTAGAGCCTAAACCCAGTCATCCTGATTTTGATGCAGAGTTGCCCAATTTAAAATTACCATTAGAAGCCTTAGATAGTATACCGCAAAATTCAATGCCCGGGCCTAGAAATGACGTAAGAATTTAATTGCAATACTTTTATGGCATTCTCCCACGTTCTACCTATCGCCAAAACATCACTTACATGTTAAAATCAATCATTTATCCCAATTACACATATTTTCATTTGGTATTATTATGCTATTTATTATTAGGTACACCCCATCTTACCGGACAAAAAAGATTAACCATTCCCGTTAGTAACAAGACTACAATCTACAAAATAGAACTTTCAGACGTTGAACCTTTTCTTGCCTACACTTTCACCTGGGAAGGAGGATCAGCCACCATTAAAGTTCGATTTTCTAAAGATAAAACGCATTGGACAAACTGGATCCTACTACCTAAAGATGAACACGTTACCCATCTCCATAAATCACAATTGGCGACTACGGATAAAGAACAGGCCTACTTTGAAATCGAATACGAGTCTGAATTCATCCAGAATATCAAAGGGCACTTCTACAATCCCGGCGAAACCCCGCCAATACAAAGCAGCTCCCCTCCTATCGTTGGCCTTCGATCCGATGAATGCCTGTGTATGCAACCCACTTTTCTAAACCGGCAGCAGTGGTGCCCGGATGGAGATTGTTTAGCAGTACAACCACCGACCGCTACGGATATTACCCATATTATTATCCATCACTCCGCCGGAACGAATGCGGCTAATGACTGGGCCGCCATCGTCAGAGCCATCTACAATGATCACATCAGTGTTAACGGATGGGATGATATCGGCTACAACTGGCTGATCGATCCCAATGGGGTGGTGTACGAAGGACGGGGTTACCGTACACAAGGGGCCCATTTTTGCGGAAAAAATTCCAATACCACCGGAATTTGTATCCTTGGCAACTTTCAGAATCGTCCTCCCAGTGGAGCGGCGATCAATAGCCTAATAGCCTTTCTCGCCTGGCAAAGTTGCGATGCCGGTATATTTCCTCTCGACAATGATGAATTGGCCAATACCAATGAAATCTTCAACCGCATTTCAGGGCACCGGGACGGCTGTAGTACGGTTTGTCCTGGCAATCAGTTTTATCCGCAGCTCGCTGGTATTAGATTGGAGGTCGACGAAGCCTTGGTGCAAGACTGCGGCGTGGTTACTGCTGTTGAGGACAGGAAGTCGGTCGACCCTGGTTTCAGCGTCTATCCCAATCCGGTTTCAGATGGAGTCATGACGATCGAACACGGAATCAACATCCCCGATGCAGCCTTCGTTGAGGTTTTTGCTAGTGATGGAAGATTGATCCAACGTTCGGTACTCAACCGTAATTTAAAACGGCAATCTATTAAAATACCGGTAAGACTAAGTGGGGTTTATTTTGTCAAGCTGGGGAAGTTTACGAAAAGAATGGTCGTTTATTAATCAAAAAAAATCATTTTTCAAGCTACAGTTTAGAATTTGGATGCCAAACCCTATTATTGCGTATTCAAACAAACAAATTCTAATTCCATGAAGTCAATTGTAGTTTTTTGCGGTTCCAAAAAGGGCAATAATCCGGTGTATGAGTCGACCGCAGAACAGGCCGGACAGCTACTCGCCCAAAATAACATCCGCCTGGTTTACGGTGGCGGCGGCGTGGGTTTAATGGGTGTAATTGCCCGCACCGTGATGAACAATGGAGGTAAAGTAATCGGCATCATTCCCGATTTTTTAGAAGCCATCGAAGGGATAGGCGCCGATATTACGGAGACCAGGACCGTCACGACCATGCACGAACGGAAACAAATAATGGCCGCGGAATCAGATGCGGTATTGGTATTGCCGGGTGCTTACGGAACCCTCGATGAATTATTCGAAATGTTGACACTGGCACAGCTCAATCGAGGAACCTGGCCAATCGGTATTTACAACATCAACGGTTATTACGATCATCTGGTGGCACATATCGACTTAATGAACAAAGAAGGGTTTTTATCCGACTTCAATAAAAACTTATTTTTCGTCGAAGATAACCTTGAAGTGATCATCAATAAATTGATCGCACAAATTGGTAAAACCGAAAAGGTTGCGCTCAAGGATATTGAAAAATTCTAGTGCAAAAACCATGTAAGGATTTTACTGTTTACATTCAAATATCTTAATTGTACATGTCAAAAAGTAAAACAGTAAAAAAGAGATCAGCCGAAAATTTTGACATTCAAAATCACATCTACATCA
>CAZHNG010000586.1:0-2569 GCA_964533785.1 uncultured Saprospiraceae bacterium | reverse complement strand
GGGACCCATATCCGAATATCGGCGGAGCCTCGGGGCCATACAGGCTGACCGGGAAAGCTCGATTTGCTAGATTTTAGAAATCTAGTAAATCTTAATTGTCTGAAAATCAATTGTAAAAAATCTACTAAATTTTAGAAATTTAGCAGATTCACACATTCCCGGTCAGCCTGCATAGTCCCGAAGGCGAGTACGTAACGAAGAGTTGGGCAAAAAGACGGCTTCAAAATGCAAAGAAATTTGTGTTACAGTGTATTAAACCAACACCACTTATGAAAAACTATAGACTTCCCATTCTAATCTTACTACTCGTTTCAACCTTCAGTCCCATCTATTCCCAACCTTCTTTTACCATTGAAGAAGTACTAAGCGCTCCTTTTCCAACCGACCTCGTTGCTGCACCCGTAGGTGACCGCGTGGCCTGGGTCTACAATACCGAAGGGCGCCGCAATATCTTTGTCGCCGAAGGCCCCCAATTTGAAGGAAAAAAAATCACCGATTTTCTGGAAGATGATGGACAGGCTATTGGAGATCTCAACTTCTCACCCGACGGAGAAACCCTGCTATTCGTAAAAGGAGGAGCGCCCAACCGCAGCGGAGAGATCCCCAATCCGACCAGCGCTCCGGAAGCTGCAAAACGCGAAATTTATAGCATCTCCTTCAGCGGAGGAGATCCAAGCCTGATCTCCGAAGGCTATGCCCCCTTCTTTTCTCCCGATGGAGGTTTGCTGGCCTTCATCCGCAAAGGCCAGATCTGGATCAAAGATTTAACAACGGATGAAGATCCCAGGCAATTGTGCGAGATCCGGGGAAGTGCCGGTAGCCTGCGCTGGTCGCCGGATTCCGCAAAGCGCCGGCTAGCTTTTGTCAGTTCCCGCGGAGATCACAGCTACGTTGGGATCTATGATTTTGCGAACAATAGTATTCAGTACCTAAGCCCCAGCGTAGATCGAGACGGAAGCCCGGTATGGTCTCCCGACGGGCAAAAGATCGCCTTTATCCGCAGACCCAATGAGAGCCAAATCTTGCCTTTTACTCCCCGCCGCTCGGGACTACAGTGGTCTATCCTGGTTGCCGACCTGGCCGAAAATGAAGTAGCGACCATCTGGACGGCCGATGAAGGTGCCGGTAGTGTTTTCAAGGGCATATCTGCTTCCAATCAACTATTTTGGTCGGCCACCGGCCACCTCGTTTTTCCCTGGGAAGGAGATGGATGGACACACCTCTACAAAGTTCCTGTCAAGGGCGGTACGGCTACCTGTCTTACGCCCGGAAATTTCGAAGTGCAATTTGTTTCCTTGTCACCGGACGGCAATACCCTGCTCTATTCTTCTAATCAGGAGGATATTGACCGGCAACACATCTGGAGGGTAGCTATCAGCGGAGGAATGTCTCAACTGCTAAGCCCGGGACAGGGGGTAGAATGGTCGCCCGTAATGACCGCTCAATCCGGGATTATTGCCTGCCTTGCTTCGACGGGAACACGTCCCGCCCAGGCCGGCTACCTGAAAAATGGCACCTTTCAACCCTTCGTTCCTTTACCCGAAAACTACCCGGACGAACACCTGGTACAACCCGAGCAGGTCATTTTTACCGCCGCCGATGGCATGAAAATTCACGGCCAACTGTTCAAACCCAAAGATCTAAAACCCGGTGATCAAAGACCGGCCCTGTTATTCTTCCACGGTGGTTCCCGTCGTCAAATGTTACTGGGTTTCCACCACCGGGGGTATTACCACAATGCCTACGCCCTCAATCAATACCTGGCAGATCAGGGATACATCGTTTTGTCGGTCAACTACCGGAGTGGTATCGGCTACGGTATGGCATTCCGCGAAGCTTTGAATTACGGTGCTCAGGGAGCCAGCGAGTTCAACGATGTGCTGGGCGCCGGTTTGTACCTGAGCAACCGCGAGGATGTCGATCCGGATAAAATCGGACTGTGGGGCGGTTCTTACGGTGGCTACCTTACTGCCCTGGGGTTAGCCAAAGCATCCGACCTGTTCGCGGCCGGCGTGGATATTCACGGTGTCCACGATTGGAATGTCGTCATCCGGAATTTCGTACCTTCTTACCAACCGGAAGCCCGGGCCGCATTCGCCAAACTAGCCTTTGATTCTTCGCCCATGGCCTACATCAAAGACTGGAAATCTCCCGTCCTGATCATTCACGGAGATGATGACCGCAATGTGCCCTTCAGCGAATCCGTTGACCTGGCCGAAAGCCTGCGCCGCCAAGGCGTTTATTTCGAACAGCTCATTTTTCCGGATGAAGTACACGGCTTCCTGTTGCATCGCAACTGGCTCAAAGCCTATCAAGCCACCGCTGATTTTTTTGACCGGATGCTGAAAAAACCTTAAACGGGTTAGAAAAAACAAAGCAGCGACGTTGCTCGGAGCAACGTCGCTGCTTTGTTTTGCCCTGTGATTGTCGAAGTCTCCAGACTTCGATACAATATCAATCGGTCTCTGACCGGAAAATGTCAGGTTAATATTTACATTCTGTGTCCAGCACTACGCAGGCTGACCGGAGATTCTCGATTTGCTAGATTTCCGAAATCTAGTAAATCTTA
>CAZHNG010000585.1:0-2588 GCA_964533785.1 uncultured Saprospiraceae bacterium | reverse complement strand
GACGAAGTCTCGAAAAATCAAAGATTTCAAGCGTTCTTTAACTCGATACTATAAAATAACGATTAAAATCTTTTGATGCTTTTGATGCTTAAAGTCTCCCTACTTGAAGCCAATATCACATGGTCTCCGACCATCAATGACCGTTGTAACCGAAGGCCATCTAAATGGATCACCGCAAAGACCACGAAGAAACGCCAAGAAGAAAATGTCTCTGCCTGCGATGCTGCATAAGGCCTATTCGTATCTTTGATTTATGATGGAATACCAGTCAGAGACGCTGTCTCGATACAGAATAACTTGCCGAACTCAGCTCAGCCGAATAACAAATCACACGAATTAAGAGCCCTAAAATGTGATTTTTTACTGATTATAAGTAAATTATATATGACAATGAATTAGTATTCAATCCTGAAATTACGAATACAACCTACTAAAAGGCCCCTCAATAAGGCAATTTCATTTTCCCAGCAAGCTGCTGAAATCGCTTATCTTCTCTAAGAGGCGTAAGTTCCCTTGCAATAAAGACATAAGGAAGATCCTGGTCATGCATTTGATAGGCTCGTTCAAACCACTTTATAGCATTATCATCCTGTCCTAATTTAAAGTAGATCAAGGCCAACCAGACCGGTTGCACGAACTGTTCCTGACTGAGTTCTTCTTTAGCCAGGGCCAGAGCTTGTAAAGCCTCAAAGTAGTCTTCATTGGCATATCCATCGATCAAGGCTTGTAAAGATTTTGGGTCAGCCTGCTGAATTCTTTTTTGAAATTCAAAGGCTTTGTCATATTCCTTGAACTGGAAATGACAGGCTTCCAGAAATCTTAAAACCAAAATATTGTTGGGATCGATATGATAGGACTTCAACGTGTGATCATAAGCTCGTTGAACGTCACCAGTGTGAAAAAATACAACCGCTGCTAATACCTGAACCAGGGGATTATTGGGATCTAACGCCAAGGCCTTTTCCACTTGTTCTATCGCTTCCTCAAAACGCCTCAGGATGAGCAGTAAATGACCATAATAGGCCCGGGAAAGGGAATGGTTGGGGTTGCCGTCCAATGATTTCAGGTATTCGAATTCGCTCTTCTCCCAATCCCATTCGACTACCATACTCAATATCGCATTCATATAGTGTGCTTCGGCAAAGTCCGGTTTTAGGCTTAGCGCCTTCATATTGTATTGATAGATCTTGGGCATCGCATCGGGAGGAGAGACTAATCCCATCTGCACCTGCCCGATCAAGGTAAAGGCTAGTGCGGCGTAAGGAGGCGCAAAATTAGGATCAATAGCAATTGCTTTTTCCATGCATTCGATGGCAATTTCAAAATCTTTGGCAGAAAGTTTTTCCCAATGGAACATGCCTCTGAGATAGTATTGATAGGCCTCGGTATTCACCTGATCCGACTGGGACAAACGATCCATTTCCTTTGGTGAAAGTACCAGGTTGATTTTTTCTGAGATCTTTTGCGTGATATCATTGAGCAACCCAAAAATTTCTGCCATTGGACGGTCAAAAATATCGGCCCAGATATGGTCTTCGGAGGGAAAAGCACGAATCAACTGTACATTGAGTTGAATGTTATCTTCAATTTTTGAAACGGACGCTTCAACGATCGCATCTACCTTCAATTCTTTGGCAATTTGCGGAACGAGTTGATTGGAGTTTCTGTACCGCAGCGTAGAAGTTTTAGAGATTACCCGCAGAGAACTGATTTGGGACAAAGCGGTAATCAGGTTATCGTGAATACCCGCCACCATGTAATCCAATTCCTGACTTCCGGTATAATTATCAAAAGGAAGAACCGCCAGTGATTCAATCGATTTTTTCTGTGAAGACTTTTCGAGTTTACCCGATAGTTGATCGGGAGATGGCATCAACAATCCCGATGCGGAGATGGCATAAATATTCCTGGGGTGCGCATCATTTTTAAAATGAAAACTCCCCATGAGTTCGTAAGCAAGATCATCCTGGTTTTTAATTTCTTCGACGATCTTATTGGACACCAAAACGGCTCCGGCTACTCCAAGTGATTCTACCCTCGCAGCCAGATTTACGCTATTGCCAATAATATCCGTATCGCTCAGCAGTACGTCTCCCAGATGGATGCCAATCCTCAGTGGTACTTTCGGCTCTTCACTTAGCTGTCGTTGGATTTCAATGGCGCACCGAACTGAATCCCCTACGCTATCGAAAATACTAAGCGTACCATCACCATAATACTGGATGATTCTACCTCCGTAAGTTTCGTGAAGGGAGTCAAACACTTCCCGGTGCCGGTTCCTTAACATTATCGCTTCTGATTCACTGTTTTGCATCAGTTTGGTATAACCGACGATATCGGTGAACATGATTGCGACAAGTCTGCGTGAATAGTGCATGGCTTGGTAAAGTTTTAGGGTTTAAAAACACATAGTAACAATGGGAGCATAGTTGCAAAAATATTCTTTAACAGATTTAACTTATACTCCCTTCGGACGATTGGCAACGGGCCGATCGGCCAGGCCATAGCCGTCAAGTTAAGGGAAACTTATTTATTTTGAAACCCGCCTACTGTGCCAGTAATGGCGGGCAAGCATAGAGAACATGTAG
>CAZHNG010000584.1:0-2605 GCA_964533785.1 uncultured Saprospiraceae bacterium | reverse complement strand
GATATCGGCTCCGCCGAGTAACGAATTACACGAATTTTGAGCTTAGAGACTATTTTTAAATTGATAATGAATCGACTACACTTATGTTAATTTTTAATTGCTGCCAATGCAATTTCTGCGGGATGGGATTGAGTGTGTGAGAAGGTACTGATGCTTGCGATAAAGATATTTACCAGTGACGGTGTCATAAACTAATACTACTTTGTCACTTTAAAGAAAAATCTATATCAACTGGTTTTTAACTTGTGACGGACTTGGTTATAGAGGTTATTTGGTTATGCGGTTATTCAGCTTTTTGATAACCATATAACCTCATAACCAAAAGTGATTTACGTAGTAGATCAATTCAAAACCTCTTTTGCGCAAAGATGACAAAGTAATATTAATCATAAAACCTGTTTAGACCATATCAATAAACTATATTTAAACTATGGATCCCAGCTTGTTTTCTCATATTGCGCCTGTTTTGCAGATCAGAGATTTAAAAGCAACGGTAGATTTTTACACGGATAAACTCGGTTTTACCGTTTCCTACCGACACGGCAGCCCGGTAGATTACGCCGTATTAAGGATGGGTGACGCGGTAGCCATACATATGGCTCAGAATGATGCTCACCATAACCTGGAACAGTCCTACGTTTCCCTCTATATTTTCGTGCACGATGTCGATAAAGTTTACGAAGAATACCAAAAGAGGGACGTCAATATCACCTGCGATATCGGAGACCGGGAATATAAGATGCGGGATTTTGATGTGACGGATCCGAATGGGTTTGTGCTTTGTTTTGGGGAGCGGATTGGTCGGGAGAAGAAGGAATAAACCCGTGTTTCTAGCTTTTCTTTCTATATTTTTTGATTATACCACTGCTCACCCAGTAAATATCCTGATTTCTCGTAAAGAACAAGAACTTTCCATCCCTGGATACAAAAGGGCATAGCTCATGGTATTCCGTATTGATTGCACTAATCTTTTTTGTGAGAATTTTGAGCTTTTGTGTTTTGGTGCAACCCACGTACCTTTCACATGAGAAATTGCTGCTTTCTTACCCTATTGCCTTCTATGTATCTGATGCTCATTCAATAATTAATAATTGTGAATGAATAACTCTATGCTTAGAAAACACGCTTAAGTAATAAAACCCTGGTTTAAATTCAAGCCCGTAACTAATGAGTTTACTGTTTAAATCACGTTCATATAAAATGGTCCGCCCGAGGCCATCAACTATCTTAATAGAATACAGTTGATCAAAAGATTCTGGCATCTTTATGTTTAATGATCCCGTCGTCGGATTGGGATATATTGAAATAGGGTTTTTAACCCTCTCTTCTTTAGTTTGGGTTGGCAATTGCAAGCACTGGGCATTTATATCATTCGTTAGTGAATAAATCGGCTCTCCGCTATCTAGCGTTATCACACAAGCTAAGTTGTAATGTGGTCCTCTCGGGTTAGTTGAAACCGGTGTTCTGGCGCCTAATAAGCCTCTATAACTACCGACACCTTCAAGCCAGTAATCATTAACGACCGCAAAAAAGGGTTCTAGTACAAAGATGTACCGTCTAACCTCCTCTCCATTGTTTAGTTGGAAGGTATCAATAGCATCAATTGTATTTTGGAAACCAAGCTTCCAAGCTAAAGAATCACCAACCTCAGCAGAAAAATCATAAATGAATTGATCCTCATTGGGAACAAAGGTATTGACAACATCCGAAAAGAAATAAGTCTCGTCAATATTTCCGAATGACCTGAAAAAAACCTTCGTCGTATCTTTTCGTATTGCCCCAATGGTAATATAATCGGTCAAATTGTATACAATGTCTGGCCCATTTCCTGGCTGGCGTCCAATATTCCGTCCGTTAACGATTTGATAATGCTCAGCTTCAATGACCGTATCTCCTTTAATTAAATAATCGTAATAGTTCGTTACACCAGGATCCGACATTTGCTCCAGAATAATTTCTTTTTCAATATACCTGGAATTATCCGACACAAACTGCCATGATTCCTGGGCATTGGCATTATTCCACCCGATTATTATCAAAAGAAAGGATAAAATCTTTTCCAAAAAGAAAGGGATTTGAATTGAATGCTTTACCATTGATCATCTATGTTTCCTTAAATCACTGGCCTTTTATATTTTCGTACCATTCTAACGCTTCCTTTTCGTGAAACTTTACAAATGAATCTTTTTCATCACAGTATTTTTCAATATCGTTATATTCGATTCACTCTGATTTTATGATTTTTCCAGCACCGATATTCAATTTGGAATTAGGTTAAGCCATTATTGCTACATTCCTTTGACCATCTTCTCCGCATCAAAAAGACTATGAACAATAGGCTTGAGAATTCATCCGATAATAACATCTAGCTGTAATAACCACCAAACTTGGGATCAAAAATTGAGCTCACCGCAAAGAGCACAAAGAAACGCTAAGAAAAAAGAACTTCGCGTTCTTAGTGGTGATTGGAAATTACCCCAAGTTTACAGGTCAATACATCCAGCGTCTAGCGTCCAGCGTCCAGCGTCCAGCGTCCAGCGTCCAGCGTCTAGCGTCCAGCGTCTAGCGTCCAGCGTCTAGCGTCCAGCGTCTAGCGTCCAGCGTC
>CAZHNG010000583.1:0-2626 GCA_964533785.1 uncultured Saprospiraceae bacterium | reverse complement strand
TACGGGCCCTACGTGGCGGGCCCTACGTGGCGGAATGTCTCGATGCGGCGAAACTCGAGAATCTCTGATTCAATATGTGATATAAGTCAGAGACTTAGACGAGCAACGTATATTAAAAGTTAATGCGCTAACCTAGAAAACATCGTAGGTTTTTCCAGGCCGTGTCCCCAAGTTTAATGGCCAGTACCTCTTGGCATCTTTTCCATCCGTCATCTACTTCAAACAAGTCTCGCCAGTACTTCAAAACGCTTGCGAACAGTAAACTCCAATGCCTTTTGCAAGGCTTCACCCTTCAGTTTTTTGCGGCCGATCTTGTTGATTCTTCTGGCCAACTCTTTATCGTGCAAGACCTGGTAGGCCCAACGCTCGAAATCTTTGCGTTCCATGTGGTATTCCAAAGAATAGGCGGGTAAATCCCCTATAACTTGCGTGAATTCCCACAAGCTGGCAGCGGAATTAGTTCCTTGGTAAGCATCGCCTTCGTTGAGGTAAAAATAGAATCGTTTGGAAGCTGGTAAAGGTGCTCTCAGGTACTTATGAAGATGCCGAACGTGAGGTACTACGCGACGGCTGGCATAAAACTCAACAATTCCCGGTTTGGGAGCATCCTTCTGTGCGGTTGCTCCAATATGAAGATAGGCTTTCTTGGTCGTAAGCTTGGGCAGATCTTCCCAATGATCATTTTCAATATGTTTACGCGCAAACAGATCTTGTAAGACCTTCAGCTCTGATGGCTCCTCCATACGAGTAAACAACCAGTGATCGATTATATTCAACAGTGCCGGCGATACCAAGCCCGGCCGGAAACTTACCACCCCCAAGCCTCCGTCCCGCATTTGATCTAAAAACAGATCGGTTAGCCGGCTGCCTTCAAGGGGGCAGAAGTACTGAATTTCATCGACTAGGATCCAATGGGGTTTTCCCCTTCGTACTTTTAAACTGGATAGTCCAAACAATAGATCGTATACGTATTCACGTTGCCTTTCAATGCTGTAAAGCGACAGATCCAGAATGATACTGATATTTGTATATTCACAAATAGTGGTTACATCCACTACCGGAAGCGGCGGTTTGTCGGAACCACCGATCAAC
Organism: uncultured Saprospiraceae bacterium; assembly: GCA_964533785.1. Taxonomy (GTDB): domain Bacteria; phylum Bacteroidota; class Bacteroidia; order Chitinophagales; family Saprospiraceae; genus JANQRV01. The sequence continues at coordinate 1,534 of CAZHNG010000583.1, read as the reverse complement.
ATGGTATGAGGGAAAGATTTTAATCCGCGGTAATCTCCCTCCGGATCGATAATAAGTACCTGATAATCTAATCGCAGCAGATTTTCCACCAGTAAGCCAGCTAACCAAGATTTGCCGCTGCCGCTTTCTCCCATGATGGCAAAATTACCGTTTAGAAAATTTGTTGGATCCAAGATAACGGACGTATCGTTCCCCATCTTACCCAATTTGATACGCCGGTCAGGTCGGCTGATGTGCGAAGGGATTTTTTTATCTAGCAGATCATTCATCAATTTGCGAAAACCTGCACCATCCGGGTCTTCTAAGATGACATCAGCAATTTCTTTAATGCCTGGTACCGCATTAAATACGGCAATGGACAGTTCGGCCAGGTTAAACATGCTTCTATCGTTTTCAGCATCACCAATGGCCAATAAGTTGCGCGGTGAATAGCCCAATTCCAGCAGGGCCACCATTAAACCGGTTCCCTTCGTTGCACCGGGAGGCAGCACCATTACTGCGCCTTTATTGTATTCAATAGTAGCCGCGTAGCCGGTTGCACTAAGAACATCCACTACTTTATTATCGTGAGGTTTCCAGGTGGCAGCAATGGCCATCCCTTTTTCCAGAGGGATATTGAGTCTATCTAATTTATCCATTACCGAAAAATCCAGCGTACCAAAAGGTAAAACCACCTGTTCATTCGCTGGATAATAGATCGCTGCACCGTTCTCTCCTACGATGGCTTCGCAGATTTCTTCAAAAGGCCCGATTTTTGACAGGACTGATAAACGTCGACCCGTGACCAGGATAAAAGCAAACCCTGCTTCTTTTGCTTTGCGCAGCACCGCAAAGGTTTCATCCGAAACCACTCCGTGCTCCGCAATTGTTCCGTCTAAGTCGATCGCTACGATCTTGAAATGCATAGGAGTAGATTAGAATAATTCCCTTAATTCCGGTGGTAGAGTTTGTTTGATATCCTTGATCTCTCCTTCCGACACGTTCTTTTTCAATACATTGAAAACGGCTCTGGAAGCGTCCTCGATCTCTTTGTTATTGCGAAAATCATATTCTCCGGTTACTCCCACTTCCTTTTTTACTAATGCAAGAAAGTCATCTAAATGACGGATCTTTGTGTGCTCACTATTCCACTTCCATCCGTCTACGTAAATAGCCTTGATAAACAACGGCAGTTGGGAAAGCATTTGCAAGGATTCCTGCGGGCTGATTTTACTCCGTAAGGCATGGAGTACCGCACGCGTTACCCTCATCGTTCTTTTGGGATCTTCAGTGTCCCCCAACTCTACTGCCACTTCTTTTAAAAAAGCATCTCCTTTCTGCGCAAGTTTTTCAAAATAAGGCGTCATAATGTTAAGGTTTTTGTGATCAACTTGGTAAAGTTAGGGTCCTCATCCATTCTTGAGGTTGACGAAAATTACCCCTTGAACTGAGTTTTATCAATCCCGTACGTTAAAAAGAGATTTATTTTGACGTAAATATTTAACTAGACTTTTGACGCTAGACTCTAGAAGTTAGACTAAAAATTCTAACTAAT
>CAZHNG010000582.1:0-2677 GCA_964533785.1 uncultured Saprospiraceae bacterium | reverse complement strand
CCGAGGCACTAGACTATGCTAAAAACGCTTGTGCCGGTATATCATCAGACTAAACTGCCTACACATAAGGGTTTTCACACCACATACGGACCCTACGTGGTGTGAAAACTCCTATTGTGAGCTATGTGGTAAAAAAACTACCCCGCAGCCGCCAACACCTCACTGATCTTAAACCGCTGTCCCATCACCTCAATTTCATCGTGCCAATTGACGGTAAGCCAGGGGCGATTGGGTTCGGCCACCATTACTTTTTTGGTATTGGTGTAAATCCAAACTACTTGCTCCACACCAAATTGGAGGAGTTTTTCGGTTTTTTGATTGAAGTAATCCATTTGCTCCAGGATGGAAGGATCTGCTTTGGTATCTACTTCGATAACGACTTTGGGCGGAGTATTGAAATATTTATTTGTTGCATTTTTTAGGGAAATAGCTTCCTTGGGATAGATTGCAATATCGGTTGCAAGATTGTTTCGAGTTGCAAGATGAACCCCGGCCTCTCCTGGTACTACCCAAAATTCCTCTCTTAGAATATCATTTAAATAGTCTCTGATTATTAATAGGACAATAGATTGTAATTCGCTGTATCCCATAATACCTTCTAATGATTTTTGCTTGTTTAGTACCTCTTTATATCCCCGATAATAAATAGGTTGCCCATCTAAATATTCATAGACGAGGTATTCAGGTATGGCTTCTGATTTATTTTCTTGGTTCTTTTTTTCTTCTGCAGTCGCACTACTCATTTTTATTGCTTTTTTAGACTGATGTAATTTAGTGTAAATATTTGGAAAGGTCAATTGGGTTGGAATGGGGGAAATACTGGTTGTTTTTTTACCACAGTAGGCACATAGGAGTTTTCACATAGAGCACATTAGAATTTCCTTCTGTGTGCTATCCATACGGACCCTACGTGGTGTGAAAATCTCTATATGGCCTATGTGGTAAACAACTTCAAACATCAGGCAAAGCCGCAAAATACTCATTCACAAACGTTTTCTGCCCTTCCTTAAAAAGGTTCTTAACATGGTAATTGATAAGAATTCCCTTTGGTACTTTTAGATGCTTCATATAGGTTAGAATTACTGCCGAAAATACGGGATGCATTTCCAGTACTGCTTTATTCTCAACAACTATTAGGTCTTCCACAAGTACATCATACCGTAAATCACAATCCAGGTAAATTTCTTTATAAGGCACTTGAATTGTTTGCTGAGTTTTGGTTTTCAGCCCTTTTGAGCTTAATTCATATATTAATGCTTTTTCGTAATTACTTTCCAGAAGTCCCGGGCCGAGGGCTTTGTGTACTTCTATCGCTGCGCCTATGATTTCATAGGTTAGATCGTTGATTTGTTTTTTGGTGATTCTTTGCATTTTATGTATTGTTTTTTACCACAATAGGCACATAAGGGTTTTCACACCACATAGGGTCCGTATGGATAGATCACATCAGAATTCCCCTATGTGATCTATGTGAAAACTCCTATTGTGCTATATGTGGTAATTATTCAGTACGCAACTTTCCAACCCGTTCCCCCAACACCCCCACAATCCGCTCCGCCGCCGCCCCATCCCACAACGGAGGAATTACCCCCTTTTTCACTTTACCCGCTAATATATTCTCCACCTGCCTTTTCACAGATTCGGGATTGAGGTCCTGCATTAGGATATTGGTGCCCAGATCGACGGTGACGGGTCGTTCGGTGGAATCGCGAAAGGTCAGGCAAGGCACTTGCAGAAAAGTCGTTTCTTCCTGGATACCTCCGGAATCGGTAATGATCAGCCGGGCATTGTCCATTAGTTTTAAGAATTGCAGGTAGCCTTGGGGTTCCAATAGGATAAGGCCCGGGATACTTTCCAGCTTATGGTACAGCCCAAATTTCTGCAGATTATTACGGGTCCTCGGATGGATAGGCAATACGACGGGCAGCTTTTGACAAGCGTCTTGATAGATTTGCAGGATGGCTGCCAGGCCGGCTCTGTTATCTACATTGTGGGGACGATGCATGGTGCTTAAGATGTACGACTTGGGTTCCAGCTTTACGCCTTTAGCAGAAGCGTTCAGTGGTTGGGCTACGATGTCATTCAAATCCAGGCGACTGGCTTTTTCCCGGTAATACACCAGTGAATCGATCATGACGTTCCCGACGAAGAATACTTTTTCATCAGGTATGCCTTCTTTGGCCAGGTTGATCATGCCGCTTTGCTCGGTTACGAACAGGTAATCGCAAATGCTATCGGTAATGATGCGGTTGATCTCTTCGGGCATGGAGCGGTCCCGGCTGCGCAGACCGGCTTCGACGTGTGCCGTTGGGATTCCCATTTTGACCGATACGATGGAACAGGCGGCGGTTGCGTTGACATCGCCTACGACGAGTACCAGGTCGGGCTGTTCCTGCTCCAGAATTTTCTCGAACTTCAGCATGACGTTGGCTTTCTGGTAGGTATGGCTGCCTCCGCCGACGCCTAAATTGAAATCCGGCACCGGCAATCCTAACTGATTGAAAAAGATATCGGACATTTTCTGGTCGTAGTGCTGACCGGTATGTACGATGATGGATTGTAGGGATGGTTGTTTTTGGAAGGCGCGGTGTAGGGGGGCGATTTTCATGAAGTTGGGCCGGGCGCCGACAACGCTAATGATTTTTGACATAGGTGGTTATGTGGTTATGTGGTTATA
>CAZHNG010000581.1:0-2681 GCA_964533785.1 uncultured Saprospiraceae bacterium | reverse complement strand
GAAGTGATCATTCAGATATTTACGGTGTCCGGGCGGCTGGTCAAAACCATTGAACAATTGGTCTTTGCCAATGGTGCATTACGGCAAGATAATTGTATTGAATGGGACGGACGAGATGATTACGGCGATCGGTTGGGGCGCGGCGTCTATCTTTATAAAGTGAAGGCCCGGACGATTGGAGTAGACTCAAAGAGTAAAGAAAGTGAATTCGAAAAGTTAGTCATCCTAAAATAACACCCATTGTTCATTGTTCATTGCTCATTGTTCATTGCTCATTGTTCATCGCTCATTGCTCATCGCTCATTGAAACAGAGGCATTAATTTTCACTTGTCCTATAATAATGCAGATGATTTTACGTATTGATTAATGAATATGATTATTTGACAAAATTTTATTTGAAAATCTCATGAGGAAAAGATTTTTACTTTCTGTTATGGCCTGTATGCTTTTGGTTTCCATTTCTTTGGAGGGGCAACGTTGTTTTTTTGATGAAGATGGAACCTTAAGGAATTTGGATGGTACGCCTTGTATAAATACTGTTGTTACGGCGGTACCTTTTTTGCGTATCACGCCAGATGCACGTTCGGGCGGGCTGGGAGATGCAGGTATTGGATTATCTCCTGATGCCAATGCCATGCACTTCAATGCATCAAAATTAGTTTTTGCTGAAGATGATTTTAGTATTTCCGCTACATATACCCCTTGGTTAAGATCCTTAGGGTTGAACGATGTTTACCTGGCCTATTTGTCTGGTTACACAAAAATGGGACAGAACGACCTTCAGGCATTAGGATTCAGTTTGCGTTTCTTTTCTTTGGGGAGCATTCAGTTTACCAGCCCGGATGGTCAGCCGTTGAACATAGGCCGGCCTAATGAGTTGGAGGCGGCAGTGGCTTATTCCAGAAAATTGACGGACAAACTTTCAGCAGCCGTTACCGGTAAATTTATTTACTCGGATCTGGCTGGTGGTCAACAGGTACAAGGAGAAGCGATTGAAGCAGGTATTGCCGGTGCCGCTGACGTTTCCTTTACCTACAGAACACCTATTGATCTGAAAAGTGCTGATTCTGAATTAACGCTCGGGCTGGCATTAACGAACTTAGGGTCAAAGATCACCTACACCAACTCTTTGAACAGGGATTTTTTACCCGCAAATTTAGGAATCGGAGCGGGCTGGAATATTCAATTGGATGATTACAACAGTATCACTTTCGTCGGAGATATTAATAAATTAATGGTTCCCACGCCTTGTCAGGGAGATGAGGATCCTAATGATAATATCAATCCTTGTGACTTGGATAACGATGGGGCCTTAGATTATAAAGACTTTTCAAGCATCAGAGGTATTTTTGAATCCTTTGGTGACGCTCCCGAAGGATTGGAAGAAGAATTGCGGGAATTGATGTATTCTGTGGGCGTAGAATACTGGTATGATAATCAGTTCGCCGTTAGGGCAGGATATTTTAACGAGCATTCCCAAAAAGGAAATCGTAAGTTTTTGACGCTTGGTTTAGGCTTGAAATATAATGTTTTTGGATTGAACTTCTCTTATTTAGTACCTACTACTAACCAGCAAAATCCTTTGGACAATACTTTGCGCTTCTCCTTGTTGTTCGACTTTGGTGGTGAAAGTGGTGGTTTGGATTTAACAGAATAGTAAAAAAATACAAGTAAAAATAACAAGCATCTTCGCTCGTAACTCTCGAGGAAGATGCTTGTTGTGTTTTACTACTTGCCCATAAGCCGGATTCTGTTTCCGCCTGAGGCGGATTCCTATCATTTATCTAGCCTGTTCGTCGCCGAACAGGTCCATCTGCCTACCCCTTCTGCCTCACCTTTACTGGCGTACCAATGCAGATGAACTGAGCGGGCAACCCAGCCTTTTGCTCATCGTACCGACCGAAACCGGCCTGATGAGCAAAGAGCAAAATGTACATGGCATTTCAACCCACAAGGTTTATCCCCTGGCCAGTTGCCTGACGCAGGCGTGCGCTCTTACCGCACGATTTCACCCTTATCCGCCTGAGGCGGACGGTATAGTTTCTGTGACACTGTCTGTATCCGTGCTGACGATTACCGTCAGTACGAACCCCATCCGTTAGATGGTGTGGTGCCCTACGTTGTCCGGACTTTCCTGATCTCAGTACTTACTGAGCCCCGATAGGATGGGCAAGTAGTTTTATTTTTACGCTAGACGCTAGACGTGTTGCACCCTCTTTTAGGAGCATTATTTCTTGTTTTCTTTACCACCAAGCCAAAGAATGAGCGCTAAGTGAGGCTAAAGTGGCTGTCTCATAAGTTAAAATAATTTAAGATGACAGAATTTTATAAAACCCACCACGTAGAGTCAGCCTCAGGCTGATAGGAACGATACCTGCCTGCCCCATCGGCCTGATGCCAATTGGCCGAGCCACAGCCGTCCACGTAGGGCCCGTCTGGGCAGGTTAAGGGAAACTTATGTATTTTGAAACCCGCCTACTGTGCCAGTAATGGCGGGCAGGCATAGAGAACATGTAGTGCATGGAGATATTGTGTTTTTCAAAAGGATTTAGTTTGCTCCGCCACGTAGGGCCCACCACGTGGGGCCCGTATGGGCCTGGGCAAACGTTTGAGAGCATGGAGCCAAAAAAGAAAAAATTTCAATTTTTTCTTTTTAAACTCTATGTTCTCCATATCTCTA
>CAZHNG010000580.1:0-2710 GCA_964533785.1 uncultured Saprospiraceae bacterium | reverse complement strand
AGCGTCCAGCGTCCAGCGTCCAGCGTCCAGCGTCCAGCGTCCAGCGTCCAGCGTCTAAATTATCAAATCCTAAATCTTAACACTTATGAAAAATTTAAAAAATTTCGTCATCCTGAAAGGTCACTTAGGAAAAGATCCTGAATACAAGGAATTAAAAAATGGCAGCAAAATGGTCAAGCTAAGAGTAGCGACCAACGAATCCTACAAAAATGCACAAGGGGATTGGATCGACCGTACCGCCTGGCACAGCTGTATCAGTTGGGATAACATTGCAGAAAAGGCCCAAAAAGCACTCAAAAAGGGAGTGGAGGTAATCATCAAAGGCAAATTGTCCTACCGGCAATACGAAGATAAAGAAGGGATCAAACGGCAGTATACCAATATTGTTATCGAAGACTTCATGGCCGTTCCCAAGCAACGTGCATGATCAACCGTTATTCGTTATTCGGGCTGTGTCCCGGATAACGGTTCGAACCAAATCATTTACTTATGTACCTTACTCAACAACTTAAAGAGATAGAAGCCTGGCAAACTGCCCGTAATCTCGCCCAGCAAGTATTCCAATTAACCAAAGTCGGTAAACTGGCCGAAGACCGTCAACTATCAGATGAATTGCACCACACTTCCCTGAAAGTAATGACCGTTTTAGCAGAAACAACAGCTTCCGATCAGAAAAAGAAACTCCTGGAACAACTTGCCAAGGCTAACCAATACGGCATCAGGCTCAAAATACTTCTACACCTGGTGGCAGACCTTGAGTATTTACCCGCTTCTCTACTATTGGAGATGGAAAAATCAACGGATGAATTATTAAATCAAATTAACGACTATGCCGAGACGATCCGACGACGCATTAGAATCGGATTCGTTTTAATACAGCTGTAAGTAAGGAGGCTACTTCGAAGTAGCCTCCTTACTTATACTTCGAAGTAGCCTCCTTACTTATACTTATGTTATCTCAAATCCTAAAGCGGAATATTCCCATGCTTCTTCTTAGGAGGCTCCACTTCCTTATTTTCTAACATAGCAAAAGCTTTGATCAACTTTCTTCTCGAATTGATCGGGTCGATAACTTCATCGATAAAACCACGGCTGGTTGCACGATAAGGATGAGCGAATTTCTCCTGGTATTCTTGCTCTTTTTTTGCCAGTTCAGCGGCAGGGTCTTCAGCAGCCATGATCTCTCTGCGGAAAATGATCTCCGAAGCACCTTTCGCTCCCATAACTGCGATTTCAGCAGACGGCCATGCGAAATTCATGTCAGCACCGATGTGTTTGGAGTTCATAACATCGTAGGCACCTCCGTAGGCTTTGCGGGTAATAAGCGTCACTCTGGGTACGGTAGCTTCGCTAAAGGCATAAAGTAACTTTGCGCCATTGACGATAATACCGTTCCATTCCTGATCCGTTCCAGGCAAAAATCCGGGTACATCTACCAAAACCAACAAGGGGATATTAAAACAATCACAGAAACGAACGAACCTTGCCCCTTTCTTAGAGCTATCCACATCCAATACCCCCGCCAAACTCATAGGCTGATTGCCAACGATACCAATGCTCCGTCCTCCGATCCTTGCAAAACCTACGATGATATTCTCAGCGTAATTAGAGTGGATTTCCATAAAAGAATCCTCATCGACAATACCTTCAACCACCTCCCGCATATCATAAGGCTGATTTGCGCTTTCCGGAATAATATCTCTTAGCTCCGGCCTTAATTCATCTCCCGGCTCAAACGGTAACTTTGCCGGCTTCTCCTTGTGACTTTGAGGTAAGTAACTGATCAACTGTTTGATCTTGGCAATACAATCAATATCATTCGCTGCCGTAAGGTGTGTTACCCCTGATCTGGTCGAATGCGTTGAAGCACCGCCCAGTTCTTCCGGCGTTACTTCTTCATTAGTAACTGTTTTAACTACGTTAGGGCCGGTAACAAACATATAAGACGTCTGTTCCACCATGATCGTAAAGTCCGTTATAGCCGGGGAATATACCGCCCCACCTGCACAGGGCCCCATAATTGCCGAGATCTGCGGAATAGCCCCAGAAGCCATTACATTCCGGAAGAAAATATCCGCATAACCTCCCAAGGATTTAACGCCTTCCTGAATTCTTGCTCCTCCGGAATCATTCAAGCCAATAAGCGGAGCGCCATTGCGCACCGCCAAATCCATGATCTTGCAAATTTTTTCAGCGTGCGATTCGGAAAGAGAACCACCAAAAACCGTGAAGTCTTGTGCAAAAACATATACCAATCTTCCTTGAATAGTGCCGTAACCAGTAACCACCCCATCTCCCAGTATCTGTTGTTTTTCCATACCAAAATCGTAACAGCGATGATTCACCAACATGCCAATTTCCTCAAATGATCCCGCGTCCAACAGAAAATGGATCCTTTCACGTGCCGTCAACTTCCCTTTCTGATGTTGCTTGTCAATCCGGTTTTGGCCTCCTCCAAGGTTAGCTTCTGCTTTCTTTTCTTCAAGGATGGTCAACTTATCTTGCATTATTTTTCTATTTATGGTGGTTAAGAAATATAAGATCACAGGCGCTTGACACGGTCTGGCATCCCTTCCTACCTGACCAGAGTCAGCCACGTGGGGCCCGTATGGGCAAACGTTTGAGAGCATGGAGCCTAAAAAGAAAAAATTCAATTTTTTTCTTTTTAAACTTTATGTTCTCCATATCTCTATGCCTGCCCGCCGAAATC
>CAZHNG010000579.1:0-2722 GCA_964533785.1 uncultured Saprospiraceae bacterium | reverse complement strand
ATTAGTTAGAATTTTTAGTCTAACTTCTAGAGTCTAGCGTCAAAAGTCTAGATTTGTACGTACCTATCTTTTATTCAAAATAGAGACTCCACCCAGTAAGTAAGCGTATTAACTTTTATATCCGTTGTCCGTCTAAGACTCTGACTTGTTACGTCAAAACTCGTAAGTCTCTGACTTTTTTTCTATTGTGCCAGAGACTCGCGAGTTTCGCCGCATCGAGACAGCGTTTCTTGTGAGCGGAACCCGTGTCCAACCCGTTTTAACTCGTCTAACAATAACTCACCTCCAGCAGCATTTCATTTAAAGATTTCTCCGCCACGTAGTTCCAGATCAGGTCGGAGGCTTTTTCCAGTAGCGGCAACCCGGTCAGGTCAGCAATTTGGGGAAGCCCACCGATACTGGTGGTATTAATTTCCGATAGGAACCTTTTTCCATTATCGCCCAGAAGGGTATCAACGCCGTACATGAAGATACCCATATCTGAAAGGATGGGGTCAATATTGTCAATCATGTCAATTTCTTCCGGAGTGATTTCGGTGTAGTTGGAACTGCCGCCCATTGCGACGTTACACAACCAGGAATCCTTGGCCGGTAAGCGTAGAGAAGCGCCTAATATTTGACCATCTATCACGATGATCCTTTTATCTCCCTGGATAACATTTTTGAGGTATTGGACGGCGAGGTACCCTATCGGCTGATTTTTCATTCGTCTGGTAAATTCGGCAAAAGTCATTTCCTCTTTTTCCCACCAGACTTTTTCTCCGTCTATTTTAATAATCCCTTTCCCTCCGTAATCCTGGAGTGGTTTTAAGACGATCGGGAAGTTTCTTTTAAAAGCGACGATATCATCGATAGAGCTGCAAAATTCCATGGGCGGGCAGAACTCTTCGAAATTTTGTAAGAATATTTTGCTTCCGGTTTGCTGAATCCCAAAGGGGTCATTGATGAATAACTGTTCGGGAAAAGCTCGCAGCAGAAAATCAAGGAAATCATTAGGAACCGGAGGGGGGATACGCAACCATACGACATCGTAGGCCATGATTTCCACCCGGTGCAAAAGTTTGGTCAAAGACCGGCCATCGGCGTGAAAATCAAAGGTGGCATCTACATTGGAAACATAGACTTTGTTTGTTTGATGTCCGTAGAAAAACTGATCGTTCAGGCAATTGGCCTTTGAGGCCACATCGATCCTGGCACAGAGCGGATGTTTCCTCATTTGCCTAACCAGGCGATACAGCGCGTTTTCAACACTATGACCGGCATGATCCGTTAAAACCAGCATTTTAAATTTCCGCATGGGTATAAAATTTAAAGGAAAGACAGTGAAAGAGAATTTGGTCACAGGTTTTTTAGGTTAGGTTTAATCTCCTTTAAATATCAATAAAGGTACCAAAGATTCACCGGCCATTTGATTCGTTACGCTGGCGTCAAAAAGACGGGCGAAGAAGCCCCGGTGGTGGGTGGTCATCGCGATCATATCTGCGCCGGATTGTTCCAGGTACTTTTGGATGCCCTGGGAAGCATTGCCTTCTACTAACAAAGTACTGATTTCCCCGGTGTTGATCTGGTCTTCAAAAGCTTGTTCCAGCTTTTGCATGTCTTTTTTCGCCTGGGGTTGTTCGGATGCTTTCTGATAAACATGCAGGATGAGGAGTTTAGCATGGAAAGCCTTTATCCACTCCATTAAATGTTCTAAAGCGGCCAGGTCGCCCGCTTCATAATTTGTAGCGTAAACGATCCGGTCAAAGTCCAGGTAACTGGCCATTGGAGGCACCAGAAAAACCGGTGTGTCTGCCTGGGCGAGTACTTTTTGTGAAGTACTGCCGAAAAGGGCATCGGAAATATGGCTCGTAGTCGTAGTTCCTAAAACGATCAGGTCATAATCCTCTTCTTTTTCTTCCTGCAGGATAGCTTCGGCAACATCACCTGAAGTAACTATGAAGTTAAAGTTAACGGCATCGTATTTTTTTCCAGTATTTGCCGTCACAAACTCATCCAGCAAGCTACGTTGCTCCTTTTCCTTTTCTTGGTTGACATTAATCAGGTTTTGAGCCATTTCTTCATTAAGAAAATCATTTCCAGGTACCAAGGGGACTTTTACTTCTTCGTAAACATGCATAAGGGTGATTTGGGCGCCAAAGTGTTCGGCCAACCTCAGTGCGTATTGCCAGGTATTTTTGGAGGCATCTGAATAGGCAGTGGTGAATAGTATTTTTTTCATGATTTTCCGCTTAGCTATTTTGCTTAAGCAATGATGGATTTATTGTTTTATCATTAGACTTGTTCGGCGGACCATCAAACGGCTACAAGTGGCAAATTTTATACTGTACTTCGTTAATCCCGCAATTTCTGCGGGACGCCGATGCTTTGGCATCGCCTGCGTTTTTTGCCTCGTTCAGCATAAAATTTGGCTCACTTTCGCTCGTTCATGGCCCGCCGAACAAGTCTATTACTTTTTGAATCTAAATTCAGGTATTTAATTGAAGGTCAAGATAATTGTTAATACAGACGCAGAGGTAGAGAAAAATCACCATTTGATGTGATGAAAGTCACGAGATTGGGAAGGGAAAGGGTGTTTCTTTCCCGGGAAAGATATTTGAGGATGAAAAGAGGTTGTCTCATAAGTCAACACTAAAGCGATAAGGCCAAATAATTCACCCCGACTCAGTACGACTTTTGCATTGGTAAAAATCGGGATTTTTTCTAAATTCCAAGCCAAATA
>CAZHNG010000578.1:0-2771 GCA_964533785.1 uncultured Saprospiraceae bacterium | reverse complement strand
AAATAAAAATTCCTCATTTTTCCAATTTGAATACACCGTCTAGACAAGTCTATTGAACATTTCGTGCCGGAAAAGATACATTGGTAAACTCCAATTGAAGGGGATGATTTTTACGGAGTTTAAAAACCTGGTCGAAGTTCTCGGTAAATTCCTCCCCGTGGATGATGACCTTTCTCAATCGCGGGGAATTGGAATAGGGCAAGGTAGCCGCCGACATGCGTGAATAGACCAAACCCTCAGAGGTGCCGGCCCAAAGACGTCCTTGGGCATCGGTAGTGATACATCGGTAGGCGCTGATAACGGCGGGTAAGCCTTCCTGTTCTCCCAAAGCAGTGGAAGTGTTCTGTTGGTGAAAGACCAGACCTTTGGTAGCCGTAGCGATCCAGATATTATTGTTGGAATAGTGCGTAACGCCCCTAACCTCTTCCTGCCCTAAAATGTCATCCTGGATCAAGGTAATTTTCTCGGAATCGTAGCGGAGCAAACCATCTGTCGTCGCGAGCCATACCACACCACGATCGTCGATGGTCAAATCATGGGCTTCAAAATTTAGGATGGCCGTAAACGGGAGTGGCGGGCTCAGATTTTCGAAACGATCTTGTTGGGCATCGTAACGGTACAAATAACCATCTTCACCGATACCTACGGCATAGATTTCACCCCGGGCGCTTTCCTTAATCGCCAGAACCCTGCTGGAAAATCCTTTTTTTTCATCGTAGTAATCGACGGTCCCTTTGGCGTTTATCCTTGCTATGCCGACTATAGGCTTGTCCAAAGGAGCCTGGCAGAACCATAGGTTTGCCTTACTATCGGGATAAAGCAGAAAGATGGCCTCTCCCCGTTCATGGAAGTCATAACGTCTGATGACCTTATTGTTGTCGTATTTTAATAATTCCACTTTCGGGGTAGTCGTAGTCACCCAGGTAAATCCATTAACATCATGAGCAACCGCGTTCACCCGCAGGTTATTGTAGATCGGCCTGGCGGTAAATTCGCCGTTATTCGGAGAAATTTCATACAGGTAACTCATGGGTACCCAGGCTTTCCCTTGATCACTTATGGCAATGTGAATCGGATTATCCATGGGTAAATTTTCAACCGTTTTGAAAAACCTTTGCCGGAGCAGCCAAAGTCCGGTCTACGAACTGACCCATAGTTGATCATTATGACCAATACTATCCGTAGTGACATAAATTTCGTAAATAGACCCAAAATCCAATTCTTCCACCCGGTGCGCTTCATTTGCACCGTAGATGGTCTGAGGAGTACTGTTTAAATTCGACAACTTAAATAGTTTACCTTTTCTGGTTCCAATAAGGTATTCATCATTTTGATCCACATGGATCGCCGTGACCAGGTCATCATCCACGACGATCGTTTTTTCCAGTCGAGGCCTATTGCCCTGGTATATACCCGAAGGGCATCGCTCCCCACTAAAAGGTAATCATTATGGATTAACAGGGTATTCCCATTTTTAATGTCTAATTTCTTTTCAAAGGAATCTGTTGATTTATCAAAGTAGAACAATCCATCAAGTGGACTCAGCGCCCAAATTCCTCCCTTTGAGTCTTTCTGAATGACCAGCTTTTGCGCTTTATTGGATCTGGAGAATCGATAAGTTTTAAACCCGTCCTCTTGCAACCGGCCAATACTATGATTGGATTGACTGATCCAGACCTCATTATCCACCGGCAACATATCGTTGGGATAAAAAGGAAGCTCCTCATTTTCATTGATGGTGCCTTCCAGTAAGACAGTCACCTGGGGCTTGGCGTGTAAATTTTCAATTTGGTAGATCCCCAGGTCATTAACAAAAAGAAGGTCGTCTCCATATTCATGCAACTGATGAATGAACTGACTCTGGACATTGAGGCTATAGAGGTCGAAGTGGATGCCATTGAACCGGTATAAGCCATTTTGGCTACCGATCCATATAAATCCTTCCTTATCCTGGATCACGGTGGAAACTTGATCAAAAGGGGCTCCGGTGCCGGAATGGTATTGAATATAGCCATATTGTTGTGCAGAAAGCTGAAACCACATTCCACACAAACAAGAGAATAGAATGGCTATATACGATTTTTCAAACATTGGAAACTAATATAGGGAAATCTACTTACATGGCATTTTACGCTAATAAATTTCGTGGAAAAGTTATTATATTACAAACTACATTCAGAAAATTACCTTTACCAATTATGAATAGAAGGACCTTCATCGAAAAAAGCGCCTTTGGTTCCGCATCAATTATTTCCGCGGCTTATATACCAAATTTCAATCGGGAAGAGAAAATAAAAATCGGCTTGATCGGCAGCGGCTGGTACGGAATGGTCATTGCCAAAGCAGCCTTGAAAGTCGGAGGTGTAGAAGTCACGGCAGTTTGTGATGTTGACGCTGATCATTTAACGAAAAGCATTGATGAGCTGGAGCAATTGCAGGGTAGCCGTCCAAAAGGCTTTAAAAACTATTTAGAACTTTTAGAACAAGATGGCCTTCAGGTGATTCTAATCGGTACACCACCGCATTGGCATGCTTTACAATTCATTGCGGCATGTGAAAAAGGCTTCGATATCTATTGTGAAAAACCATTAGCCTACGATGTAAAAGAAGGATTAGCTATGGTGAAAGCGGCTAATGATGCGGGTAATATTGTTCAGATTGGTTTCCAAAGGCGGCAAGTCGGAGTGTTGGAAAAAGCCAAAAGCTTTATCAATGAAGGAAAGATAGGTAAGGTACGACAGATCGAAACTCAAATTCATTACAACCCGGAC
>CAZHNG010000577.1:0-2775 GCA_964533785.1 uncultured Saprospiraceae bacterium | reverse complement strand
CAATGACGCTCAGGTCGATCGTGCCATCGTTGCTGGATCCATTATCGTCATTACAGGTTAGATCAGTATGCGTCTCCGTTAGCTGTAATTGTTCTGGTAAATCAATAACTATAGTTTCGGTAGCTTGGCAACCATTCGCATCGGTAATCGTCACCGTGTATTCTCCGGCCGATAAATTTGAAATATCTTTTGTAGTAGCTCCATTGCTCCAACTATAAGTATAAGGTTCAGTACCGCCACTTACTGTCAAAGTAATGGTACCATCATCACTAGTACCATTATCATCGTTACAGGTTACGTCAGTATGTATTTCAGTTACCTGTAGAGGATCAGGTTCTCCAATAGTGACACTAGCTACCGTTATACAATTATTTACATCAGTTACAGTTACGGTATAAGTACCTACGGTTAGTCCAGAAATAGAAGTAGTAGTTTCTCCGGTACTCCATTGATAAGCGTAGGGCAGGGTTCCGCCGTTAGCAACTACAGATGCTGCTCCGGTAGCACTGCCGTTACAATCTACGTTTGCCTCAATAGTAGCAGTGGCTTCTAACAATTCAGGTTGCGTAATTTCTACATCAACCGGAAGAGAAATAGTACAACCTTTAGCATCAGTAACTGTCACGTTGTAATTGCCAGCAGGCAGGTTGGATAAATCTTCGCTAGTTGCTCCATTACTCCATAGGAAAGTATATCCTCCATTACCACCCGTAACCGTAAGGTTTATCGAACCATCATCACTAGTACCATTATCATCATGACAGACCACATCGGTATGCGTTTCAGTCAAGGCTAATATTTCAGGTTGATTAATGGAAACGGATATCGTAGCACTACAGCCATTTGCGTCCGTTACCGTTACGGTATAAGTGCCAACATCCAACCCGGTAGCGGTAGCCGTTGTTTGAACAGGTACTGTACTCCAGGCATAGGTATATTCGGGTGTACCTCCGGCTCCGGCAACCGTTGCCGTCCCATCAGCAAAACCATTACATGTAACATCTGCCTGAGCAGCAATTGATAAGGAAAGTGGTTCAGGTTGATTGATAGTAGCCTGGCAAGTGGAAGTCGCTAAAGGTTCAGCTGCATCCCTTATGTAAACGGTATAAATACCGGCTGCCAGATCTGTGAAAATATTATTTGTAGAAAAGGTTTCATTATCCAAACTATATTCATAAGTCCCACTACCACCCGATCCGGTAATGGTAATTGTACCGTCATTTTCTTCAAAACAAGTTAAATCGGTAACTACGGTGCTGCAACTTATTTCAGAAGGTTCATTCACTACTGCAGAACAAGTAGCAGTACAGCCATTTACATCGGTAATCGTCACCGAATAATTCCCTGCCGGAATATCATTCAAATCTTCGGTTGTAGCCCCGTTGCTCCATAGGAAAGTATATCCACCATTACCACCCGTAACAGTAAGATCAATACTTCCATTACTAAATCCTGCACCAGTAGCATCGGTAACTACTAAGCTTTCGCATTCTAATATGGCGGGTTCAATAATATCAACAGCAATAGTGGCGGTACAACCATTAACATCGGTAACTGTAACGGTATAAGTACCAGGCCCCAGGTTTGTAGCGGTCGCCGTATTTTGGATGGGGTCAGTATTCCAAGCATAGGTATAAGGAGATTCGCCACTATTTACGGTAACTGTGGCGGTACCGTCATTTTCACCAAAACAGGTTACCGGTTCGCTTGCCACGGCAAGATCAAGTGGTGTGTTATTGATAGTAATAGTCTGCGTATGGCTAAGTTCGTTCCCACAATCATCGGTTGCGGTCCAGGTCCTGATAACGGCTGCGGTTCCTTCACATACATCTCCAGTTGTAGTTTCTACGAAATTGACAGGAATTTCATTATCAGACTCTTCGTAGGTATAAATGACAACAACTTCGGCATTAATTCTGGTTTCAATCTCAAACTGCCAGTTACCACCACCACCAATGAATGTTTGGCTACCACTGGCATCTTCAAAGAATGATAAAGAACCTAAACCAATAAACGGAGAAAGGCCAGTGGTCAATTCATTAACATTGTATTCCTGGAAGCCGACATATCCTTTTTGATAACCACTTAGTCCAGCAAAGTCGATGGTACCATCGAATAGCTCCAAGTCAATAACGCTGTTTTCATCGTACGCTAAGGTTTGACTGATACCCGCTGGTCCAAATAAAGAATAAACAAGGTCATTATTTAAAGTAGTTTGTGCGGAAGTAAATGTGGATTTATTTTCAATTCTAAAACCATACTGAGCATATTGATAAATGTAATATTCGACTTTGATGAGATTTCCCAAACTAGGATCGAATCTAGGGATATTCAATGCTCCTCCTGTACCTGGAAGGTGCAGATTATTAGACGCTTTGTGAACAACCCTGCGAATGCCAGCGCAATTATCAGTGGCGGTGATTACCGGAGGGTCCGGTACATTATCTACATCTACGATTATGTCGCTTGGTAATTCACTAAATACCGGTACGGAATTGTCTTCGACATTAATGACTTGAGTTTCGGAAGTTTGGTTGCCGCAATGGTCTTCCGCCATCCAAGTTCGGGTTATCGTAAATTGGTTAGGACAACTACCTTCATTAATGGTTTCATCGAATGATAAGCGCGGCGCTTCATCACATCCATCCACAATATCTTCGGGTACACTGATCGGTGGAATATTATCACATTCAGAAGAAAGGGTAGAGAAATCTCCCTGGATGGAAGGGGTGTCAAAGTCTGTTAAATCAATAGTGACAATAGCTTCATCGCAAC
>CAZHNG010000576.1:0-2785 GCA_964533785.1 uncultured Saprospiraceae bacterium | reverse complement strand
TACGTGTCTATGTCGGCGAAGCTCAAGGAGTTCGAGCTCGGTCGAGCGGCTCTTCGGCGTCGCCGGCTGGCGCGGGCTGCTCAGGATCGAGAGCCTGGTGCCCGACGCCAAGGCTGCGCCACGCCGCAAGCAACTGACCAGCGTGACCATCGACCGCTTCACCGGCGGGGCCATGGACGAGCGTCTCTTCACTGAGGAGACTTTCCTGGGTGCCGCCTTCACGGCGGAGCTGCGGCTCGACGAGCGCGGCGCCTACCCGACCACGGCCGACCGCGAGCTCCTGGACCTTCTGCTGAACGACATCGACAGCAAGGGGCTGGAGCTCGGTCACGGTGCTGCCAAGGGCTTCGGCTGGTTCTCCGTCCACGTGACCCGGCCCCGAGGAGCAGGCGCATGACCAGCATCGCGACCTTCAAAGCTGCCGCCACGAACCGTAAACCGCCACCGCCGCTGCGCGCGCCCTATAATTTCGTCCCGCTCAACGACAAGGTCCTGCCGACACCGCTCGGCGACGAGCCCGACCTCGGTGCCCCGCTGAAAAACGGCCTCTCGGGCGAGCTCGTCGTCAACTGGCGCGTGGAGACCCCGCTCCTGGTCGGCGGCAGGGAGTACAAAGACAATAAGGACAACAATGCGCCCTTCCGTCTCGTCCACGACGAAGCGACGAAGCCAGGGACCGACTTCGCCATCCCCGGCGCCTCGCTGCGCGGCATGATCAGAGCCGTGCTCGAGATCATGGCTTTTGCCCATCTCGATCTCGTGACGGATCGACGCTTCGGCTTTCGCGATTACGATGCGGTCAACTGGCAGAGGATCGTCAACGACGCCAAGCTCGCCTTTCTAGGGCGACAGATGACCGACGCCCGGGGCAATCCCTTCACCGCGAAGCTGCCCTTCGCGGGCTGGCTCGACGCGACGTTCGAAGGCGGCACCTACACAACCGGCAACCTCCGCAAATGCTCGTACGTCGAGGTCCCCGTCTGCTGCATCGTCGCAGCCCTCGACATCGACGAGAACACCTGGCACCGCATGACCCTCGCGGAGCGACATGCGGAGCTTCATCTCAAGGGCCTCCTCGGCTTCGTCGACCTCGGTCGCCTGACACCCACCCTCGCCGGCCAGAACGGCACGCTCGTTGTTGCCGGCCGCGCCCTCCGCGACCCCGGCCAGTCCACCAACAAGAACAAGGAAATCGCGTTTCTCGCCGACACCGGCGATAGCTGGCCCATCGGCAAGGCCGCCTTTGACGCCTTCGACGCCATCCAGGTCAAGGACGGCAAGGACCACCAAGGCGCTCGCGAGGAAAACTGGTCCTACTGGCGGCCCCGCCTTGAGGACGGCGAACGCATCCCCGTCTTCTTCCGCGGCGACCCCGTCACCGCTCTCAACCGCGTGCCCGAACCCACCGAGTTCTGTATGGCGATCACCCGCCTCATGCGCCTGCCGCACCGCTACACCATCCACGACCGCCGGCGCCGGGACCAGCCGCCACTCCCCGAAACCCGGCTCGACTTCGTCCAGGCGCTCTTCGGCCACGTCCCGCCGGAAGGCGAGCCCAACCTCCAGAACCGCCGCGGCCGCCAGCGCGCCTGGCGCAGCCGGGTGCGCTTCGGTCTCGCCACGCTTACCACCACAACGCCGGTCACCCCGCTTCAGGCACGCCGCGCGCTCACCATGCAGCCACGCGCCTCGTTCTGGCCCTTCTACCTCCGCCCGCGGCCCGCGAGCGGGCCGAACGAGACCGTAAAGCACCCCATCGACTGGTCGAGCGACGACGCCCGCCTCGCCGGCCGCAAGCGCTACCCGGCGCGGAACGCCGCCACCGCCACCCTGCCGACCTCTCCCAGCGACAAGCCGCAACAGGAGAACCAGCTCGTCTTCCTCCCGGCCACGCCCACGGCACCGCTCGTCTTCCGCTCGTCCATCCGCTTCACCAATCTCCTCCCCGAAGAGCTCGGTGGCCTCGTCTGGGCGATCGGCCTCGGCGCTCACGCCACCGGGACCGCCAGCCGCCGCCGCCACATGCTCGGCCGCGCCAAGGCCTTCGGCTACGGCCAGCTCCAGGCCGTCATCCTCGACCCGGCGAGCCACGGCTGGCTCGAGCGCAACGACGGCGCCGACCCACCCGACCTCCCTACCTGTGCGGCCGCCTTCGAGACCTGGGTCGCCGACGGCGTCGGTGACGCTACCCCCTTCACCGACCGCCCGGAGATCGCCACCCTGCTCGCCATGGCCGACGCCGACCACGGCGCCCGGCTCGCCGCAGCGAACTGCCTCACCTTCACCGAGCTCGCCGAGCCCGGCGCCCAGAGCCAGGCCGAGCGCATCCTCGCCAGCTACAGCACGATCAAGAAGCGCGCCTCGTGCCCACCACGCGGCACCCACCAGGACCGCAAGGGCAGCCAGCCGATCGCCCGCGAGGCGACCGACCCGTCGTTCCTCTTCCTGCCCGATTTTCCATCGCGCGAGGAGGAGCCGAACCGGTGAACGGCCACCGACACCGCCGATCGACAGGGTTGATCAACGCCGCCAAATCGGGCATCGAAGAGCAGCGTGAAAGGCATTTGACCAGCGCGGAATCGGCCGTTTACCCTGGGGAAATGAATGCAACACTCTGAATGGGCGAGGTAAATCGGCGTTCGAGACGACCAGACGGGAGGAAGGAAACGAGCCGGATCGCCAAAATCGACGAACCTTGTGGAATTCACGCCGGATTAGCGTTTTGGCACAAAGCTTTGCAGAGAGGCTCCCGGGAGCTGCGCCGCTGATGGAAGCGGATTGAGAC
>CAZHNG010000575.1:0-2788 GCA_964533785.1 uncultured Saprospiraceae bacterium | reverse complement strand
CAAGCTAACTGGACATCCAAAAATGCGTTTCCCCATAAAACAATTCCCCTCTATGCCTGCCGATACCGCCTAAGGCATATACATAAATTTTTTTTGTACTGAAAATCGGTTCTTTAGAAGGAATTTTGCCCAAACGGAGTTTGGCAAGTTATGCTGGATTGATGTAGCTGCCTACGCGCGCCCTTGTGTTCCCTGAAGGGAAATCCACCCGCTCTCTACAAGCTAACTGGACATCCAAAAATGCGTTTCCCCATAAAACAATTCCCCTCTATGTACTCTATGCACTCTATGGTTCAATAAAAATTTTGAAAGACGAAGTCTTGAAAAATAAACCTCAAGCACCTCCTAATTCACCTCCTTAGGCCTGCGATCCAACCGAGCGTAAACAGAATTCTGACTCGAAAACTCAGGCACAATCTCTTTCATGCATTTGACCAGAAACTCATGCGATTTACCCGAAAGGGTTAGAGCTACCAGGTGTTCGATAGCGGGACAAACCTGGTCGTAGTCATAAACGCGGACCCGTGCTTTTTTAATTTTAGGATGGTGCGTTTTCAAAATACCTTCCTGCCCATCCAATAGTTCTTCCGCTAATTTTTCGCCCGGTCTTAAGCCCGTAAAGACGATATCGATATCCTTCCCCGGCGTCAATCCCGCCATTTGGATCATGCGTTGTGCCAGTTGTACGATCTTGACCGGTTCGCCCATATCGAAGACAAAAATTTCACCGCCGTTCCCCATAGCGCCCGCTTCCAGTACCAACTGACAAGCCTCGGGAATCGTCATAAAGAAGCGCGTCACCTCAGGATGCGTCACCGTTACGGCCCGTCGCCGTTCGATCTGCTCCCGAAAGATGGGAATGACCGAACCATTCGACCCTAAAACATTCCCAAATCTTGTAGTAATAAATTGTGTAGCGCAATCCACCTTATAATTCAACGCCTGCACGTAGATCTCCGCGATCCTTTTGGAGGCTCCCATCACATTTCCGGGATTGACCACCTTATCCGTAGAGATCATGACAAACTTTTCCGCTCCGTATTGCACCGACAGGTCCGCCACATTTTTGGTTCCCTGCACATTCACCTTGACCGCTTCCTCCGGAAACCGTTCCATTACGGGTACATGCTTATAAGCAGCGGCGTGGAAAACATAATCCGGACGGTATTCCTCAAAGATCTGGTCTAGTTTATCATAGTCCTTAACATCCCCAATTACGCAATTCAGGATACCACTTTCCACGTATTTTTTCAGCGAAAGCGCCACGCCCGCCAATGGCGTTTCCGCCTGATCAAAACCAATGATCTGGCGAGGCCGGTATTTCAACAATTGACGTACGATCTCGCTGCCGATCGATCCGGCACAACCCGTTACCAAAATCACTTTTCCATTAACAGATTCCTGAATACTCTCCTGATTGAGCTTGATGGGCGGCCGGCTCAGCAGGTCTTCAAAATTAATATCCCGCAACTGTCCGGCATTCAATTTATTATCGATCCAGGAAGTAATATTGGGTACCTTTTTTACCTGTACTTTCTGGTCCAGGCAAGCGCTGATAAACTCAATCCTTCGCTTTTCCGGTAATTTATTAATAGCGATAATAGCGATTTGAATGTTTTGCCGCTGGATCACCTCGTCAAACTTCTTTTCCGGATTATAGATGCGTACGCCATTCAGCATCTTCCGGTGCACTTTAGGGTTATCATCAAAAAAAGCCACCACTTTGTAATTATTCGTCGACCGGTGTCGCAACACCTTTTCCAGCATAGCCCCCATCTCGCCGGCACCAAAAATCGCAACCGGTACGCCAGCATTTCTTTGCAAATTGATCTGGTCAAAGAAATTGCGCATGAAGATCCGTACCCCGATCGTCGCCAGCAGCAGCAACGTGTAATCCACCGTAATGATCGCCAACTGATTATCCGCAGGCAATAGTTGCGGAAACTGCCAGATGGCCAACCCAAAAATGGCCGACGATACCGTCACGGCAAAAAAACTATTGCGGTAGTCTTTTTCCCCGATGTACCGCACAATGATCATATAAGTTTTGAAAAAAATAAAGGATCCTATTCTCAGCCCGAGCAGAACCGGGAGGGCAAGGTAGAGCAAAGGAATCAAATGCCCCGTAGAAAAATTATTGGTCAATAAAATGGCCAAACACAAGGAAGCCACCGTAGCTCCTACGTCAATGATTAGAATCAATACCTTTGTTAGATAACCAGGCATACACAATCGTTTAGTTGCTTATTACTCTCAAAAGCTGCAGGGTGGCTAATATACAGGACTGGGTTTGCTCAAGAAATAAGGGATTTACGGAGGTGAAGGTAAGGAATAACGAGGGGAAAAACGGTTTTTGGGGGTGGATTTTTCGAGACTTTGTTTCTTAAGGTTATTTTGAAACCCGTTTACCGTGGCCGGTATGGCCGGCCACATCGGGCCCACCTGGGCAGGCATGGAGAACTCGGAGCGCATGGAGGTTTTTTTCAAGCACTAAGTTTACTTCGCAAACTAAGTGCTTTGTAAATTCCGTCTTCTCTATATTTGCAGATTAAATAAGGTCTCATTCAAGAAAGCTAGAGGTTGTATCAAAAGAAAAAAACAATGGCAAAATTAATCACCCCGACTATAGTGTCGGAGGTTGAAAATTGATGTAGCCGCCCACGCGCGCCCTTGTATTCCCTGCCCTTTTATTCCCTAAAGGGAAATCCACCCGCTCGATACAGGCAAACTAGCTTCTACTTTAGTATTCATAAATCGGAAAGCCACAAAATTATTAACTTTCAATGCC
>CAZHNG010000574.1:0-2791 GCA_964533785.1 uncultured Saprospiraceae bacterium | reverse complement strand
TTCATGCGATCGATTACGGCAGCCAATCGGAATTCTTCATCTTCAGTGCCTCCTTCGTCATTCGTCATGGTGTTTCGGTTGAAGGCAGTGGCGATCAGTTGTTCTCGCGTAGGGTGGGGTAGCAGGTCGCCTGCCAGTTGTTCTATAGTAAATTGGTCAAAAGGCATGTCGATGTTGAAGGCGTTGATGACCCAGTCGCGGAAGCGCCAAATGTTGCGGTGAGCATCCTTTTCGTAGCCTTTAGAATCGGCATATCGAGCCAGGTCCAGCCACATCGCTGCCCAGCGTTCACCGAAATGAGGGGAGGCCAAGAGTTGATCGACTACTTTTTCGTAGGCATCGTTATCGGTATCTTTGAGAAAGTTTTCCACCATTTCTGGGGTAGGTGGCAGGCCCGTCAAGTCAAGGCTCAAACGCCGGATAAGCGTGTGGCGATCGGCTTCCGGTGCAGGCTGTAGTTCATTGTTTTGTAACGCTTCCAGAATAAAGTAATCAATACTGTTTTTTGGCCAATCGGAGTCAACAGCCGGAAGTGGTTTTTGCTCAGGTAGCATAAAAGCCCAATGTTCTTCCCACGGAGCGCCTTGATCGATCCATTTGGCGATCAGCTCTTTTTCTTCCGGGGAGAGAGGAGCACCTTCGGGAGGCATGCGCAATTCAGGGTTCGAATGATTAATGCGGCGATACAATTCACTCTTTTTTGCATTGCCCGGATATATCGCAACTTTTCCCGATTTGGTAGTATCCATCGCTTCTTCTTCAAATAATAGACTAAAGCCTCCCATCTGTTTGACACCGCCGTGACAGGAAAGGCATTTTTTGTTGAAAATCGGACGGATATGTTGGTTGTAACTAATCGGATCTTTTTCGGGGCTGCAATGCCAAAAGGAGATCGAAAAACCAATGATAAAGATTGAAAGCACCCACCACTTGAGAGGAACGCTACATTTTTTTAGAAGGTTAACCATAAAGGGCAATTTAATCTTATTTCACCATTACTAAAATACAAATCTCAAAGAAAAATGCGGAAAAACGGAGATAAACTCGAGAATATTGGTGGAAAAATGGATTGTTGAACAGTCTTCCAGAATTCGTATCTTTCCGTTCGATAGACAGAAAAACCATCACTTTTACTTATTAAACTTTAAGCAATGTCGCAATCAAGTCGTTCGTTTACCTTGGTCCTGGTCAGTAGTATCGCTGCTTTAGGTGGATTATTGTTCGGATACGATACTGGAGTTATCAATGGTACTCAGTTTTATTTCAGTAAATACTTTGAATTATCTGCAGCCTTAAAAGGGTGGGTAGTGGGTAGTGCTTTACTGGGCTGTTTTGTTGGCGCTCTTGTCTCGGGGGTGTTGAGTAGTGCGATCGGCCGGAAATATTCACTATTGATTTCTGCCTTATTATTTACGATTTCCGCCTGGGGTTCCGGTCTTCCTGAATTTTTGCCGGAGTCGGTTACCTTACTGGTTATCTTCCGCTTGATCGGTGGATTAGGTATTGGAATTGCTTCGATGAACGCTCCAACTTACATTGCTGAGCTGGCTCCTGCGGATATCCGGGGAAAAATGGTGACTTTCTATCAAATGGCGATTGTGATCGGCTTTTTTGTGGTGTTCTTAGTAACCTATTTTATCGGAAGTGGTCAGCCAGAAACGTATAACGTTAATACAGGGTGGCGATGGATGTTCTGGTCAGAATTAGTGCCTTGTATTCTTTTCTTTTCGCTGCTCTTCCTGGTGCCCCGAAGCCCAAGATGGTTGATGTTGAAAGGGCATGAAGACGAAGCCAGAGATATTCTTGAAAAGATACATGGTTCAGCGGCAGCTGATGCAGAAATGGAGGAAATCCGAGCCTCGATCCAACAAGAAAGTGGTGGTATACCTCTGAAGGATATTTTTAGGAAAAGCGTTTTTCCGATCATTTTAATTGGTTCTATCATTTCGGGTCTGCAACAATTTACGGGGATCAACGCCGTACTTTATTACGGAGCGGATATTTTTGAAAAAGCATTGGGTTTTAGTCAGGAAGATGTCTTGGCACAGCAGATTCTTTTAGCTGGAGTAAATGTGGCGTTTACTTTTTTAGCGATGTTTACCGTGGATAAGTGGGGACGGAAACCCTTGGTGATCACCGGCTCCGTCGGGATGATGGTCGGCTTTTTAATGTTAGGTATTACCATAATGAATAACCAGGTGGGGCTCATTTCACTGATCGGTATCCTGCTATTCATTGGGTCTTTTGCTATGTCCATGGGACCAATCGTGTGGGTGATCTTGTCAGAGATGTTTCCCAATTCTATACGAAGTATTGCCATGTCCATCGCGGTGGCGGTTCAATGGGCTTCCAATTATATCGTTTCTCAATCTTTCCCCATTGTTGTGGAAAGCGAGGTCAACGTAGACGGGATATGGAACGGTTCTTTGCCCTATTTCCTGTTTATCGCTTTTATCGTTGTGATCATTTTCTTTACCGTGCTATTTATTCCGGAGACGAAGGGACGCTCTTTGGAGCAGATCGAAAAGATATGGGAGGAGAAATATGGGAAAATTTGATAGTTCATACGGTAGGGTTGAGGTTGAGAGCACAAAGGCTCAACGTCAACTATTTTTCAAATTTTAATATGATCCTTGCTTTTTTTGCCAAAAACTTAATAATATCCACTCATTCAATAATTTGGACTTTTGACGCTAGACGCTAGATTTTACACAACAAACCGCTGATACTCAATGAATATCAATTTTTCAGAATAAATAAAATTTCCGCTGATTGTCAATTAGTTAGAATT
>CAZHNG010000573.1:0-2801 GCA_964533785.1 uncultured Saprospiraceae bacterium | reverse complement strand
GACAAAGAGTTAAAAAACGCTGGTGTCGAAACATAGGCAGACTGAACACCCTACAATAAGAACCATCGATATTAATATTCAAATTCTGCGTCATCCAGCGTTTACCATCTTTCATGGTTTTGAAGGCGTAGGTGTTGCCGTCCCGGTCACTAAAGCTACCGGCGGATTTTCTGGCGGCTGTTTCTGCCGTTCTGTTTGATCGGGCATTAGGGGTTGTACTTGGAAGTGAGCTACCTTCCGACACAAAAACAAAACCACCCGCATCGTGGCCAATCAATTCCCCACGGTGTGGCCGCGGACTTACTCTTTCCAATTGGCTCAATAAATCTGTGAAAATAAACAGTCCATCTCCATAAGAATAGGCTCCTTTGAGCCCTTTGAGAATAGCTCCGGCGAAGGGAGAATGGTCTTTACCATCAGGTGTTCTTTCTTTACCGCCGGACGTGATTAACAAACGCGATTGATTACGCAACTGGCGCTGCAGGATTTTATCACGGTTAGCATCCTCATTTTCATTGGGGCGACGAAATGCTGGCTCTCCTTTGAAGGCAATGGCCTGATCAATTGTTCCGGAATAGCAAGCATCTACGGCCAGTAAAATGTGATTGCACGGTATCTGGGTGACGATATTGCCAATATCAGTAAGCTCCAAATAACCACCATAATCACCAGCTTGGGCAGCATAAGGTATAAAATAGCCCTTCTTGGTAAGGTCACGAAAAGTACCGTGCCCCGAAAAAAAGATGAATAATTGGGCGTCTTCCGCAAAAGTTTTACCTATCCAGTTTTCTAAAATGCGAATAACTTTTTCCTGGGTTGGATTTTCGTAAACATGCGTTTCAAAACCGTACATCTCTTTTAGCTCGCTAGCGATTGCCTTGGCATCTTTGATAGGATTGCGTAGATTGTTGTATTTGTTGTTGCCAGTGTAATTGTCTACTGCGAAGAAGAGGGCGTAGTCTTTGCCGGGGCGGTACTTGGTAATCGGGTTTCCCAA
This sequence comes from uncultured Saprospiraceae bacterium, assembly GCA_964533785.1. Classification (GTDB taxonomy): domain Bacteria; phylum Bacteroidota; class Bacteroidia; order Chitinophagales; family Saprospiraceae; genus JANQRV01. The sequence continues at coordinate 1,804 of CAZHNG010000573.1, read as the reverse complement.
AACACTATTAAGGATCAAGAAAATTAATGGAATAGTTAATGAAAATGTACGTGTCATGATTCATCGGCTTTTAGAGTCGTAAAATTAAGGATTTTTCAACTTTCTTTTCTTCTTCACCAATTTCGCATACCCCCCACTCACATAAACATAGTTAAAAAAGTAGCCATTTAATTTCCGAATCATCTTTTTGCGCAAGCGATAGGTCTGGTAATGTTTGAGGATGCCCAAGTAGGAATTCATTGAAGCGACGAACAATTCCAATTCTTCGGGAGAAAGCTTATTGTTGTTGGCCTTAATAAGATCATTCCATCCTTCAACTGTCTTGTAAAAATTGGTTTTTGTTCGCTTGCCAATGTAAGTTCGGTAAGGTTTGATGTAGGTGCCCAAAAAAGGAATACCGTGAGAAAAGGGTTGCAGATATACCTTTCTGGGATGTAGTTCTAATGCAAGATGCTCAAATAAAAAAGCCTGGATTACGGGCAAACATTCCTTCAGGTAGTTCTTATCAGGATGGAGCAAAACCATATCATCCACATAACGGCCGTAGTATTGGATGCCGAGCTGTTCTTTTACGAAGTGGTCGAAACCATTGAGGTAAACATTGCCAAAAAACTGGGAGGTCAGATTGCCAATGGGCAACCCCTGGTCTTTTCCCGCATGAAATAAGCTTTTGCTCTTGGGTAGCCCCTTCCAGTCTGCAGCTTTTCCTTTTATGAAGCAATTGGTCGTCGAATCATTGAAGATCACCTTTTCCAACAGGTACAAAACCAAGTCGAGTTCAAAATCAACCGGTCTCTTGTAATGCAACAGCTTATTTTCCAGGATGGTCATCAGGATCTTGCGATCCATCCTCATAAAATAGCCCAGGATATCAATTTTCAGCACATAGGCTTCCTTCCGGTAGTTTTGTGTACACGACCGCATGAAATGTTGCATCCGTTTGATGCCAAAATGAGTCCCCTTGCCTATCCTGCAACTATAGCTGTCTTTGATAAAACCCGGCTCAAATATAGGATGCAGGTAATTGAACAGCAAATGGTGAATAATGCGATCGCGAAAGTCAGCAGCAAATATTTCCCTTTGAACGGGCTTGAAGTTGATAAAACAAATACTGCGACGGATTTTGTACTGCCGGTTTATCAATTCATGGTACAAATCGAATAAATTAGATTCATAGTCCATTTCAAATTTCGTGGCTAACTGGGTTCTGATCTTTACTGTCTTTAACTACAGTTTTCACAAGGACTTTTCTCGCCCATTCCTCGTAAGTCTCCTTCGTCAACTTCGGTAGTCCACTAATTCGAATTTTATTTTCATTTTGCTCAACCAACAAATTATTGTCCTTTGCTGATTCAAGAAAAGTAGGTAATAGTTTATCTGGAAAGCCCAGGCTGATGACCTCCTCTCCTACTCTTTTGACAAACTTTTTAGTGAGCTTAAAAGCTTTAAAATGTTTGGAAAATTGGAAAGCAGACTGATTATAAGCCCTCCAGAATATGCCTTCTTTGTACAGGAATATACCCTCCCCATTTTGGCGTTCTACACCAATGATGTCTTTTGTTTGCATATCATATTCTTTAAAAAATTCACCCTTTCTGCAGCGGAGGCGCAAAGGTAATTAAATATTTGAATTGGAGAAGTTTTTTGAAAAAATTTAAATAGTCAATTCGCTTCATCCGCCGCTATCGCAGGCGGCTGCCGCGAAATAAATAGTCAAGATTTCCCGGCTGCGCCAAGGAAATCAATTATCCCCGCCTAAGCTAAAGCTTCAGCGGGCAGGCTGGAGGCAACGCACGGAATGCCC
>CAZHNG010000572.1:0-2814 GCA_964533785.1 uncultured Saprospiraceae bacterium | reverse complement strand
GGCACAGTAGGCGGGTTTCAAAATAAATAAGTTTCCCTTAGCCTGACGGCTATGGGGGCAATGCCAAAAGAACATTACACTAATCTCAGGCCTGAAAACAGATGTTCAAAACCTAGAAAATATAAAGCTTTAGTCCAGTGAGCTTTATGTCAAACAATAAAATTGATTCTAATGAAAACAAAAACAAATCCTGTGTATATAGATTAGCGCTGGCACAGCAGGCGGGGACGCTAGAAGTAATTCATAGTCAATTAACTATTTCGATATAATAATAATTTTCTCTGCCCGACTCTACAGTCCAAGCCAATCGATAGTTGGGAACACCAAACCGATCGGGGTCTCCTGATCTCGTGTTTGGCGTCTCAACACCTATTGCCCTCATTGCTCATTGTCTACATTGTTCATTGCCTATTGCAGTAGCAGCATGGCTCTTGTATCACTTCAAACTTGCAAAAAGCGAGAAAGGTCAAGCTCTGCTATTTATATTATTTATATGTTTTTCAAAATCTTTTTTTCTTTAGCTAAACATTCAAGAAATGGAGATAATTTATCTTGGTTAGAATGTATAAAATTCCTGAATTTATCTTCTTGATCTTTTAGCTCAAGAATGAATCCAAATCTATCGTATAAATTCAACCCAAACATCCCATCTGAATTAGGCCAAAAAGAAGCACTCCCATAGTAAGGCCCTTTTGAAGGAGAAACCCCTCTTTCAAACAAGAAGTAATAGGTGGTAGTATCAACTTTTTTTTCAATTTTAGTAAATTCGAGATTGAATTCTGACAATACTTTTTCTTGATAGACACTATCTATGTAAAAAGGATTATAGACCTCGAATTCATTCCCTTTTGTTAGATTGAATTTGTAGACCTGCCATTTTGCTTCTTTATATTGATCTTCAAGACCTAATTCTACAATCTCATTCGGATATTGGCTACACGCATTCATTTTAGCATTAGGTCGACAACAACAAAGGATAAAACCAAGTGATATTATAACTATTAATTCTGTCTTCATATAACGATGATATATCAATTCTTAAAAAATGACCTCGGAACTTTGCCTGCATCTTTAAATCGTTTATATAGGTATATATTATTTGGTCCGATAACCACATCTCGGTACCTCTGACCAGTTCTTCTTTCTCTTCCAGCACTATTAGGGTAATCAGAATGTGCGCTTGGGCCTTCCGGTTCCCTGGCAGGTCCCATTATTCGTCCATTACTTGACTTTTTATATAGCCCTCCGTGTACTGGATGACTATGAATAGCAGGACGGTCTCCTCCCAGGCCAACAGCACTTGTCGACTCACTTACATTGATATCAGGATCAACTGTTAAGGTTTTACCATCTTTACTAATGTTGAAATAGGAACCCGCTTCTGGATGTACATCTGTTAGAGGATTACCATTTTTGTCCACAAAATCATGTGAATCGGAAGGCAAATTAGTTTTCATGCTTTTATCCCAAACAGCGTTCATCCCTTCGACCATGTATGAATCTCCCATGTCTCTTAAACCCTGAATTTCACTATCCACCACATAATGTTGATTTTGTACAGCATCACTAGCTTGAATAAATGCATCTCGATCTTCGTTGCTTACCACCACTATTGCATCGTCGAGTCCGTCGGCCGTTCGGTAAAGTTCGTTACCATCCTCATCTAAAAACCAGGTATCATAAGGCGCTGCACCATCTGGATCGATTAACTTTAAAGGATTATTAAATACATAATTGTACGGAGACCAACCAGTTCCTACGCCGCTGTGAGGAGCCCGACTGAGCCGCAGCTACCATGACAAAGCACCCGCTTTTAGCGGGGGCTGGTGCCTGACCCAGGAAGACATGGCGTGGTAGATGCCGCGAAGGAATTGCGACGAACACCGCTTTACTGCCTGCCTACCGGAGTTTTACGGAGGTAGGCGTGCGCGTTGTACTAATTAGTGCGTTAGGGTTTTACCGACCCTTAATATCGTCAATTTTATCTGGGTTCTGGCTGGAACTAAAGATGCTTACCACTCTAACTCTTCGGATTGCCTCTTCGATTCTGAAGATGATCATATAGCTCCATTTGGGAACAAAACGGTAGGTTCTTTCTTCGTCACTAATACGATGTAATTTGGGATGTCGATTGGGTAGACTGTTTAATTCTGCTATTGCATCATTGATCCCATCGTTAACTGTTTTGGCTCGCTTGACAGACCATTTTCTACGGATATAGCTCAACTCATCACGTAATTCATCGCGAGCTTCTGGTGCAACTACTACTTGGTACTTTCTTTTAGCCATTGCTCAGACTCTTTACGCAATTGTTCAACCGTTAAATATTCACCACGATCTATTTGTTCTTCTGCGCTGGTGATTTTTGCCTTTAGATCTGCTACAGTAATAGCCTCTCCACCTGCACGGTAACCAATAATATCAGTTTCTGATGCATTTTCTTGGTCATGCTGCATCAACTCTTTAACGCGTCGTAATAGATTAACATCCTGCAATTGAACCAACCATTCAATCAACTGTAATTTCTCTGCTTGTACATTCATAATCGATGTTGTTTATACCATAAAGTTAACGGTTTTATTAAAAAATTAGTTTCCTATTTTAATGGGTTTCCTTCGCTGAAGGCTACGGCGACCAAGGGATGATACTTTCCAATTTATTCCTTTAAAGCTTCCAAATTACTTTGTCGATACTTTTCCGTCGCACTGATCTTTTTGTGACCGGCAAAAAACTGTACTTATATGTTTTTGACTTGGACGCTAGGCACGGACATTAAATATTGATTGTGATTGTCGAAGTCTCCAGACTTCGATA
>CAZHNG010000571.1:0-2815 GCA_964533785.1 uncultured Saprospiraceae bacterium | reverse complement strand
CGCCCTTTTGATTTGTTCACCAAAAGGTACGGCTTTCCCGAGGGGGGGGGGATTTTTCAATTAATACAAGGGGGAATTTTCAACTAATATATACACGGCGCCACCTCATTTTCCGGTAATCCATATTGCTCCCTGAATTGTTGTAACTGTGCTTTCAAATCCTCTACTACGGGTGCATACGCCGGATCATCGATGACATTGTTTACTTCCAGTGAATCTTTGTCCAGGTCATACAACTCCCAGGCGTCGATATCATCGTAGAAATGGATGAGCTTATGTTGGTGCGTCCGGACCCCTTCGTGTTTCTTCACATCATGCCAGCCGTGTGGATATTCGTAGTAGTGGTAATACATGGCTTGCCTCCAATCGTCGGGTTGTTGACCTTCAACTAGAGGTCGGAAGGAAGCTCCTTGCATTTGCTCTGGCACTTGCACCCCCGCATAATCCAGGATGGTGGGAGCAAAATCAAGGTTCAAAACCATATCTTCAATTTTTTGTCCTCCGTTGACACCAGCGGGATAACGCATCACCAACGGCATCCGTAAAGACTCTTCGTACATGAATCGCTTGTCGTACCAGCCGTGTTCGCCCAGGTAAAAGCCCTGGTCGGAAGTATAAACGATAACCGTATTTTCCGTGAGGTTATTTTCATCCAGATAGGCTAATAAACGCCCGATATTATCATCTACCGCTTTAACCGACCCCAGGTAATCCTGCATATAACGCTGGTATTTCCATTCCAGCAACTCCTTGCCTTGCAGGTTCCGTTCCCGGAAATCCTTGCGAATGGGATCGTAGTATTCATCCCAGGCTTCTCTTTGTTCGGGGGTAAAACGGCCCAGAATGGTTTCCATCCAGTTTTTTTCGACCATTTTACTGAATTGCGCATTGCCGCCTGAGCCGGTTTCCACACCATAATCCTCGGGCAATAATTTCATATCCATCGACATATACATGTCTTCGATGCGCATATCTTGTTCGGAGGCGGCGGCTGTGCGGGTTGAATAATCGTCGTAGAAGGTTGGCGGTAAAGGATATTCTTTGCTAAGCACTTCAGGTAAATCTTCCAGTTTCGGCATCCAATTGCGGTGGGGGGCTTTATGATGGTAAAGAACACAGAATGGTTTATCAGTGTTACGGTTATCAAGATAATCAAGGGTGAAATCAGTGATCAGATCAGTAGTGTAGCCAATATGATTCGAGGTATCTCCGTTTTCGATCATCACCGGATTGTAGTATTGCCCCTGGCCAATCAGCACGTTCCAATAATCAAAGCCGGTAGGTGCCGTTTTTAAGTGCCACTTCCCAACGATAGCCGTGGAATAACCAGCCTCCTGTAACAATTTGGGAAAGGTCATCTGCGAGCCGTCAAAAACATCCCGGTTGTCCCTTAAACCATTGCGGTGACTGTATTGACCGGTCAATAAAACCGCACGGCTTGGCGCACAGATGGAATTGGTTACAAAACTATTTTTAAACAATACCCCCTCTGCTGCTATCCGGTCGATATTCGGCGTCTCGATCAACTCGCTACCAAAGCAACTAATCGCCTGGTAAGCATGATCGTCGGTCATGATAAAAATGATGTTGGGGCGGGAGAGGGGCTCTTTGGTTTCAGTAGTATTGCCACTTTCGGTGCAATGGGTAAGCAGAATTAAGATCCCCAATAGGAATATCCAAAAGAAGTAACGGTTTTTCATAATTGTTTGTGTATTTGACTTTATAAAAGTAGGGAATACTGATGTGAAATTATAATGTGGTATTATTTCACAGGTATTATCCCATTTTGAATTCAATTGGAAGGCAACGAAGCAGGCTATCATAAATTCAAAATCGTAGGAAGTAAAATTTTTCGGACGATGAGCACAACTTAATGAACTGAAAATGTTAAAAAATGTTATTTTGATAGTAGAACTACTTTCATTTAGTGTTTAACTATTATCAAAAATACAATCTGTCATTATGAAGAGGTTTACATTGGTTTTTTCCTAATCACTTAAATTTAATGCCATGAGAAAGAATATGTTAATCTGGGCTATTATGGTAGCAATTATTCCTTCCATTTTGGCGCAGGCCCTTGTTTTTCCCAGAGCCGGAGAGGGAACCATGAACCGGGCGGAACAAATCACTTTTTTACCGGATCCGCAATTTTTAGTGCCTTCGGTATTTTGGTCAAAGAAGAAGATGGATTGGCAGGTTGAACGTAAATGGTGGCGCAACGCCCCGGTCTTGCCAAAATTGGAAAATAATGGTTTGAGGCCGTTGTTGATGCAGGATGGATCGATCGTTTGGGCGGAGCCTTTGATCGAGGGATTCATCAGTTTGCACCGTGAACCGGTCTATATTGAAGACAATACTGCATTTATGGATGAGGAGTTTGCTGAAAGTAGTTTAAGCTATTTCCGTTATTGGGTCAGCGCGGAAAAAGTGGTGCAAATTACCGGTAACAACTACAAAACGATCATCAGGAAATTGTTACCAGAAGCAAAAGAATTGCACGAAAAATTAGGCAAGCTGGGCTTCCGATTCGAGAATGTTCCTTCGATGATCCTTTATTACAATCGTTTTTTTGCAGATGATTCGTTAGTGATCAATAATATGGTGCCAAATAATATGCTTTTGCGGGAGTAAGAGAAGTAGAGGTTAAGGCTGAAAAATCAGCCTCAAGCTCAATCATAATTAAACCAGGCAGTAGCCCTGCAGTCGGGAAAACTTACAGGACTCAAATAACAGTGATTCATGACAACCTGTTAACTACTAATCCGGATATTGATTACCGGCGAAAACTCAAATGCGCCGTCAAAATCCATTTGTT
>CAZHNG010000570.1:0-2844 GCA_964533785.1 uncultured Saprospiraceae bacterium | reverse complement strand
CAAGGCGGTATCAAAACAAAGCAGCGACGTTGCTCGGAGCAACGTCGCTGCTTTGTTTTGATAGACTATTTCTACAAAAACGGTGCAATGACCAGGGCGACCACTGACATTAATTTCAGCAGAATATTCAGCGACGGCCCGGAAGTATCTTTAAACGGATCACCAACGGTATCACCCACTACGGCTGCTTTGTGGGGAGCCGATTTCTTGTAGTATTTTTCTCCCTGGATGGTTACGCCTTCTTCGAACATCTTTTTGGCATTATCCCAGGCACCACCGGCATTGGATTGGAAAATTGCCATTAGAACACCGGTAACGGTAACGCCGGCGAGTAGTCCACCCAACATTTCCGCACCACCAAGGAAGCCAATCAATACGGGAGATAAAACCGCTAAAATACCCGGTAAAACCATTTCGCGAATGGAAGCTTTTGTAGATATTTCCACACATTTGCTGTACTCCGCTTTTCCGTCGGCGGCATCAAAAGTCTGCTGGTCTTGTGCGCTCCATTCTGCATATTCCTTATCTCCGTTACTTTTCATGACAGCAAGCGCCGCTTTTAGTTCCGGAATATTGTTGAACTGCCTTCTTACTTCCTGGATCATATCCATAGCGGCTCTACCGACAGCTCCCATTGCCAGGGAAGAGAATAAAAAGGGCAACATACCGCCGAGGAATAATCCGCTGATCACCCACGGTTTCGCAATATCGATCGTTTTGATATCGGCAGTGGCCATGAAAGCAGCAAAAATAGCGAGTGCCGTCAAACCGGCCGAACCGATCGCAAAACCTTTTCCGATCGCTGCAGTGGTATTTCCTACGGCATCAAGTTTATCCGTCCGTTGGCGTACTTCTTTAGGCAGGTCGCTCATTTCCGCAATACCGCCGGCATTATCGGAAATCGGTCCGTAAGCATCTACTGCTAACTGGATTCCCGTATTGGATAACATACCCACCGCGGCAATGGCAATACCGTACAAGCCCGCAAATTCGTAAGCACCTATAATGGCAGCCGCCAAAACAATTATAGGTAAAGCGGTGGATTGCATACCTACGCCGAGGCCCGCGATGATATTCGTAGCTGCTCCGGTTAAGGATTGATCAACTATATTCTTTACTGGTCTAGTGCCCGTTCCGGTGTAAAACTCTGTTATTAAGCCGATCAACAGGCCTGCTGCCAATCCAAAAATTACTGCCATGAACACGCCGAAAGAAGTAAATTCCTGCCCTTCGGCATTAGCCCACGTTCCGGGAAGCATCCAGTTGACGATAAAATATGTGGCAATTAACATCACACCCGCTGATAAAAATTCACCCGTATTCAATGCTTTCTGTGGATTACCGCCTTCTTTTACTTTTACAAAGAACGTTCCTACGATAGAGGTCAAGATCCCTACGCTCGCTAGCACCAGAGGCAAGTAAACCGCACCTAATCCATTGAAGTCGTTATCCGCTCCGGCGATATCAAAACCTCCTAATCCGATAAAGGTAGCTCCAAGTACCATAGTACCGATAATGGAACCTACATAAGACTCAAAGAGGTCTGCTCCCATACCGGCAACATCCCCCACGTTGTCGCCTACATTATCGGCAATGGTAGCCGGATTCAACGGGTGATCTTCCGGGATACCGGCTTCTACTTTACCGACCAGGTCGGCCCCTACATCAGCCGCCTTAGTATAAATCCCACCACCAACACGTGCGAATAAAGCGATCGATGAGGCACCAAATGAAAAGCCGGTTATCACCGTGATTACTTTTTCTACGCTATCTATTGTATTAACTCCAAAAATATTGCTGTATATTAAAAACAATAAACCAAGTCCTAAAACACCAAGGCCAACAACGCCAAGGCCCATAACGGCACCGCCGGCGAAAGCTACTTCCAGCGCCTTGCCTAAACTTGTCCTCGCTGCGTTAGTGGTCCTTACATTGGCTTTCGTCGCCACGCGCATACCAATAAAGCCTGCCAAGGCAGAGCAAATAGCGCCGGCAATAAAGGATAGAGCTACCAGCGGCGAAGAATCTTCCGATAAATTTCCACTGATGAAAAGTAAGACGGCTACCCCTGCCACAAAGATGGCCAATACGCGATATTCGGCTCTCAAAAAAGCCATCGCCCCATCCGCAATATTCTTAGCAATTCTCGCCATCTTATCCGTTCCGACTTCTTGTCTGGATACCCATGCTGATTTCCAAAACGTAAATAATAGTGCAATTACGCCTAATATTGGAACTACTAATGCTATTATTTGTCCCATACCATTGAATACTTTAAGTTTGTTATGTTCGAAATGATCTATTCAGATTTTATGCCACTTTCCTTCCCTTCAATGTTTTTGCTTGAAAACGAAGAAGTTGGAATAAATTATCAATTACTATTATCGTAAAGGGTGCAAAGCTAAGAAGTTGTTTTGAATTCTTAGAGCTTGTTTTGTTTTTTTATTAAAAGAGGCGTTAGACGCCGGGCACTAGAAGTATGGGGTCCGGGAATAGAGAAAGGGTGTGACTGTCAGATTGCTAAAAGTTCCATCTCAACTTTTTGATACCTAGTAATTTTTAATTTGGGCTGGCTCCTTGTACTGGGAAATTCCTGATTGTCTATGACATGTTATCCCGCGCGCAAATCCATCGGAATAACATGCCAGAGGCAGTCAGGAATTCCGATTTACCAGTTTATCCAAAACGAATGGCTCATCTGCCGAATCCTTGGCAATTTATACGGCCCCTTTCATTTTCCCATTAAGTTAGAAATCACAACCAAAATTTTACCCTTGTTTTGGTACAGCGCTTCAACTCATCCATTCCACTTTATCCTCGATTGCTTTGCGTTTAGAAGGAGGA
>CAZHNG010000569.1:0-2845 GCA_964533785.1 uncultured Saprospiraceae bacterium | reverse complement strand
AGCTGACTATACAATATTCAATACAATCAACTGATTCTCATTTAAGATGACAAAGTAGCATTAAGAGGGTAACCATTTTCATTCATTTGGCATTAAACAATGAATTTATGGCCGTAATTCGTCAATTACCCGTGGAAAATATTGAAAAACGCGTAACCCATAATGAAACAAAGTACGGTTGAACAAAAAGAGGAGGCTTACCTTAAAGGTTTAGCGGCACGGAATCCAGTGATTCTTAATGAAATTTACGAACACTTTTTTCCCGGTATTCTAAAATACATCAAAGAATTTGGTGGCAACCGGGAAGATGCAGAAGATGTTTTTCAAGATGCACTCATTGTAGTTTATCGCCAAACCAAATCTGGCCGGTTACAGTTAAGGAGTACTTTTTACACTTATCTCTTTGCGGTTTGTAAAAAAATTTGGCTGAATAAGAGCACAAAAAAAAGCAAGCAAGGGCAAACATTGAATAGCGTTCCAATACAGAAATCTGAAGATGCAGAGATTGAAAAAACGATTGAAAAAACAGAGAAATACCGGTTTTTCCGGGAAAAATTCAAGTTACTTGGTAAAGGTTGTCAGCAGGTACTCACTTTGTTTTTTGAGGGAGTGAATATGAAAAAAATTGCGGACTTGATGGGCTATGCCAGTGAAAGCTACGCTAAAAAAAGAAAATTCAAATGTAAAAAAAAGCTGATTGAAATGATCCAAGAAGACAACCGTTTCGATGAATACCAACAATAGACACAACTACCAATACCATGAATGAAGAAGAAAAATATGATAAAATTGAACGTTACCTCTCCGGAGATCTTACGGGAAGGGAACGCAAAACTTTTGAAGAAGATATGAAATCAGATCCCTCATTAGCTGAGGAGGTAAAACTTCACAGCGATCTTGCCGATGCTTTGAAAGAAAAAGATGTTGCTGACCTGGAAGAAAAATTGGCCAATATCATTCAAGATAATCGTCCGCGCAGGATCAGGTTAGGGGTAAGAAAATGGCTTGCCATCGCAGCTAGTATTTTGTTTCTGGTCACTATGGGTATGGCTCTCTATTACAACCTGCCGGTTCAGGACACCCCTAGAAGGGTCTATATGGCTTACTTAGCCCTCCCTGCTGATCTAAACGAAACACCTTCCTTCCGGTCTTCCGGTAAGGCACTGAAAAATAAAACTGAAAACCCTTTTCAAACTGGTTATTACGACCTTTACCAAAACAAACAGTATACGGCAGCACTAGCTGCGCTGGAACAATTACCTAAAGATTTCCCTAATCTCTTAAACGAGGTACCCGGTACGTATCACTATTACCTGGGCGTAACTTTATTGCAGTTAAACCGCACGGAAGAGGCCCTGCAAGCCTTCGGTAAAGTGAATTCGGGGTTGTACACCGAAAATGCCGCCTGGTATCGAGCCTTGTGCCTTTTAAATCTCGAAGGTACTTCTACCAAAGCCCAAAATGCATTGGAGGATATTGCGAATGGTAATCAGCCACAAAGTGATGAAGCGCTGGAGATTCTTGACAAGTTGTTTGAAAAATGAATCCTAATGCCTCCTCAAAAAAAAATAAAATTTCTCCTTCCTACCGGGTAACCTTTCCATTTTAACCGGCATTAACGGGCAAATAAAACATTTTAATCATGAAACCATTATTAACTATTGTTGCTCTTTTGAGCATTTCTTTTGCTACCGTTTTAAACGCGCAAAATCTTTACAATTACAATTTGGTCGAGGCCAAAATCTTCAGGGTTTTAGACTTTCAGAAGAAATATCCTGGTGAAATTTTTATGACGAATGGGTTATCAAGAACGACAAATGCTTCCTGGGATGATCTTACTTTTGCTGCCGACGGTGGCTTTTTCTTCCGCATGGATTACAACAAAAATGGCATTAGCGGCGGAAAAGGGTTCTCTATCCTAGATAGCAAGAACAATTACCTTTTCGTTGTCGATGAGGCGCACCGCTTTACTGGTGTTAATATCGAGGACCCCTTTGCTACGTTTCAGGTGAATCACGACAAGTATTTTGGCAGTGACCGCAATGGTTTGAACATCCGCAATGATTATTCCAAGGATGACTGGACTTTTCATACCAGCAAGTACGGCGATCTGCAATTGTACTACGAGACTTATTTCAGAGGACAATTCAATGAACGCACCGGTTACTACTCCAGTGCTTCCGATGTACGTTTTAAAGAGAACATCCAGGATTTGGAAGAAGGGCAAATGGCAAATATCATGCAGTTAAATCCCACTACTTATGAATTGAACGATGTGGACGATAGCGAAACCAGAAGAGTTTACGGCCTCATCGCACAGGAACTACAGCAAGTATACCCTGACATTGTTGAGAACACCGGTGCTGGTCCGGAAGAAGATCGCTTGGCTGTTTCTTACACGGAGTTGATCCCTATCTTGATCAAAGGAATGCAAGAACAGCAGGAACAAATTGCAGCTTTGCAGGCGCAGGTAAAAGAATTACAGGGTAATTTGGACGACGACAATACTACGATCCACAGCTTCAAAGGTGTTGACCTCAGACAAAACGCCCCTAACCCTGCTGACGGTTGGACTACCATCGAGTACAACATCAGCCGCGAGTTCAACAATGGTGTATTGCAAATCACGGATGTTACCGGCAAAGTTGTCGACAACATTAACCTCGGCAATCAAGCGAATGGTAATGTACAACTGGAAACGGATAATCTTCCAGCCGGAACGTACAACTACTCCATTATTTTGGATGGTCAGTTGACAGGTACGAAGCGGATGGTGATTAAATAGGCAAATAATAGACTTGTTCGGTGGGTCATGAACGAGCGAAAGCGAGGCAAATTTTATGCT
>CAZHNG010000568.1:0-2865 GCA_964533785.1 uncultured Saprospiraceae bacterium | reverse complement strand
CATGAGGCTCGACCTCACCACCATCGGCAGCCTCGGGCAGATCATGGCCGAGGAGATCAAGGGCGGCGAGAAGGCGGCGACCGCTGCCGTGCGCCAAGCCGGCGACGGGCTCAAGTCCGCCTGGCGGGCGCAGATCATCGGCGCCGGGCTCGGGACCAAGCTCGCCAGGACGATCCGCAGCCAGACCTACCCGCGGTCCGGCCAGAGCCTCAACGCCGCTGTCGTCGTCTGGTCGAAGGCGCCAGTCATTGTCGGTGCGCACGCCACTGGGCCGCTGATCCGCTCGCGCGACGGCTTCTGGCTGGCGATCCCGACACCGGCCGCCGGCAAGTCGCTGCGCGGTGGCCGGATGACCCCCGGCGAATGGGAGCGCCGCACCGGCCTTGGCCTGCGCTTCGTCTATCGGCGGTCAGGTCCGAGCCTGCTGGTCGCCGAGGGGCGGCTGAACACGAAAGGCCGAGCGGTCCGTTCGCGCTCGAAGACCGGCCGCGGTGCCGCAACCGTCCCGATCTTCCTGCTCGTGCCGCAGGTCAAGTTGCCTAAGCGGCTCGACCTCGCACGGGATGCGGTGCGGGCGCATGAGGCGGTGCCGAGGCTGATCGTGGCGAATTCGGTTGGGACAAGGGTCTGATGATACCGGCGTCTGTACTGAGGCGCTTGACTAGGAAGTCCAGTTTCGTTGGCATTGTTCGCAGGCCGCTCGGCACTCTCCGGACGGCCTGCCCTCGCGAGGCGCAACGTCAGGCGGCAGCCTCTTCGATCTCCCTTGCCCCCATCACCTGCGCGGCATCCCCCTCGCCGAACTTCTGGATCATGGCCATGCGCTCGCGATGCTCCATCCACCGGCGGACGGTCTTGAACACCTCCGTCGTCAGCGTCGCGCCACCGAGCGCGACGACGAGCGCGACAACAATTGGCTCGCTGTGGGTGCCGCTCTTGATCTCGGTGTCCTCGGTAAGGTCGACGTCGTCTACAGCTTGGTAGAGCATCGCGCGGAGTTCCAGGAGATCTTCCTGGCTCGCCTCGATGCGGAGACAGCCGTCATTCATGTGCTGGTGCCCCTTTTTGCCGGCTACTGAATCCGTGATGGTTGGCCTTCGAACGAGCGAAGGTAAGTGCGGAACCGGCAGGCCGCAGGTTCCTTCGGAAGATAGAGATTGCCGTTGCACAGCCCCGTCCGGTGCACGCTGCATCCCACATGCTCGCAATGCTGCGGGCCGGCCGACGGCAGATCGCGCGCCAGGTTGAAGACGAGCACGCGCCGAAACTGCAGAACGTCGATGACCTCCGTCCACAGCCTCTCTCCATGGCCCCACCACGAGGGCACAGGCGTCTTTCTATAGAGCGAAGACAGGAGGCAGATACCACCGCCGCGCAGATGTGGCTCGGGAGGGAAAAACAGGAAGGAAAAGGGCGGCGTCAACCACTCGATCTCGTCGCGAATGTTGTGTCCGCGGTCACGGATGTACTGGTAGGGTCGATGGAGCCACTGGCGGCCCGGACGAGCGGTAGGCGACCAAACCTTGGCTGCTAGCGGATAAAGCGGCGACTGCTCGCTGTCGCGCAGCAGGATCGCCATCGTCTCTGACGTCAGGAAGGCATAGCCATCGTCCGTGGCGCGCTGCACAAGCCGCCGGGTCGTCTGTTCCAGCGGCGGCGCTGTGCGGCTGAGCATGTTGACGAACTTCACCTCTGCGTCCGCGGGGTCGAAATCGTTATAATCACTTGGGGATCGGGCAACAGCGTTGAGCAACGCGGTAAAGGCGGTGACGGGATAGGTGGTGTGGAAGGCAGCGGTTACGAGCGGCTGGAGCAATCTATAGGCGACATCCTTGCCGAAGGCTCGAGCGAGCATTTTGTAGGTGCGCGTATAGCGAGGTCCTTCGCGGAGCCACGCTTCATAAGCGACCGCATCTCCCTCCGCGCCATGGATTATCCGGAATTCGAATACTGAATTTGCCCCTTCTAGCAAGTCGATCTCAGTAATGTCGTGGCGACCTCCCTGCGCTCCTGTCGCCGGCGATATTTCAAAGCCACCGGTGGCGTTTCTGGAGAAGTAAAAAGCCACGCCGTCCATCAGAAGCGACTCTACAGCGTCTTGCGCCAGCACCATGCGTCCCGCTTCAAGAGCGACGCCCGCACGTCTTGCCTGCGCGTAGATGGCATCGAGGAGCGCCAGCTCGCGGACGCCGCGTAGGAAGAGGTAAGGGTAGTAGATGGACTGGAGAACGTGGCCCCACTCGTGCACGTAAATCGAGGTGTCGCTGTCCGCGAAGTGCCTCAGGAAGGTTGGGAGGCTCTCCTCCCGCGGCGACTGCGCCACCCCGTCAGGCACGCTTCCGCAGCGAAGGAAAACAAGACCAATGGAAGGCAGTACATAGGATTTGGGTAGACGCATCTTACAGCTCCGTCTTCAGGCCCCGCCTTGGAGTAATTTATCAAAAGCGCAGCGCTCTTGCGCGTCATTCGATCGATAGCCATCATCTCTCAAGAGCCGTAGAGACCTGGCGTGGTGGGCCGCAAGTAGCCCGCTCGAGCCGGGTGTGGGCGAGCGCGAGTCGGCGCAGCGCGGTCATCAGGACGTATGCCATTGAGGCGAACCACAGGCGCAGCAGGTTTGTCCGCATAGTGGCCGCGGTCGGGCATCGCTCGCAACTCTTTTCTGGACGGGAGCATAGTGCGCCGATGTCTCGACGCGAGCAGGTCCTGGTAGCTCTGTCGCAGCGCCTTCAATCCGGCCTCGTCGCCACCGTCCGCCGCAACGAGGTGCTACCCGAGCGGATCCCGGCCGAGGGTCTGTTGATCCTGCGCGACGGCGACCCGGGCGAGCCTGACGTGACGCTGAACCCGCGCACCGAGTTCTAC
>CAZHNG010000567.1:0-2881 GCA_964533785.1 uncultured Saprospiraceae bacterium | reverse complement strand
ATATCTTGCCGCTAAAAGTGCTGGTGTGTTGAAACCAACAGATTGAACACCCTATTTGTTAAGGTTAACATTCTGATGTATTATCTTCACGCAAGTAAAACTATTATTCTATAACAGTGTTACTGAAATAAAATCTAACGCTATCATGGCCATAATGATCACGGACGAATGCATCAACTGCGGTGCCTGCGAACCAGAATGCCCGAATAATGCAATTTACGAAGGAGGTGTAGAATGGGCAATATCCGACGGGACGGGTGTGGATGGCTCTTACGTGCTGGAAGACGGTTCGGAAGTAGGTGCTAATGACCAACAAGAACCTGTCGAAGAGGACTTCTATTATATTGTTCCCGATAAATGTACGGAATGTGTAGGCTTTCACGAGGAGCCTCAGTGTGCAGCCGTTTGCCCTGTCGATTGTTGCGTTCCCGACCCTGAACGAGAAGAGTCTGAAGAGGAGTTATTGGCTCGGAAAGACAGATTGCACCTATAATCTGGGGCGGGATAAGCACCGTTTTATTTACTCCATATATTCTGCATCACTGGAAACCTTTGGATATTTATCGCTTCATCCAAAAGATGCCCTTTCAAGAGAAACTTAGAAAATTGATCCGCAAAAAACGGGGCAAGTGAGGTACCTTTCGTTCCCATTCCATTAAAAAGGAATAGCTGTTTGAAATGGGGGTGTTGTCCGATCAGCGGGCGACGGTCCTTTACTGTAGGCCGGACGGCTGCCAGGTGGTCTACGATTTCGAATGATGTTTTGAGCACCGCTTTAAGGCGAGATTCTAAAAATGCAACGCCTTCCGGTGTTGGCTGATCATCCGAATAGCGTTTTTCGTAAGTAGCCCCGATCCAGTACAAGTCATCTTTCAAAGGCGAAATAAAGACTTTCTGCTTAATACTTTTGGTGAAATTGGCTCCGGGAATCTTCACGATCAAAGCTTGCCCTTTATCTCCGTGAAAAGGCAAATAGTTAAAATAAGGATTGACTTTGACCTGATTGCCTTCGCAGAAAATTATCCCATCCGCATTAATGTTTTTATACTGGACATCTTGCTCACAGACAATAGCCTCATGGTCGAATTTTTCTTCTAAAAGCAGCTCCAGATCGAGTAGATGCTTTCGGTAAGCAACAATTAATTCTTTTATGGCAACCTGTAACGCTTTTTCCACCTCACCATACGCAAAGGCATGATGGACAACAGCCTCGAAATTCCCTAATTCCGCTCTTTCTACTAAATAAGGTGCATATGAAGGATCTGTTCCTCTAGCCAGCCAATCATTTTCCTCACGTTGATTAAAAAGGGCGCGGATGATGTTCCTTTGCTGGATCAGTTCGGTACCAAGCAGTTCTTCCAGTTCTTGGTAAGTTGTAATAGCGAAGGGCAGTAACTCATCGATTTTCCAGGATTTTACGTAGCGGCGCCCCGTAATGGGATTGACGAGCCCCGCCGCGGCTTTGGTTGAAGAACTTTTATGGTAATCATCTATTACCAAAATGCTTTTTCCCGCCTTTTGTAAAAAATGCGCGATAAGAGTGCCGGCCAGCCCCTGCCCTACTATGATGTAGTCTGCTTTCCTCATGTTTCGTTAACGAGAAAACGGAGGTAAAGGTTGAATGGATAAGGTAGACATTTGAAGGTATCCCTCAAGCTACCCAATGGTTGTACTTCAAATCTGGTATCTGGTATCTGGTATCTCTAATTCTAAAATCCTTCGATCAATTTCTTCTTCATTTCTTCAAACTCCTGCTCGGTAATTATTCCCTGATTTTTTAGTTCGTTCAACTCTTTCAGCCGTTCAATGACTTCACTGCGGGAGCTAACAGGAGGCACGGGAATATCCGGGATAGTAGGTTCCGGAGCAGTTTCACCAGCTTCTTTTTTGGTTTCTTGTTCCTTTTTAATCTGCTCGGCGTATTGTTTGCCCTTTTCGAATTTCTCTTTGTACATTTTGCGCAATCTGGCTGGATCGAAGTCGAGAATAGTTCCTCCAGACTCAAAATGTTTTTTAAAGACTTCTCCCAAAGCATAAGTTGAAGCACCCGCAAAAACAGAAACGGTAACACCACCTAGTAAAGTCCCCACTCCCGGTATGATCTTTACCAGACTGCCGGCACCGATTCTCGCCAACGTAGAGCTGGTTAAGGATGTCACGATGGCTTTACCCTGAGTTTCGGAAAAGTCGATGTCATAGACCCTGCACATCTGACGGATCATGTCCAGCTGTAAGGCACTAACTGCGAAAATATCCGCGATTAGCACGGGTATAAACCCTGCCCCCATTGACCATATAACATGATTTCGGATAATCGTATCAGCGTGTTTGCTGCGACTGCTTTTTTCATCGCTCATAACGGAATTTTTTATTTTCTTTTTTATATACTTGAACAGCTTTTTCTTCATAATACTTACAATAATAAACAATCAACTTGATTTTTGGTAGTTTTCTTCGACGAATGGTTTTGTAAGAAAGATGCCAGACGTCAGACCAAACTTTTCACAATCAAATTTAGAGGTAGCTTTCATTTTGAACATTGAGACGAACAGTTGATCAAAACGGGAATTGCTGGACATAAACATAACACATTAAAAAAAATTAAAATACTTAATAACCTATCTTACATTTTGGCACGCATTTTGTAATTGTTTAATGCGAAAGGCAACCAAAGAAAAAAACTGAAAAAAAGTCGATTAGACATTATAAAAAATTAAAATATGTTTTTACCTTTGAGTTGTCAAAATAAATGCTCCACCATTATTTTAGCTTCCATTCCTTAACGAGCAAAAACTCGACCAAAACAAACGCTCGAACAATCACTATTCAAACTAATGCTTTGGGAACAAAATCCTTGACACCCCAAGTTTTGTTCTTTTCC
>CAZHNG010000566.1:0-2885 GCA_964533785.1 uncultured Saprospiraceae bacterium | reverse complement strand
CAGATGCAAAGGTAAGGAAAAAATAAATAAGGTCTGGATCGAGTATTCAGGCCTTTTTTATTGGCCGTATTCCCTATCGGGAGTATCCCCCCTGCCGCTTAAAATCCCGCTACGTTTCCGCTAAAGCTCCAACTCGACCTGGATGTTTAAGCTGCCGGGAGGATAGATTTTTTCCGTATTCAAGAACCTACAATCTTGTATAAAGATTGACATATTTTCACTTCCATAGTCAGTTGGTGGCCTAGGTGAAAACCGCTTGCTGTGTCCAGCAGGATTTCAATTGACATAAAGAAAAATTTTAGAGTTTTTAAATGGGGCGCTACATTAGCTGCTACATTTGCATTAGTTTCATGGGGCTTGGATCTTTCTGTTTCTCCGGGACCAGCCGCTCTTGGTGGTTTTGCCATTGGTGGTGGGGCATCCTTTATAATTAGCAATCTTTGCCCTACTCCAATAGCCAATCCCTGATCAGATTTAAATTATGCCCATATCAAAATCACTAAAATTAGAAACACGATCATTACTGCAAATGACCACTGTTTTGTTTCTGGATTTTCAGCGTGCATATGCATAGCATTTATTGCGCCCCAAACAGCAACAATAAAACCAAGAATAACTAGCCACTATCAAAAAATTTTGTTCGCCGGCTGTGTTCGCTTTTTGATAACATCCTTGTAATCCGAAAAATAAACTAAGAGCTAAGTAATGAGGCTTTTTCATATGATATTTGCTTTATACTAGATAGTCTTAATTTCTCTTTTTTTGAGTTAACAATATCTAAAAACTCGACGAAGATTGTAAAAACCTTACATAAAAAATTATGTAGACGACAGTTGAAATCATTCTCCTCACCCCACCCTTTTTCGAAAACCTTACCCTTGCATCACCAAAATTAGTTCCTATCTTGTGAAGGTTGAAAAGTGAGTTCGATTACTGGGTTGATTTTTGATATTGAAGTTGTTTAAAGTTTTCCGTGTGCTTTGTCCAACTTCCTTAAAAGGATGATAGAAAAAGCCAAATAATGTAATCCAAGCCAATGCTTGTCATTGGTTTCGTAGCGAAGGACCAAATTTTTGAAGCCATCTAACCAGGCATTGGTTCTTTCGACTACAAAACGCTCTTTATATAGTTCAGGATCAAACAGATAGTCATGTTGATCCGGGTCTTTAGTGTTTCGCTTGTTGAGATCAATATTTGGAAATATATCGAGTTGCTCACAAAGAACTCTTAAAACTTTGCTGTCAAAGCCAGCATCAGCGTTCATAAATAAGCCTTTAACGGCAATGTAAGCATCCACCAAAGTGCTTATTATTTTGGACACCGTTTTTTCGATTTCAAACAGGTCATTATGATTACCAGCTACTGGCTCTGAGCAAGCTAATGGAATACCTTGTTGATCCGTCAAAAAAAGCATATTAGTGGTCTTTGCTTTTTTACGACCCTGATAAGCAACCGCAATTCCACCTCTTTTTACCGGGGTATGAGAACCATCAAGCTGAACACTAGACATATTTAACAGACGCTTATTCAGTTCAAGCAAAGCAGTCCATAACCGATACCATGAACCATCTTTTGACCATTTTGAAAAGTAATAAAACACTGTTTGCCAGCTAATTTTGTGTCGACCAAACAATTCTTTTATCGGCAATTCCCGCCATTGAAGGCCTGTTTTAAGTCGTTTCAATACAGCTCGAACGATTCGCCATAAACCGACTTTGCACTCCGGACCTCGTTTGCCTTTGCTTAAGTGAGGTACCAATTGTTTATTGATCATTTTTTTCGTTAATTTGATCATAGTTGCAGTGGGTTTTGTGAGTTAAGTAGGATTTTCAAACTTAACTCGCTGCAACTACTTTTCAAATTCTTTCTAAAACTTTAGACAACTTCATTGTAAAATTGGTTGGTGAATTTCCGGAAGATGCAAAAAAACTATGCTATGGCCTGGATATTGGTTTCTCAATGATCTAATTGCCTTGATCCGATTCGGCGTTCTACACGATGAAATCTTTATTGACGAGTTGATTTATAAAACGGTATTAAGTAAGTAATCATGACATAAGTAAGCGTTTGAAGAAATTCGATCATATTTCTGTTTCTCATCAAAGGTCGATGGCGGCTACCCCCGTTTCGAAGTTCTTCGCAATATCGGCAATGCACATGTAACCTTGTTCCTGTTGGACATAAAGTCTGACCTCGTGTCCTTGAACAATGAATTTTTTCTTTTTTGCCATATGTCAGGGGGAGTGAGGTGTCGAATTTAAGCCTTGGAAGTTGGGTTATACCTAGCCAACAGTAAGAACTAAAATAGCTAAATCAGCCGGGATGCCAGACTATCCTGGAGTCATCTTCCCCTCGCTGGTATTCCCAAGCATGCTCCACCATCTTTTCCATGTTATATTCCGGCTGCCAAGTGAGCAAGAATTTTGCTTTAGCATTGACTAGCCAGGTGGAGTAGAAGGTAGTCTCCCGTTTTCTGGTAGGCAAGCGGCCAACTTCCCGTAATCCACCGGCTCATCCATACCCATGTTAAAGGTTTGCTGCTTCGCTTTGGGGTGATCCGGTGCAAGGAGGATAGCAGAAACCAGGTCCTGGATGTGCACGTAGTTTCTCTTCACTGGAAAGGCGTCCGGATCTAACTCGGTGATGCTGAAATAAAACCACGAGATTATTATCGGAAAAAATTTGGGTGCTGCAGCAGAAAAGAATTTCGCGAAGAATACCACATTGCCAATTACATCGATGTAAAAGTTGTGATCACTCCCAATGAGGCATTAGAAATTGAAGTTGCCTAGAAGTAAGTTTCAAAATATACAAACCATTGTTTTAGTATCTTAAGTTTCGCACGTGCTAACTAATTGGCAATCAATTGTAAATCGCAGCTCCTT
>CAZHNG010000565.1:0-2902 GCA_964533785.1 uncultured Saprospiraceae bacterium | reverse complement strand
AGACAAGAAAAGCAACGAGGGGATCATGATGATCCCCTCGACCCCTGCGGAATTTTGGGGTGGTGCAGATTGGCAGGGCGGGGTTCGGGCGATAAGCTATGTGAAGCTGACAATGTGAGAGGGCGAATGTCCCGGCAGACCCTGACCATCACCCTCGAAGCCCACCGCAAGGCCGAACTCGACCGTCTGGCCGAAGCCCAGGGCCGCAACCGCGACGCCCTGATCGACGAAGCCCTCGCCAACTGGCTCGCCCTCCAGACCTGGCAGACCCGCGAGATCGAAGCCGGCCTCGCCGACGCCGAGTCCGGCGACTTCGCCAGCGAAGCCGAAATCGAATCGCCTACGGCAACCGCTGACCAAGCGGCGTGCGCATCCGCTACACCCGCCGGCCACCCGCCACCCGCCACCTGGCAGCCCTGCGCCGCTTCTCCACCGACCGCTTCGGCGCCACAACCACGGACAAGACATTGACGCGCATCAGAGCGTCAATAGACGACTTGGCCCATCGGCCGCGACGTGGCCGCCCCGTAAAAAAGGCGTCAGGAGTCGTTCTTCACGCGAAAAAGCGTTTGACGGCGCTTTAATCTCGGTTGCAGGTGGTATATAGCCGGAACAAAATAGGAATGGTGGGCGATGCGGGACAGGATCAGAGGCTGTCGCGCACTGGTGGTGGGGGGAGATGCGGGCACTCGGCTTTCTCGCGTTGGGCACAATCATCGGTGCTGCGCTCGCGCTTGCCTTGACCCACTTTGACCGGATCGTCGGTCCATCCAATATAGGCCTAGCCATCGAGGTTAGCACTCTCGATATCAGCTACACTGATTTCGTGACCGTTATGTTCACGGGAGCAACGCTGGTGCTCGCGGGCGTCGCGCTGGTCGTGGCGCTAGTCGCTATATTCACATACCAGGGGCTCAAGCAGGAGGCCCGGAGGGCGGTGCTGGATGCGGCCGGAGAGGCGAAGGGGCAGGCCCTTAAGACTCTCAACGAAGAAGTGGAGCGTCAGGTGGCAGCGATCGAAGCCCGGATCGAGAAGGAAGTTGGCATCGAGGCTGAGGACAAGATCGCCCGGGTGATCGAACGGGCCGGCCGAGACGGAGCGTTGGACAAAGCGCTAGAGCGTGCGCTGATTGCAATTGGCGCGGTTGGTGTAAGACTGCCCGAAGAGCTGGCGCAAGATGAAAATGAGGACAGGTAGGAGGACGACATGAGCGCACGTGAATGGCGACAGATCGATGCAGATGAACGCCGAATCGTTGAAAGACATATGGGCGAAGTTCCAGTCAAGCTCGGTGTAATGGCGCGAGAGTTAGGAATTCAAGTTAAATTATCAACGATGAAGCCGGGCCAATCTGGCCAAATAATGCGGGACGAAAACGGACAGTACGTGATTCGAATCAATCGTCATGAGTCTCGGGAAAGACAGCGTTTCACGCTTGCGCACGAAGTGGCGCACTTCCTCCTTCATCGCAAAGAGATCGATCGCCTAGAAGGTGGGATTGTCGACAACGTGCTTTACCGCTCGGGTGCTTCGGAGCAAAAGGAATACGAGGCCAACCGCCTCGCCGCCGACTTGATTATGCCTCACGACGCGGTGAGGGAGCAACTGGACGCTCTTGGCGCCCCTGCCTCCGACGAAATAATCGACCGGTTGGCTGAAATTTTTCAGGTTTCCAGGGCTGCCATGGAAGTCCGGCTGTCTCTAGTTCCTGCTTAGGCCATTGATGGATGCTGCCGCCCAACATCGAATACGTTCCGACGCTTGCTATCCGGCCTAGCGAAATGAACGGCCTCGAGGAGTTGCCGGGCCTGACAAAGCATCGCATGCGACCCCTCTTCCTTCTTGCGCCGTGGACTACGGCAAACACCCTAAGCAAAGCTGTCGAGAGAGCGGAGAAAGCCTACCCCGATCTACCATATTTCTTGGACATTGACTGCGACTACGTTCCCACCAATCCGGAGGCGGAAGCTCAACAGGAATTCATTGAGCTGCTGAGCCCCGATGATTGCTATGCCAATTGGTGGTCATTCGTAGAGAATTTTGCAAGGGCTCTGCCATGTCTTCAGCTAAGGTATCAAACGGCTGACTGTATTCGCTTGCAGATTCAAAGAGCGCAGTTGCTCGGCAGGGAGTTCTGCCTACGGGTGGTTTTGCACCGCTCCCCACCGAACCTAATTGAGATTGTAGCGGTGCTGAACGATATTGGTACAGCTGATTACACAGTCGTGCTAGAGGGTGGTTGGATTCAGGATCCGCTCACGCTCGCTACACGATTTTCGGGGCTCATTGGCAATGCTTTGCGCGACCTCGATGCCGACATCCCGATTGTCGTGTCCTCCACGTCGATGCCTATTGATTTTCAGCTCTTTGAGGGTTGTGTCGAGGTACCGTTCAGCAATCGTGCATTGATTGCGCAAATGGCCCGCGAACACAACAGGCGGCGCATCGTCTATGGTGACTGGGGAAGCACCAGACCAAGGGAACGTGTAGGGCATAGGAGTCGGCCGTATGACAGAATTGACTACCCTCTATCCAATGCTTGGCTGATCGCCCGAAATCGGCCTAAAGAGTGGAACTTCAGGGATGCGGCCGAGGAAATAGTTCGGCAGTCGGGTCAATGGGACCATGACCTCAATATATGGGGCACGAACATGATCCTTCAGACCCTTGCCAACCCTGCTTTCGGGATCAACACACCGCCAAAAAACGTTGCCTCAAGGGTGAATATCCACCTGCACCGTCAGGCCTTCTATGACGTAGACACCCGCGGAATGGACTTCGACGAGGACTGGCCGGACGAATTGAACTGAGCTGCACAGATTTCGCTGAGCACCTCACCTTTAACTGCGCCGCCATCGCAACCGCCGCCGCCCGAAAATTCCGGAGGGGCCGGCGGGGAGG
>CAZHNG010000564.1:0-2907 GCA_964533785.1 uncultured Saprospiraceae bacterium | reverse complement strand
AAACGGTAGTCGGCCCCATCACCGTCGGCCAACCGCAAGAGCTAATCGCCGTTCCCGATGTCGTTGCAGATGCGACTTGCTTCGGTTTTGCCGATGGCCAGATCAGCCTGGATGTAACTGGAGGGACCGCTCCTTACCAATTCAATTGGAGCCATAACCAACAGGGTGCATCGCCCGGTAAAACGGATTTGTTGGCGGGAGACTATTTCATTACGGTAACCGATCAAAACGATTGCCAAACGGTAGTCGGCCCCATCACCGTCGGTCAGCCTACGGAGCTGAAAGCCAACCCAGTTGTAACAGATGCGGGCTGCGGTGACTCAACCGGGAGCATTGCCGTCAACGCCAGCGGAGGCACGCCACCCTACCTCTACGAATGGAGCAACGGCGCGCAGGGTGCATCGGATTTCAGAGACAACCTACCGGTAGGTGATTACTTCATTACCATTACCGATCAGAATGATTGTCAATTGGTGGTAGGACCAGTAACGATTGCCGCAACTGGAGGGTTATCAGTAGATCATACCAAAGAGGATGTAAGTTGTTTCGACTTGTCGGACGGTAGCATTACTTTAGAAGTCAACGGCGGAGTAGCACCTTACACCTTGAATTGGAGCCACAACCAACAGGGCCAATCGCTGGGTAAAGACGATCTGGCGGCGGGTGATTATACCATTACCGTAACGGATAGCGAAGGCTGTGAAGCCATCGTCGGCCCCATCACCGTTGATCAACCGGCAGAACTTACCGCTACGGGCGATGCGGTCGACGCCACCTGCTTCGGCTTCAACGATGGCCAGATCAGCCTGGACGTTAATGGCGGTACGCCGCCTTACCAGTTTGACTGGAGCCACAATCAACAAGGGGCTTCACCCAGCAAGACGGACTTGTTTGCCGGCGACTATTTCATTACGGTAACGGACCAAAATGACTGCCAAACGGTAGTCGGCCCCATCACCGTCGGCCAACCGCAAGAGCTAATCGCCGTTCCTGATGTCGTTGCAGATGCGACTTGCTTCGGTTTTGCCGACGGCCAGATCAGCCTGGATGTAACTGGAGGAACTGCGCCGTATCAATTCAATTGGAGCCATAATCAGCAAGGTGCTTCACCCGGTAAAACGGATTTATTGGCGGGTGATTACTTCATTACGGTAACGGATCAAAATAATTGCCAAACGGTAGTCGGCCCCGTCACCGTTGGTCAACCACCGGAATTGCGCATTGAAAACATCGATCCGACTGGTGTAAATAATGGGGGAGAGGGCACCTTAGATTTAACCGTTGCGGGAGGAACAACACCTTACCGCTACAACTGGAGCGGCCCCAGCGGCTATGCCAACGCAATGGAAGATCTACCAGGGGTACTTCCTCCCGGCGAATACTGCGTAACCGTAACCGACAATAATGACTGTACGGTGGAAGGATGCGCGCAGGTAACGGATGTGGGCACGCCAACGGTGGATGCAATGGTAACCGACGTAGCTTGCTCTGGAGAAGCAACCGGTGCTATTGATGTAACGGTCCGGGGAGGATCGGGAAATTTTGCTTTTTTATGGGATTACCAGAATAGCACAACCGAAGACCTGGATAATTTACCCGC
This sequence comes from uncultured Saprospiraceae bacterium, assembly GCA_964533785.1. GTDB lineage: Bacteria > Bacteroidota > Bacteroidia > Chitinophagales > Saprospiraceae > JANQRV01. The sequence continues at coordinate 1,307 of CAZHNG010000564.1, read as the reverse complement.
CGGAAATTATAACCTCACCGTGACCGATACCGAAAGTGGGCAAGAAGTATCTCAACAATTCACGGTTAATGAACCGGCAGCATTAACCGCTACCCATGAGGCAACCGATGTCAGTTGTTTTGGTTTATCCGACGGTCGTATTACGCTGGACGTGAGCGGCGGCACTGCTCCCTATCAATTCGATTGGAGTCACGGCCAGCAAGGACAATCTCCTGAAAAAACGGATCTGGAGGCGGGAGATTACGTCATCACCATTACTGATGCAAATGGTTGTTTCATTATTGTGGGCCCGATTGATATTTTAGGACCAACAGAACTAAATGTAAGCATAAATACCGTAGTTGATGCCTCTTGCTTCGGTGAAGCCGATGGCCAGATCAGTCTGGACGTCAATGGGGGTACACCACCGTACAATTTCAACTGGAGTCACGGGCAACAAGGAGCTTCGCCGGATAAAGACGATTTACCAGCCGGAAATTACAGCATCACCGTGACGGATGCGAACGACTGTACCGCCATCGTAGCGGATATCGCAGTGAACGAACCTTCCACCATCCGCATCAATGCGGAAGTAACCGACGCCAGTTGCCTGGAGGTAGCCGACGGTACCATTCAGGTGATGACCGAAAATGAAAATTATACCTACCAGTGGAGCAACGGGCAAACGGGCATGCTACTGGAGAATCTACTTCCCGGGAATTATACCGTAATGGTAAACGATGGACCGTGTGCGGTAACCGAAACCTATACGGTTGGCGTATCGCCCGATTGTGATGCTTGTACTCAGGTGGTGGTGGAAGCCCCGGTGAGTGGGGGAGACGTATTGACCTGTGAGGCTGATGGTACCGCGGTATTATCTGCCCAGGCAGCGGAAGGACAATCGATCAACTGGTATAATGCAATCGCGGGCGGCAATTTATTACAGGCCAATTCGAATACCTACACTCCCGCAGGACCCGGGGTATATTACGCGGAAGCGGTAGACGAAAATGGTTGCGTCAGCACCAGCCGGACAGCGGTCACTTATCAATATTACCCACGGCCCTTAGCGAATATCGACCGGGCTACTTGTAATGAAGCTGCGGGCACTTACTCCGTTACCTTTACCCTGACGAATGTCGAAGAAGTGGTAGCGTCGGTAGGCAATTTATTCCAAAACGGGAATGTATATACCGTCACCGACATTCCCCTGGATCAGGCGCTGCGGCTGGAGATCTTTTATGGCAGGGATTGCCAGGTGAGCCGGCAATTTCCCATACCGCCCTGCGACTGCCCGGTCATCGAACCACCGGTGGTGGATGATGCCA
>CAZHNG010000563.1:0-2946 GCA_964533785.1 uncultured Saprospiraceae bacterium | reverse complement strand
GAATATCAGCGTTTTGTTGTCTAAAATCTAGCGTCTAGCGTCAAAAGTCCAAGTATTTAAAAAGAAAGGACTGGTCATTTTAATTTAAAGGCCATAATTCTGGTTGTGTTTTAAACCGTTTCTTCAGACTTTCGATACCCTCAACAAAGCGTTTACAAGAAAGGTACGGATCGCCTCCGATTGCCCACCCCTGGGAGGAAATGGGGCCGGAATACCCAAATTCGTAGATCTTCGCCAATACCCAGGCCATATCGATCTCGCCTTCATCAAAACGAACGGCAGGAAAACCATTGCCCCGAAAGCGGCCATTAGTCAGCACCACGTAATTGAGCCGTTGCATGATGGGATACTCCAATACCTCCTCCAATTCAGCTGAGTTCTTATTGGCATACCAATGGTGTGAGCAAAACGCCGGGCCGATCGTTTGCGCATTAGCCCCTTCTAAGATCTTCACCTGCGATTGTGGCGTATCGCAGATCCAGTGCGTGTGGGGATAGAGAGCACCCGTTATATCATTATCGCGGCAAGCCTTATCGAAAGCGGCAATGATCTTGTAAGCCCTTTCCCAGTGCCGTTCTTCGGCCCGCGCCGATCCACTTTCGTGAATGGTTGGCCCTCGCAATTCATCGTTTCCACTGAGTGAAAGGGTAAAATAAGGCTTAATGGGAATGGAAGCACAGGCTTCAACATTGGCAATGATCTTTGCAATTTCCGCATCGATCTTATCGGCATTGCGATCAATGACTGCGCGGGTGGTCCAATGAAAGCCCCAGACGGAAAAATTGGTCGTTGGTACCAAATCCATTACTTCCTTCCAGTTGTCAGACTCCGGATCGAGCCCGGCAAATTCATAGCCGTCGAAGCCGGCGTTCTGGGCAGCTGCAAATTTGGCTTTCCAGGAATAAGACCGGCGATTGCCAACGTGGAAGTTATCGAAAAGGACTAGCGGATTGTCGATTATTTTAAGGGTAGGTGATGTGGCCCCTTCATCGTTCATGCTTTGATTATCGTTACTTCCCAGGGCGGTTGTACTCATACCCATACCTGCTAGAAGTCCGGATGCTTTTTTGAGAAAAGTCCGCCGGTTTTTAGTACTACTGTTCATCTGTGGTTTTCGTTTTGAAAATTCCTTACTGGCGGATTAAATTAACAAGAAATTGGTCAATTCCAAAGATAATCACCATCAGTAATAGAACCATACCGAACCTTACGAAAGGATTGGGCTTTTCGATTATCGGATCTGGATGAGGATTAGTGAGTGTTTTGAAAGCCTCCGCTATCCTATCTTTATTGGCATATAAAATGTACAGGAGCATCAAAAAATAAATAATGGCATTGACCAGTGCATCCTTAATATCCAAGAAGATGATGTCGAAAACGATTATGTTCACCATAATCGGGAACAAAATCATGACTCCCAATAGTTTCGTTCTATTCCACATCAATAACCAAGCTCCAATAATTTGCGATATCCCGATGAAAAGAATGTAAGTGTAAGAATATCCCATAAACGACCAGGCTAATTCAAATGCATTGGCCTGTTCAATCGTCGTATTGGCAATCTCAGGGGGTAAATTACCTTTTCTATAAAATTGTCCACCGGCTATTTTTCCCGTTCCGTAGATATTTAGGAAAATGAAAACGTACCACCTGGACACCGTCTCCAGTGATTTACTCCAATCTAATTTATCCATAACGCTAATTTTTTTTATGATTTAATATTACTTTATCATCTTAAATGAGAATCAGTTGATTGTATTGAATATTGTAGTCAGCTATTGGTTATGTGGTTATGTGGTTAGTTTAAAATCGCTTGAATTTCATTGAATAGCGACAAGAGGGCTTCGTCATCTATAACCGCATAACCAAATAACCTCTATAACCAAGTCCGTCACAAGTTGAAAATCAGTTAATATAGATTTTTCTTTAAAGTGACAAAGTAGTATTAAGTAAGTAGTAGAGCAGAATTAGATTACTGAAAGCGCACACACTCCTGACGGTACCGTCAGGACTAATCCTCAAATCCCACAGAAAATGTGGGACAGTCTAGCTTCTAGCGTCTAGAGTCTACAGTCTTACTTAATTCACTAAGTAATTCCTCTGCTTCGTCAATCGCCTTCTTGTAATACTTTCTAATCCATTGATTAACTACTACCGTAAAAAATAAACTAACCGGTATTAGGATGATCCAAAAGCTTTGGCTTTGAATGAGGTCATATTCATTGTATATTTTAATGTTCAAAATGATGAGGGCAATGAGGAGAAAAAATCCTAAAATGATGTTGAGGAGGTAAAACTTTTGAATTCTAATGCTATGGTGGGCCAGTTTTTCGAGCAATCCGGAATAGGAATAATTCAAATAGCTATAGCTTAAAATATTACCCAACCTTACGATCCGGCCAATGAAAGACAATACTAAAAGGACTATTGAAATGACCGCTAAGACCTCCAGGTAGCTTTTTTCTAATACCTCGAATCTAAAAACGGTTAGCGCAATAAAATACAGGTAAACCAGCAGGAAGCAAGATTCTATCATAAAGGTCTTGTAAATCCAAAAACGGTACCTGGATTTGATCACGGTTTTAATTTGCTTGCCGGATAATGTATGCTGTTTGGTATCCTGGTCTAGGGCCTCCCAATCCTTTTTAAGTTCTTCTATACCCATGATCCTTATTTTTTCAAAATTTTATTTTTCAGTTTTTTCTTAATTCGTGCCAGTCTAGTACCCACGTTGGTTTCTGATATCCCTATGATCTCTGCAATCTCTTTATAACTTTTGTTTTCCAGATACAGCATGATAATACCTTTTTCAAGTAAACTTAGCGTATTGATTTGCTGGCGTATTTTTTCCCACTTTGCCGCTTCTTCATTGCTGTCTGAGGATTGAATAGCCAGGACTTCCTGATTCATTGGAATCGTTGAAAGTCTTTTTTTTGATTGTTTTAA
>CAZHNG010000562.1:0-2967 GCA_964533785.1 uncultured Saprospiraceae bacterium | reverse complement strand
ATCGGTGGCCTGACAGCCGGAATAGCAACCTGCATTTTATTGCTCCAATACGTAAGCTTTGAATTGAGCTACGACCAATTTCATTCGGACGCGAAGAATATATACCGGGTGGTCAACGAACGATTCCAAAACGGTAAAATGGTACAAAAGGGGACCATCACTTATCCTACCATTGGTCCGACGATGAAGGCAGAATTTCCGGAAGTCAAAAATGCAACGCGTTTGGCTTATCGTATCGACATGGAATGGTGGGTATTCGTAGTATCGGGTGCCTTGGCAATGTTCGTTGCTTTTTTGACGGTTGGGGTTCAATCTTTGAAGGCGGCTCTGGCCAATCCGGTAAAGTCGATACGGAATGAATAAATAACAGTATATCAATTATCTATGAATTTATACTTTAAAATCGCCTGGCGCAATTTCCTGCACAATAAGTTCTACGGCATAATCAATATCATCGGATTGGCCGTAGGTTTGGCGGGATGTTTTCTAATCATGCTTTACCTGCAAAAAGAGTTGGGATACGATCAATTTCTAAAAGACAATGACCGGATCTACCAGGTCGTATTGTCGGCTTCTTTTGGTGGCGACGAATTCCAAACTTCCAATACGCCGCCGCCGGTAGGCGACGCTTTGCAGTCGACTTTTCCTGAAATAGAAAGCTTCACGAGGCATTATATGCCAGGTGATTTGGCCGTACGCTATGAAGATGAATCCTACACGGAATCTAACATTTGGCTGGTCGATTCGAATTTTTTGGATTTCTTTTCTTTTCCCCTTTTGGAGGGGGATAGGACGAATCCTTTAAAAGGCACCCGGTCAATCGTATTGACCAGACGTATGGCCAATAAATATTTTGGAGATAGTCCTGCCATTGGAAAGAATATCTACTTAGAAGAAGAACCATATACCGTAACTGCTATTCTTGACGACCTACCAGCTCAATCATCTTTGCAATTTGATGCATTAGCGCCCATTGCAGCCTCCGATCGGGTAGCATATTTTAGCTGGAGCTGGGTCTGGCTGCAAGTCGATACTTATGTTCGTCTGAAGCGGCCTTTGAAAACGGAGGCATTAGCAGCGCTGGAAGGTAAATTTCCCGAAATGGTGCGACAGCGAGCGGCACCGGCATTCGAACGGATCGGGCAAAATTTAGAAGAGTATTTTCAGGAGGGCAATCGCTGGGAATTGTCTTTAAATCCATTGGCGGATATTCATTTGCGGAGTCCGGAAATATCTTCCCGGTTGAATACGAAAAGCAATATAACCGATGTCTACATTTTCGGGACGGTAGGACTGTTTTTGCTCCTGTTAGCAGCCATAAATTTCATGAACTTGACTACCGCGCGGGCCAGTCGGAGAGCCCAGGAAGTCGGCATCCGCAAAGTGCTGGGGTCAAATCGGTCCACTTTGATTCAGCAATTTTTGAGTGAGGCTACTTCCTATAGTCTAGTCGCGGCTATAGTTGCGGTTGTTTTAGTACGGTTGACCTTGCCTGCCTTTAACCAAATGATGAATCAGTCTTTACAATTTTCGGAACTATTTGCCGGGTGGACGCTCCTTGCTGTTTTAGTATTGCCCATTTTAACGGGTTTTTTGGCGGGTAGTTACCCCGCATTCTTCATCTCCCGTTTCCAACCGATAAAAGTACTGAAAGGAAAAAGTGCTATGCTGCTCAGCGGTAAGGATAGTTTCATTAGGAATGGATTGGTGGTCTTTCAATTTACCATTTCACTGGTACTCATCATTTGCACCTGGATCGTTTTACAACAAATTCATTTTTCGGTGAACAGTGACCTCGGTATGGACAAGGAAAACGTGATCATTTTGCCCAACGCGCAGTATTTAGGCGGTCAAAAAAGGTCTTTTAAAAATGAATTACAGGAGCTACCGGAGGTGAAATATGCCAGTATTTCATCCGATGTGCCGATTGTTGGTAATGTCTTCTCCGACTTTTATATCCCCGAGATGGAAGGTGAGAATACTAATGTCATTGAAGACCTTACCCTGTATTCGTACCTGGTGGATGAGGAGTTTGTACCGGCAATGGGCATCGAAATTGTTGAAGGCAGAAACTTTGATAAAACCCGGGCATTGGATTCTACGGCCGTTATTATTAATGAATCAACGGTTGATTTAATTGGATGGGAAAACCCCATTGGTAAGTATTTAACCTATCCTGGAGGGAATTATCAACGCTATGAAGTCATTGGGGTAATGAAAGATTTTCACAATGCTTCCTTTCGCTTAAGCATCGAGCCGTTTGCCTTATTTCGCGAATCAGCCGAAGCTTATCAATTACCCCACAGCTTTGTGGTCGCCAAACTGGAAACGGGTACTGAGCGCTTGGTTTTAGATAAAATTCAATCGCTGTGGTCCGATTTTGCCCCAGCAGCACCTTTTAGTTTTACGTTTCTGGATGAAAGCGTCAATGGGCAATATCAAGCTGAGGAAAGGTTTAGTTCGGTTCTGAGCGCATTTACTTTGTTGTCCATTTTTGTGGCTTGCTTGGGCTTATTAGGCTTGATCACCTATACTGCAGAGCAGCGCAATAAAGAAATTGGGATTCGCAAAGTGCTGGGTGCAAATGTTTTCAGTATACTAGGACTGCTTTCCAAGGATTTCTTGGTACTCATCGTTATAGCACTTGCAGTAGCTTCTCCCATTGCTTATTATTTCATGTACCAATGGCTGGCAGATTTTGCTTACAGGGTTGATATCCAATGGTGGGTATTCGTGTTTGCTGGACTGTTAGCTTTGGCAATTGCTTTCATCGTTATTGGTTTCCAGGGGGCGAAGGCGGCTTTGGCTAATCCTATTGAGGCTTTGCGCAGTGAACAATAATTCAATGAGCAATGGGGGCAATGAGGAATAATTCAATGAACAATGAGCAATAATTCAATGAGCAATGGGGGCAATGAGCAATAATTCAATGAACAATGAGCAATAATTCAATGAGCAATGGGGGCA
>CAZHNG010000561.1:0-2973 GCA_964533785.1 uncultured Saprospiraceae bacterium | reverse complement strand
AGCATAAAATTTGCCTCCCTTTCGCTCGTTCATGACCCACCGAACAAGTCTATTATTTTTTTGATCGATCAAAGTAAAATAATCCGAAAGATTTTTCCCATAATTCCCTTTCCTACTTTTAATAATTTCCGTTCAGCTAAATACAGCTCAAACTCATAGTCATCAATAAACTTTCCTTCCTTAAAAAAAGGTAGGGTGCCTTTCAATTGCTGATAGGTTTTATAGAATTGCCACAGCACTTTGCGGTTTGAAAAATTCAAGTTGATCGTATTTCGGTCTTGGGTACTTATCATTACCGTACCAGTGGAGTGTTCGAGTTCAAGATTACCTTTGATCGTCATAAATTTAGGGGATTGATTACTATTTTTTTATAAAAAAAGAGAGATAAGCTTTTTAAATCCTACCTCTCTCCTATTTTTATACTATACCATTTTACTGGTTAGTATTATCTTTAGTATGAATGGTTAACGCTCCATTGAGCTTCCATTTTGCGTGTTGTACATTTTCGCCGGTTCCACTCGGTACTTCGATTTCCATATTTTTAAATTCGTAGGTGATCTCAGCGTTGCGACCGGTTAATTTGTCGTACAATCCAATGGCCAATTCCGGCCAGGTATTTGTTTCGTTACTCATTTTTATTGAAATTATTGGTTAAAAATTTTCTTTAAAAGCCAGGTTATAAATTCTAGAGATTTAAAATTTTAAGCATTAGTGCACGGTAACACAAATTTATTTATCCTCTTTTCCTTTACCGACAAAGACTTTATCGTTAGCATCGTTGAAGGTGTCTTGGATTTCGGAGCGCATATTTTCCCATTCCTCGGTACTTGCTGCAAAAGTTTTGTGATAAGCCTTTTTAATCGTACTCCTGATCCTTTTTAAAAGATTCACCTTATTAATCGCCTGATTATCACCTTTATTTACATTGCGGATGTAATTAGCCAATGATTTGATTTTATTATCAATCCGATCAATGAGGCTGCTCAATTCTTTCAATGCGTTTTCCCGGGCGCCTAAATTGTGGTGGCCACCCCGGTAAGCATGATTATCAGTAGATTCTTGATTATTTCTGTACATATTATTTTCAATTATTATTTTTAAAATGTTGCAGGGGATAAAGATCATCCAAACGATCGCGGCCAACTATGCCAAAATCCAAAGTGCGAATGGGAAATGGAATGGTGATATCGTTTTCGTCAAAAGATTTTTTCAGCGCTATTATTCCGCGGTCGAGGCGGTCGAGATATTCTCGCTGACTGGTCACGTTTTGCCAGTACCAAAGCACGAAATTGATCGAACTATCGCCAAATTCACTAAAATACAGTTCCGCCGGCCGCGTCAATTCAAATGTTTCTTCAATAGCATTTACAGCAACTCTCTTCACTTTTTCCAGGTCATCACCGTAAGAGATCCCGCACTGGATCTCTATCCTTCGCCATCCATTATGAGAATAGTTGATCAGTGAAGTTTGCATAACATCCTTGTTGGGCAATATCACCTCCTGACCGTCCGGACGAAGCAGAATAGTAGTCCTTAAATTTATTTCCGTAATATTTCCCAGAAAACCATTGGTTTCTACTAAATCACCGATGTTGTAATATTTTTTTACCGACATCATTACTCCCGAAAAAAGGTTGACTAACGGATCTTGCAGTGCCAAACCAACAGCTAACCCGACCACTCCGGCACCTGCCAGTAAAGAAGTGAGCGCCTTATCTAAATTCAGAATACCTAAGGTGATAAATAAGGTGATCAATAAAAAAGCGATGGTTATCACATTTGACAACACATCGATTATAGTTTGTTCCTTGGTAAGCCTCCTAATTAATTTACTAACGTATCTGCGCAGGTAGCGGGAGAAAAAGATTCCCGCTGTCATGAAAACTGCCGCCAAGATAAAATTTGGAAGCCCCAAAATAATTGCGAACAACCATCCTTCGAGTTTTTCGACCAGATTTTCCCAGGCATTTCCGAATTGCTCCATATTCTAAAATAAAGGATTTTATGGTAAAACGGCAGTTATTGCGTGATGTTCAAAAATATATACCCAACGGACTATTCTTGCCGGCAATTCTCAATTTGATTCTAGTCGATCAAGACAATCGCGCTAAAAGATGAAAATGAAGGAACCCGTGCATTGAGTGATCATGGTTGCCCGTGATTGGGTAAAAACACATAGGAGAATCGGAAACAGCCCTATTCAGTATGTTTTGATCTAGTACTTTTTAAAGACCAACCTGAGAATTGCTGCTATCAATGGGCAAATCTCCGTAAAAGTTTTGTTAGCACAGCTTTTACCTTTTTATTGGCGAATAGCTTGAATGTCGTGGTAGCGTAATTTGATCTTATTACGCAATTCACGGCGGGCGTAGAAAATTCTGCTTTTTACGGTACCGATGGGAATTTCGAGGTGTTCGGCGATCTCTTTATATTCAAAACCGCGGAATTGCATGAGGAAGGGAATGCGATATGTATTACTCAATTCTCCTACCATTCCTAAAATTTCTTCTTTCATAATATTGGAGTGGGCAGTAGAATTAACGGTTTTGTCCCTCAAAGCATACTGCATTTCTTCGATGGGTTGCTCTACCTCGTTCCGTGTTTTACGCTTCCGATACCTATTAATGAAAGAGTTACGCATTATAGTAGAAACCCATGCTTTAAAATTGGTGCCACTACGAAAACTGCCAACGTTTGCGTAAGCTCTCATTGCAGTTTCCTGCATCAGATCTTTGGCGTCCTCTCTATTTTTAGTTAATCGCATGGCAAATCCAAACATTAAATCATTTAATTCACTAAACTTAGCACTAAATTCTACAGCATTCATATTTTCTGATTCTTTTTTGGTATAAAAAACAAACTTCTCAAATCAAAGACCTTTTGAGCAATCGTTTAATACACTGTAATATAAGTTTCTTAGTATTTTGAACCACCGGATTTTTGTCCAAATCGATGAGGAAATGGGATTAAGGG
>CAZHNG010000560.1:0-2985 GCA_964533785.1 uncultured Saprospiraceae bacterium | reverse complement strand
AAATCGCTGCCGCGATTTCTAAATGGGTGTTTTAACCCTTGATTCGCATTACTATTTAATTGTTTTTGCAGGTTGCGTTGAAAATAGCCGTTAATCACCAGAAGTGTTATTAGACTTGTTCTTAATGCCTTGAAAAAAGTTCAATTTTAACTAACCAATTCGACCTCTTCCGATTCTTTTACGGGCAATGCTTCCTCCGGAGGTCTTTCCGGTTTGAAATAAGAATAAATAGCTGGAATAACGTATAGGGTTAGCAACAGCGAAAATAATAATCCGCCGATAATCGCAATCCCCATCGGGATCCTGCTGGTAGAAGCGGAACCGAGCGCTAGAGCGATTGGTGTTACCCCTAACACTGTGGCCATACTGGTCATTAAGATTGGTCTTAACCTTTGGGTCGCCGCCTGAACAACGGCATCTTTTACGGACAGCCCGGCCGCTCTTTTTTGATTGGCAAACTCGACGATCAGAATACCGTTTTTGGTTACTATACCGACCAAAACAATTATTCCGATCTGGCTGAATACGTTTATCGTATGGCCTCCCCACCACAATGCCAGCAAAGCTCCGGTCAAGGCCAATGGTACTGTAAACATGATCACCAATGGATCCAGGAAACTTTCGAACTGTGCTGCTAAAGCTAGGTAAACCAAAGCCAAGGCCAATAAAAAAGCAAAATTTAAGCCTCCGGCACTATCTTGAAAATCTTTGGACGCCCCTTTCAAAGCGGTAGAAAAAGAATCATCCAGTACTTTGTTTTTGATATCATCCATTGCTTGAATCCCCTGTCCTATGGTATAACCATCAGCCAAACCGGCAGATACCGTAGCGGAGATATAACGGTTATACCTGTAAAGCGTTGGAGGATTTGATTCTTCCGTAAATTGAACAAGGTTACTAAGCTGGATCAACCGTCCTTCATTATTGCGTACGTAAATATCTGTAAGATCACCCGGGTCATTTCTAAAGTCTCTGCTAGCTTCTCCTACTACTTCATATTGCTTTCCATTGCGGATAAAATATCCAAAGCGCTGCCCGCTGTAAAATAATTGCAGCGTTTCAGCAATGTCACGGACGGTAACGCCCAGGCTTCTTGCCCTTTCGCGGTCGATAATAATGTGTAATTCAGGCTTGTTGAATTTCAGGTCTAATTCGCTTACTGAAAAGGCCGGGTGTTGTTCTACTTCTTCCATAAAAACCGGAAGAGCTTCCTTCAATTTATTGAAATTAGGAGCCTGAATAACGTACTGTACCGGCAACCCTCTCGACCCCCTACCGATTTCAATGGTCTGCCGCTCCGATATAAAGGACCTGGCATAGTTCAATGTTGACAGTTTGGGATATAGGCTCTGGACAATTTCGCTCTGGCTCCTTTCTCTTTCGGAAGGATCGGTCAAAGAATAGAAAACAAAGCCGGAGTTAGCCGCCGATGTTGATCCAAAGCCAGGGGAAGTTACTGCGATATACGCTCTTTTTTCGGAGAGGGTATCCAGCAAATCCAATACTTGTAACATATAATCGTCCATCACTTCGTAGGAGGTCCCTTCCGGGGCAGTTGCGTACAACCGAAATGCACTTTTATCCTCCATCGGTGCTAATTCACTGGGCAATATGGATAAGAAGTAAAAAATGGCACCCGCAGCTCCGGCAGTTAACGGCCATGCCAGCCATCGTACATTCAAAAAACCTTTTAAAGTGAAGTTATAAAAGTTCGTTAACCCGACGAAGAATGATTCTGAGATCCTATACAACAAGGAGTGACGTTCTTTTTTCTTGAGAAACCGGGAACACATCATCGGCGTTAAAGACAAGGAAACGATCGTGGAGATCACTATTGCTCCGGAGACCACGATACCGAATTCCCGAAAAAGCCTTCCCGTAAGTCCCTTCAAAAAGATAATCGGTAAAAACACCGCTATCAGGGTAATACTGGTGGCGATAATCGCAAAATAAATTTCTTTTGATCCTTTGTAGCCCGCTATTTTGGGGGGCTGTCCCTCCTCTATCCGCCGGTAGATGTTTTCCATCATCACGATCGCATCATCGACCACGAGCCCGGTCGCCAATACTATTCCAAGGAGGGTAAGAATATTGATGGAAAAATCAAACAAATACATGACAAAGAAACAGCCGATCAATGATATGGGAATGGCGATTACGGGAATAAGGGTGGTGCGCCAGTTCCTGAGGAATAAAAAGATCACGATAACCACCAGGGAAAAGGCGATCATTATGGTATCCTGTACTTCATTTATTGCTTTGCGAATGGGGGAGGTACGGTCAAAAGCAATACCAACGCTAATATCAGGCGGCAAATCCTTCTTGATTTGTTCTACCCTGGCGTACACTTCATCCGCAATTTCGATGTGATTAGAACCGGGAAGTGGCGTGATGGCCACCCCTGTCATACGGATTATCCCATTACCCCGCAGAGCGGTGTTTAGGTTTCGGGCATCCAGAGATACCTTTGCCACATCTTTCAGTTGTACGATGATCCCCTCCGTTTCCCTGATCACCATTTCAGAAAACTCTTCGGGGTTGTTCAGCCTGCCAAAGGTTCGAATGGTTAGTTCGGTGCGTCGTCCTTCTATTTTCCCGGTAGGAAGTTCCAGGTTCTGCTGTTGCAAAGCATTGCGAACATCTAGTGGAGTTAAGCCGTAGGCGGAGAGTTTTCCAGGATCCATTTCAATGCGGATAGAATATTGTTTTTCTCCCCAGATCCTTACGTTGGAAACACCGGGTACGGTTTGAATCCGTTCCTTGAAAATATTATTCGCGATTTCGCTCAAACTGAGCAGATCGCGATTTTCACTTTGTACAGTGAGTGCCATGATGGTCGTGGCATTGGCATCAGATTTGGATACGGTGGGGGGATCTGCATCCGGAGGAAGTCTTCGTTGTGCGATGGCAACCTTATCCCGCACATCGTTGGCGGCCGCTTCCAGATCAGTTCCTAGTTCAAATTCCACGGTAATAGTACTACGA
>CAZHNG010000559.1:0-2991 GCA_964533785.1 uncultured Saprospiraceae bacterium | reverse complement strand
AGTATAAAATTTGCCGCTTGTAGCCGTTTGATGATCCCGCCGAACAAGTCTAATGTAGCTTCCTTAAGTCAATGCCATTGACCATGAGCTTGCTATGTCCAAATATTATATCATTATTAAAAAAGAATGTCATCATGAGAAAGAAAAAAAATCTTTTGTTTAGTTGGATGGTACTGTTGTGTACTTTTTGCTTCAGCACAATTACTATGGCTCAACCAGGAAAACATCCGCCTCACCGCGACGGTCAGATGTTTCGCGCACTGGATCAACTGAAGTCGGAATTAAAGCTTACCGAAGACCAGGTAGCAAAACTGGAAGTGCTGAAAGAAGAAATCAAATCGGAAAGGAAAGCACTAAGGGAGCAGGAGTTTGAAAGTCCCGAAGCTCGCCGAGATGCTGTGAAAACTTTCATGGAATCCACCAAAACGCAAATCGATGAGATCTTAACGGAAGAGCAACGTACTTTGCTGGAAGAGAAGAAAAAGGTACACCGGGAGCGAATGAGGTCAGCGTGGGAAAAAGTGGATAAGGAAGGGTTACACGATGCGATGAAAGCTTATCACGATGAAAATATTAAGCCGGTTATGTTGGCTCAAAGGGCCAAACTGGAAGATGTGCTCAGTACTGAAGACAAAACTACGCTAGCGGAATTACGCACTCAGTTGGGGGATAATTTGCCTGGTCCGCGTCAGATCAGGAAGCATCACCGATTGCATGAAAAAGGGGAACACGAGAGACCGGAAGTATCCGAAGAAAAGAAAGCCGCCAGAACTACTTTGAAAGCATTAACGGAAAAATACAGCGAGGATATCGAATCTTTACTGGAAGAACTGGCGCCTAAACACGAAGAATGGAAAAAGGAAATGCGGGAAATTGCCAAGGAATATTTACCCGAGCATCCAAAAGGAGAATGGGAGGGTGGAAAAAAGCGGATGAAAAAGCACAAAAGAAGTACGCATCAACATCAGTCTGAACGAAAAGGCAAGCGTTCAGGGTTTCATAAAGCCCGCTTCCTGCTACTCGACCCAAATGCGGAAAACGTTCCTACTTCAATTATAGATTCCGGCTTGGAAATGTCTATTTACCCCAATCCCTCTACCACTATGAATACCCTTACCTACAAGGTGCCAGGGCAAGGGAAAGTACGGATCGAACTAAGAAGAGAGAACGGTACGTTGGTTGAGGTACTGGCAGACCGGGAACAAGAGGCGGGCGAATACCAGATGGATATCAATACGGCAAACTTGAATGATGGCAGCTACTATGTGACGATCATGACGGCAGATGGAAAGGTGAGCACGCAAAAGATGATTGTTTCAAAATAAGATACAGATCAAAATAGATTGGCGTTGGCTCCGATAGCATGGGATGCCAACGCTGATTAAATTTAATGTTGGCCGTAGTTGTTTAATATTTCCCTAATTCGGCTTTTTCAATAAGTGCCGTATCACAATATTCTGTAATAGATTTTATTTTCTCGTTTTCTACCTCTATTACAAAGCAATAGATATTGTTATATTCTACACCGTTTTTGGCAAGCCCGCCCTCACCGTGCCCTAGACGAATTACGAAATTTTCATCAGCAATAATATGGTCTGGCACAATAACAGGAACGGTATCAAATGAGGCGAAAACTTTCGGGAAATATTCATCCAAAAGCCCTTGCACATCATAAGTTCCTGAAACACCAGTAGAGCCGATGGTAGTCCACTTAAAATCATCTGATAAAGCATTAATGAATCCCTCCCTATTGCCTTTTCTTGACTGTTCAAAGGCATCGTTAACTAGTTTTTTGTTTCGTTCAATTTTATTCATGATTGTTTTATCATTTACATAATTATTGATGAATTTATGATCAATTATCGCCAACGGATACGAGTATGAACCGTAGGGAATTTCAGAAATCCGCTACCTACCTATGCTTTATACCCAATATTACCGCTTTTCGCACGACAATGGCAGTCCAGTTTTACTTTATCCATTGCTTTATCTTATTCTCAATTTCACTGAAATGGGCCCCATAAGGAATGTGCTTGCAATCTTTCAAAAGGTAAACCTCCTTCAGGTTCTTAAATACTATTTTCGCCCGTGCAATAACTTTTTCAGCAGGAAAAAAAACGTCATCATCAGCTGCTATAATGTAAATAGGGTTTGTGAAGTGTTCTACGTCTTTTGATTGCAAAATTTGCGGTCTTCTATAATCCAGGTGGACACCCGTTAAAATGGCTTTTTGAAACTCAAACATATAATTATCATCTTCTGCGATAAAGTGTTTTACAAACTCCCGAAGGTCTTTGTCCTTTTTGGTTATCTGGAACTTGATGAGCGGAATAGAAAGCTTGGTAAATGAGGTCCAAAAGTTACCGTTAGCCAGCCCACTAGGAACAACAAGTACGCATTTACCTACTTTAGCAGGTCTATGGGCTATGAGCTTCTGAAGAATATAGGCTCCGTAGGAAATGCCGATAAAATCTGCATTGCTAATGGCTAATTCATCCAACACTTCATCTGCCCAAATTGCAAAAGAATCATCTTTAATTTTTATTGAAGTATCTGCACTTTTAGTGGCTTGACCGATAGTATCAATAGCAAAGAAGTGATAATCATTTTGAAGACCTTTGACACACTCTAATGTTAAAGGAGAACCTGCATGAACTCCATGGAAAAGCACTACTTCCTTTCCTTCGGGGTTTCCTGAAATAATTACCCGGGTCGTGCCATAAGAGGTGCTAATATCTTTTTCCTCAATTGGAAAGTCAAGGCTCTTCAATTTTTTATCGTAGAGGTCAAGCACCTTTTTTTTGGCTTTAGAGGTCTTGTAGATACTTTTCATACTGCGTGTATTAATGTTTTGCAAAATAGTCAACATGCTCTTAAAGCCATATTTCCATTGAAACATTTGATAGATGTAGTACAAGCATCTGTAATAAAGGAGAATACTTAAAGAAGTGCGCGATTCTATTTTGTCCTCCTGTTAGAGTGGTCGCTTTC
>CAZHNG010000558.1:0-3015 GCA_964533785.1 uncultured Saprospiraceae bacterium | reverse complement strand
ATGAATAACGGATCATTTAACAAAATCAGGGATTGTAAAGGGGTGCTGGTTTGTTGCCTTTTTACGCTGCAAACAACGCGTTCTGCCGCATCAAAGGTTAGCATGTTGGGCGGAGGGATGGTCCTTTTCCAATAAGTATACAGACTACGGCGGTACAAGTCGCGTCCTTCACTGGGCCGGTATTTGTTCTCCCCAATTTGATTAGCCATTTCCCTCCATACACCTGGTGGTTGATAAGGTTTTACCCATTTTCCACCCAGTTTTTCGTAATACAGACCGGAAGCTACCAGGGCCTGATCCCGTAACATTTCGGCGGTTAACCTTTGAGAAGGCCCTCGCGCCAACCATTTATTATCGGGGTCTTTCCTCAGGGTTGTTTCTGAAATGCTTGCATCTTGCCGGTAAGTTGAAGAAAGGACAATCAACTTGACTAATTTTTTCAGATCCCATCCTTCTCTTTGCAAGTATAAGGCCAGCCAATCCAATAGCTCCGGATGCGTAGGCATTGCACCCTGGTTGCCAAAATCTTCCGGTGTGGCCACTATACCCTTACCAAAAAGCAACTGCCAGAACCGGTTGACAATTACCCTGCCTGTCAGTGGATGTTTTTCATTAAACAACCATTGGGCAAGACCTAACCGGTTATCGGGATATGTGGATGAAAAGGCTAATACGGCTTTAGGCGTTCCCCGTTCTACTTCTTTGCTGGGGGCATCGTAAGCTCCTCGTTCGAGTAGATAAGTAGGCTTGACCGTATCCACTTCTTCCATGACCATGATGAACGGCTTTTCTAGGTCTATCTTGCGGAGACTATCCAATTTAGATTTGATGTTTTGGAAGCGTTCATCTTTTTTCAATAAATAGTGAGCGTATAATTCCTTATTCGAAAATGACTGCTGTTGGCCAGCAATGGTCTTCACTTCCAACGGACTCAACTCTCGATCGTATAATAATACCTCATCGACAATTCCCCCTTTAAAACCATAAAGGTCGCCGAGTTCCCGGGCGCGGTGATTCCAATTACCAACCAGGAAGTCATTACCGTTTAAAATCGTCTTATTCCGTAAGCTATCCATCTTAATTTGCAGATCCTGTTTTTGCCCATCGATATACAATCGGAATCCACTTGCCCTTCCATTTCCATTATAGGTGACAAATACGTGATGCCATCTATTGGGAGCAATACGGGTCCTGGTTTCTACGTCAACTGCAAAATTGACGTCATAGTCTGGGTTGTAATCATTGATCAGTCTTGCAGCTACCGTATTGTTCGGCGTGAGCACCAGGTCGTAACCGGCTCTTTTTAACTCGCCGTTGCGACGTGCGAAAATGCCTGCATTTTTTTCGTGAGCGTTGCTGTGTTTTATCCATCCTCCAAAAGAAAAGGGATCATACCAATCGAAGTCACCGATTTCACCCAGGGACAAAAAATTTGCTCCGTTAAATTGTAACGCTTTCCCGTCTTTTCCATTAACAAATTCAGGAAACGGAATTTCAACGGGCAGATTGATATTCATTTTACCCTCAGGTTGGCCAGGAACTTCAGAATGGAATTGATCATCGATGGTTTTGTTTAGGTTGAAATTAGCCAGTAATCCTTCTTTTAGTTCTTCTTTAATTGATGCCGGGTTGAATTCATTTTCTGCCCAGGACTGGAAGGTTTCCGGGGGAGAATTTTTCAATGTCAGTAAAGCTTCTTCCTGTTGCGCAATAAAATCTTTTATCTGAGTAACGGTAGAATCAAAAAGAGGGTCCTGCAAAGGGATACTGGGTTTTGGAGCAAGGTCAAAATAACTTACCTGCCCCTTTTCGGGAATATTATTGAAAAAGCCAAATAGGGAATAATATTCTGCCTGGGTAATAGGGTCGTATTTGTGGGTATGGCAGCGGGCACATTCCATCGTTAATCCTAAAAAGGCGGTAGAGAAAGTCTGTGCTCGATCCGCAGCGTATTCGGTTAAATACTCTTCGGCGACGACCCCACCTTCCTGGGTGATAGCGTGATTGCGGTTAAAGCCGGTGGCCAGTTTTTGTTCGTAAGTGGCATTAGGTAATAGATCTCCGGCAATCTGCCAGGTGGCAAATTTGTCGTAAGGCAGGTTGTCATTGAAAGCTTTGACGACCCAATCGCGCCATGGCCACATTGTGCGGGGGCGGTCATCTTGGTATCCGTGCGAATCGGCATATCTAGATATGTCTAACCATACGGTAGCCATTCTTTCCCCGTAGGCAGGGGATGCTAATAAGCGGTCTACTACTTTTTCGTAAGCATCATCAGAAGTATCGTTAAGAAAATCTTCAATTTCCTCAGGAGTAGGCGGCAAACCGGTGATATCAAAAGTAACGCGGCGTAGTAGCTGGGTTTTAGGCGCTACAGGTGAAGGCTTTAATCCCCGTTCTTTTTGTTTTTTGTGTACAAATACATCTATTTCATTGGACATCCAGTCTTCTCGGTCTATATCCGGTAATGCTGCTTCGGGAGGAAGAAATGCCCAATGTTTTTTCCACTCCGCACCTTGTTGTATCCATTTGTAAAGGATGTTCTTTTCTGTTTCACTAAGGACCATCTCTGACTCCGGGGGAGGCATCATATACTCCGGGTCAGTGCTGAATATCCGGCTGATCAATTCACTTTCTTTCGGTTTTTTCCGAACGATAGCAAAACCAGCACTATTTTGTAAAGGAGCAAAAGCCCTTTCTTCAAGGTCTAGTCTTAAGCCGGCTTCAACCGCCTTTTCGTCGGGTCCGTGGCAGGCATAACAACGATCGGAAAGGATCGGGCGGACGTGAAAGTTGAAGTCTATCCGGTCAGGTATTCCAGTTTCTACACTAACTGTACTGCCAGAGTCTTGTCTGCAACTAAAGAATAGAATAATGAGGGTAAAAATAAAGCTGTATCCGACATACCTGGAGAAGAGCTTCATCGATTATGTTATTTTGTTGTGCTTTTGAATTAAAGTACTGATCTTTCGCAAGCGAAAGATTTGGAAAATTGATAAAAATTAGTAGGGTTTA
>CAZHNG010000557.1:0-3018 GCA_964533785.1 uncultured Saprospiraceae bacterium | reverse complement strand
GCTTACATCTGCTGACTACACTGCAACGAAGAAGATGATTACACTTGAGTAATAGGATAATAAATTAGACCTGGCAGATACCTGCCAGGTTCTGGTTCAAAAATCTAGAAGAAATTTTCAATAAGGGCACATCGATCAGATGTGCCCTTATTTTTTAGGGTAACCTATCTTTGAAAAAAGCAAAAGGCGCATGCAGGTAGAGTTTCAACTAAAATACTTTAATCAATTAACTTTAATGGAATTGTATGCCATTCTTGCCTTGCGACAGGAAGTGTTTGTGGTAGAGCAGGAATGTGCTTACCAGGATGTTGATAATCTTGATCAAGAAGCATGGCACTTGCTAGCATGGAAAAAAGAAAGTGAGCAATTAGTCGCGTACTCCAGAATGATCTCTCCGGGAAAAAAATACAAGAATTACGCAGCGATCACCAGAATTTTGACTGCGAAGGTGGCAAGAGGAAAGGGAATAGGCAGGGAATTGGTAAAAAGATCACTTGTGCATACTGAACAGTTATTTGGAAAGGTGCCTACAAAGATCGCTGCTCAAACCTACCTTACTCGGTTCTATTCATCTTTCGGTTTTGTTAAAATAGGAGAGGAATACCTGGATGATGGTATTCCTCACATTGATATGGTTTTATCTTAATTCAGCATAGTTTGATGACCAGCGTCAAGAATGGTTCTCACTTCTTCGTGAGTAGGTGCCTGCGCATATACGCGTAATACCGGCTCTGTACCAGAGGGACGAACGAGTAACCATTTTCCGTCTCCCAGGTGAAATTTAAATCCATCAATATCTTCGACACCGTTGACTTGGTAATCACCAAAGGCTTGAAAAGGCTCGGATTTACATTTTTCAATAATTGCCCATTTCTTTTCATCAGGCAGGTGGAGGTCGTCCCGGTCAAAAGCGAATGTACCGATAGTATCGTAAACTTCCTGGATCAATTCTTTGATCGTTTTTCCGGTTTTGGCCATAAATTCCATGATCATAAGTCCAATCCAGATACCATCCCTTTCTGGTAGATGGCCTTTGACCGCAAGTCCTCCCGACTCTTCTCCTCCGACCAGCACGTCATCGTTAGCCATGATCTCAGCAATGTATTTAAAGCCGATTTTGGTGATTTCGATATCTAACCCGAACATTTCCGCCATTTTACGCATCTTGTCAGTAACGGAAAAAGTGACGACGACTTTTCCTGTCTGTTGCTTGTATTTATGTAAATAAAGTAATAATAACAATAGGATATGATGAGAATCGACGAAGTTGCCATCTTCATCATACATTCCAATTCGGTCGGCGTCACCATCATTAGCAATACCCAGTGTAATATCAGGACTGGTTTTAACGATATGGGCCAGCACGTGAAGGTTTTTACCAATTGGTTCCGGGGCCTGGCCTCTAAAGGAGGGGTTAAAATCGCAGTGAATGAAAAAGGCATTGGGAAGCAGGCGTTTCATTGCATTTTGGCCGGCTCCGTACATAGCATCGTAAGCGATTTTAATACCAGAATTTTTAATCAACTCTAAATCGAAGTTGTCAGCAACGTGGTCGAGATAAACTTGTTCGAAGTCAACGTATTCCAAAAGGCCTTTGTCCTGCATCTCTTTTAGGGAAGGTAGTTCCAAGGTACTTGTATCAGGAACCAGGGCTTCCACTTCTGCTACTTCATCGGGAATCATGGGCCCGCCTAGTTTTGATTTTAATTTGAAGCCATTGTATTCGGGCGGATTGTGGCTTGCAGTGATAACTACACCCAGATCAGAGTCAGTTTTTACAATCCCTAAAGATACCATTGGCGTAGAAATAAAATCGGGAGCCAACAGTGTTTTGATACCAAAGGCACCGAACACCCGAGCAGCTACTTCAGAAAACATTTTTCCTCCAAATCGACAATCATAACCAATCACTACCTGTTCCCCCCCCTTATTTTGCAACCACCGGGCTGATCCTTCCGCTACTCGTTTAACACCTTCTACCGTATATTCCTTGGCAATAATGGCTCTCCAGCCATCCGTTCCGAATTTGATTTTGCTCATTTGAACTTTGTTTTAAAATGTGATTAACGCTATGTTTATAGTTTTAAAAATAAGAATTTGATTGGCAAAAAACCTACTTTCAAGGATTTAAACGTCAATAAAATTGAATGTTGCGAATTTCAGGAAATATAATGTGGTTGACAAGATACATCGGAACAAGGGATGCTGGGGACATTCTTTGTTCTCTTGTTCAGAAGGAGAAAGTAGCTCGTTTAAAAGAAAAAACGTAATCTTGTATCCAGCTGACTATTCAAATCCTTAAATCTACTATGTTAAAAGATACATACCGGCACAAGGGAATGCGGAAAAAGCTCATGGAAGAGCTCAGGTATAAGGGGATAAAAGATGAAGCCGTTTTAAAAGTGATGGGAGAACTCCCGCGTCATTTTTTTCTGGATAAAGCCTTCGAGGAGTGGGCGTATGTTGATAAGGCTTTTCCAATCGGTTTTGATCAAACCATTTCCCAACCATATACGGTTGCTATTCAAACGATATTGCTAGACGTTCATAAGCGAGATAAAATACTGGAAGTTGGGACGGGCTCAGGTTACCAGGCAGCGATACTGGCATTGCTAGGGGCAAGGGTATATACCATTGAAAGACAGGAGGGCTTGTATCATAAAACGAAAGAACTGTTAGAAAGATTGGAATTGGGGAATATCCGCTGCTATTTAAGAGATGGCTATAAAGGCTTACCGGAGTTTGCTCCTTTTGACAAAATCATCGTCACAGCGGCTGCTCCCGAAATTCCGAAAGCATTGATCGAACAACTCACTATTGGTGGTTTCATTGTTATTCCCGTCGGGGACTATGGGCAAAAAATGCTCAAAGTAACCCGGGTGAATGAAACCGAGATTGAAACCGAGGATTTTGGCGATTTCAGGTTTGTGCCTATGTTGAAGGGGATTGAAAAAGAAAAATAATAGACTTGTTCGGTGGGTCATGAACGAGCGAAAGCAAGGCAAATTTTATGCTGAA
>CAZHNG010000556.1:0-3055 GCA_964533785.1 uncultured Saprospiraceae bacterium | reverse complement strand
CACAGCAAGGGCCGCTTAATATTTAATTGACACTAATTTGTGACACACTCATATGTTTCAATCATATTAAAGTCCAGCCAGGGGTCATTGTGAAACCATTTGGATGAATTTATCATGGGCGCACCACTGGGGTGATAGGTCATAAGAGCTGCATCCCACAGTTCCGAATCCTCATTCCATTCAACGGTCTCTCCTGTTATTCCTTTCATTAACCCTTCAGCCCATGACCTGTAGGTAGGTACAAAATCGCCTCCGTCATCGGCTTTTACGTCACCACCATTCACCCAGATTATATGAGGCTCTGAACCATACCGTTTACCCAAAAATTCACCATATCCGGAAATATTATCCTCGTGAAAAACCTTGAGGGATTGATGGTTGTGACTGGCATTGACGTACCTTCTTCCCCAGAATGGTAGCACGGCTGCGTACATACCACGTTTTTTAATGGCCTCGAGGCAATAGTCAACATGATCCCAATAATCATTTGGGTTTTCTGGCGTCCCGCCTTCGGCAATTGCCGGGTGGGACGCATCTGGAAAACTATCTATTTCTAAAAATGCTTTATGTCCGTATGGATTCGGGGCATTAGCCGTAAATCTTGTGGGATAATCCACACGCTTTCCCCAAAACAAACAGAGCTGGACGACATTAATGCCTTTTGATTTTCGATCGTCGAGGTATAGATCAACATCCTCACGGCTGAGCCATTCTGTCATTCCCCATGCTGTGCACCCCAACCAAAGAAATGGTGTACCATCCTCATGAACCAGATAGCGGTAGTTATCGGATACCTGAAGTTTACCGTGTGTTTACCAGGGTAATCCAGAGTTGTTTTCATTAATTGTTGTACACTCCAAAATGAGCATCAAAAGAATAGCTGTCATGACGATCTTTTTCAATATTTCCATTTGTTTGCTTCTATTTTGCGTGGTCTGTTTTGACTAGTACATTATCTTGCTATTCGGACAAATCTTCCCCTACACAAATATACCCCGAAAAAACCTTCCAGTCAGTAAGCTACAAGCATTTACAATTGAATCAATACCTTTCAACCAAACGCCTAAAAGAACCTCCGCCACTGATGCCGATGTGATCACTTTTGAATTCAGATCGCCGTAAAAAGAATGAAACGGGTCTGTCCTGGTGAAAAATTAATCTGGGATGCTTAAAAAACTCATGATCCGATAAGTAATAATAACACTCAAGATTGACAGGGATAATAGTAATTCTCAATTTCATCTTTCTTGATCAAATTGAGAATTGCTGTTTTTATCAAAAAAAGATTATTTTGTACTGTACTGCTGTTAAAATACAAGTGCATTAAATCGATCAGCCTATGAAATACGAAGTATCTACCGTAGAAGCCTATCTTGAGGCCATTCCTGAAGAGCGTAAGCCGTATTTTAATCAATTGCGGAATACTATTCTGGAGCATATTCCAGCCGGTTTTGAAGAGCAAATTCAATACGGGATGATCGGCTACGTTGTTCCGCACAGCAGGTATCCCGATGGTTACCATGTCAAACCGTCCGAACCGTTGCCCTTTACCCACATTGCTTCCCAAAAAAGTCATATTGCGCTGTACCATTCCGCTATTTATACGGATGAAGCCCTACACGATTGGTTTGTCGGGGAATATCCGAAACACGCCAAGCGGAAATTGGACATGGGGAAGAGTTGTATCCGCTTTAAAAAGATGGAGGATATCCCCTATGAACTGATCGGTGAATTGATGGAAAAGGTGTCCGTAGATGATTGGATTGAACTCTACGAAACGGTAAAGAAAAATAATTAGGAAGACGTGAATAAGAGAGCAGATGCCACCTGCCGGCCATACTGGCACCCACCTACCGTGACCGCTAGCCCGCCTGCCCTAAGGCATATACATAAGTTTTTTATGGACTGAAAATCAGCCCTTTAGAGGGAGGCGTCCAAACGGAGTTTGGCAAGTTATGCTGCATCGAGACAGAGTCTCTCGCTAGCAGCGCCGGTACTGCTCGCGAGAGACTCTGTCTCGATGCGCAAAATATCCATTCTCTGAATGGTGTGTCCATCATAAATAAAAGATATGTATATACCATAGCCATGGCAAGGTGAGTAGTGTCTAGAATCTATAGTCTTACTTAAGAGCTCTGGAAGAGCGATAGCTTTGTAACAGACAGGACACAACCATATCGAGCTCCGGAGGAGCGGAACAATCCTGTTATGAAAATGGAATCCTTACAACAGTAGAAAGCGCAAGGCCAAAAACTGAGAGGAAATGCCAATGATATACCCACCGTAGATATCCAAGGGTTCATGATCATCTGCTAAAAATCGGCAAGTGCCGACCAGGCCCGCAAAAAGGAGGATTAGCATCAACAGGGAATTCATACTCATTTCAAAAGTCCCCAACCCAAAGAATGGAAAACTGAAAGAATCATAACTGAACAACAACATGGTGATGACGACCATGCCGATCAAATTACCCATGCCGAGCGTATGAAGGCTGATCTTGGAAAAAAGGTTAATGAAAAAAGCCAGGAACAGGGAAATCGTTGCGCCCAGCAAGAACGAGGCAAAGGATTTTGGGATATCGGGATTATAAATAAAATTGATGGACAACCACAAGTAAAAACTACCCGTAATGATAAAGGGAATAAACCTCGATTCCCTGACCTTAATCTCCGGCGACTGATCCATCCCCAAAAACTTCAACATCCCGATCGCAAAGGCCGGTAAAAAGAAAGTCGATATAATAACCCGGATTAAATACAACACCCCGATTTTATCGCCGATGGAATGGATGCCAAAAAGGTATGGATTGACCAACAACAAAATGATCAGCATGTAAGTTACCACCAATAAAGGGTGAAAAATGTAGGAAATAATCCGTGCAACAGATTGTAACATAAAAGCCAATTTACTTAACTTGTCAAAAATAGTTAACTAAAGGACAAACCAAAAAAAGTATAATAGACTTGTCTAGACGGTGTATTCAAATTGGAAAAATGAGGGATTTTTATTTATATCTTTTCGAATTTTGAAGCCGCCTAGCAGCGCTAAGCAATGA
>CAZHNG010000555.1:0-3057 GCA_964533785.1 uncultured Saprospiraceae bacterium | reverse complement strand
GTAAACGTCAGGAGAGTGTGTAATAAGCATAACTTATAATTGTCCATCCACTTACCGGTGATAAAAAATGCGTTATTTTAAGCTTTCCAGTCGGAAATGGTTATACAACAGCAGTTATTTGCCTGTTTACGGACAATTTTCAAAACCTGGACCTCAGCTTTTTCCGGAATAGTAAGTTATCTTTATAGTGTCAAGTTGATGTGATGAGAAGGTATCTTTTTATTATCAGTATGTTATTTTTTTTCGGGCTTCAGGTGGGAAAATCCCAAGGTGCTCTCGATAAGCTATTGAATGTAGACATCAAACAACAGCCGCTTGAAAAAGCTTTGTATTTGTTGATTGATAAGGCGGATGCTCACCTTTCTTTCAGTAATGACATCATTCCGGATAAAGAAATAACGCTTAAAGCTTACAATCAGCCGTTAAGCAATATTCTTGATCTGATGTTGCGCGATACGGATATTCAGTACCGGGTTGTCGGTAGCCAAATTGTATTGTACAGTGATCAGGCCACAACCGGCCAAAAAGTGACCATCAGTGGTTTTGTGGAAGATGCGTATTCGGGAGAAGCTTTGATCGGGGTCAGTATCTACGATACGTACAGCGGTAAGGGTACTACAACCAACGAATATGGGTTTTACAGCTTAACTCTTCCCGCGGATGAGGTGGCCATCAAATACAGTTACGTTGGATACGTATTACAACCTTACCGTGCTAACCTGGAAAGTAATACTCAGGTAGATATCACTTTGCAGCCTGCAACTACCCATTTGGCTATGGTAACAATAGCTTCTGACAGCTTGTGGAGCAATGAACCCAAAGGTACGAGTGTGCATACTTTTGATGAAGAGGCCTTATGGAATTTACCTGGATTTGGAGGAGAAAAAGATATCATAAGAGCTATTCACCTGCTGCCTGGTATTCAGACAGGGACGGATGGTATCGGAGGATTCTCCGTAAGGGGCGGAAATCCCGATGAAAACCTTATCCTGATCGATGATGTCCCCGTATATTATTTTACCCACGGCGCAGGTTTGTACAGTATTGTCAATTCAGATGCGATCAATAAGGCTACGCTCTACAAAAACGACTTTCCCGCCCGTTACAATGGCCGATTATCTTCTATTTTGGACATTAGGACTAAAGAGGGCAATAAAAAAGAATTTAATGCGAGTGCGGGAATCAACTTACTAGGGGTAAAAGGATACCTGGAAGGCCCCATTATTCCAAACCGGAGTTCCTTTTTTCTTTCGGCAAGAAAATCTTTGGTGAATTGGTACTTGTCGCCGATCACCAGGGAAGAAAAAGAGCGCAACGGGGAAATAGGACAAACCACCTATGATTTTTATGACTTGAACCTTAAGGTCAACCATAAACTTTCCAACAAAAACCATCTCTTTCTGAGTGTATACCGCGGAAACGATCAATTTTCGGACGAGGGTCATTTGCATAAATCTTATTACTATGACAATATAGGCGGACAGGCCGATTACAGTTATTCCAACGGCCTTAACTGGAAAAATACTACTACTTCCCTACGGTGGAACAGTGTTGTAAGCGATCAGATGTTTGCCAATCTAACGCTCATCTATAGTCGTTTGGAGGTGGATAATCATTTGTTGGAAATAGACTCTTCTTTGTCCTGGATCAGCGATCAGGTGGCTTCCAGTAAAGAACTCAACATCAGTCGTTTTGAATCGGGTATCGAAGATATTGGCGCGAAGCTCGATTTTGATTTCATGCCCTCTCCGCAACATTATGTGCGGTTTGGCTTTAATTATACACGGCATTTTTTCCGGCCGGGCGCTCTTTCTTTCAGTGTTAGAACTGATTATAACGCAGACCTGTCCGGTTTTGATACGCAAAATTTTAATAATGACCGGGCCAGCACCAACGAGTATGGCGCTTATATCGAGAACAATTTTATGATCAATGATCAATTATCTTTGGACGCCGGTCTTGCTCATGTCAATTGGGAGTTTCAAGATAAAATATATCGTTCGTGGCAACCCCGTTTATCAATGTATTGGCAAATAGATCCGGTTTTGGGTGTCAAAGCAAGTTACTCCCGGATGGAACAGTTTATACACCGCTTGTCCAGGTCTTCTCTTGGGTTGCCGTCAGATCTTTGGGTTCCCAGCACGGTTGAAGTAGCACCAAAGACGGCAGATGTGTTCAGCCTGGAATTCGATTACGTGCGGAATCAAACCCGTTTCAGCTTTGGAGGTTTTTACAAGAAATTCGATGGTTTGATCGAATATTCGGAAGGAGCAAATTTTTTGAACAATTGGGAAGACAATATTACTTCCGGACAGGGGGACTCCTACGGATTAGAAATACTATTGGAACATAATATGCCCACTACCAACTTTTGGTTAGCGTATACCCTGTCTTACGCTAATCGTCAGTTTGAAAACATCAACTTTGGAAGAACGTACCCCTACCGGCTGGATAGGAGGCATAGTGTCAACCTGAATGCCCGGCATCAATTCAACAAATGGTTAGGCGCTTCCTTGAGTTGGGTCTATACCACTGGTTTTGCGTTTAATATTCCTCAGGAGGAATACATCGTCGTTGTGCCCGATGGGGATAATGATCCCGGCACTACCTCAGGGGTTCCCGGATTGGATTTTGGCGCAAAGAATGAACTCCGGATGCCGGCCTATCATCGATTGGACGTTAACCTGAATGCTTTATTTGAGACCGGACCCGTACAACATGCCATTAGTATTGGGGCCTATAACCTTTATAATCGTAAAAACCCATTGTATTACCGGCTTAAGCGGGAATATAACATTGAAAATAATAGCATTCAAAAGAATAGCAGATATGTACAGGCCTGGTTGATGCCATTGGTCCCTCATTTAGATTATACTTTAAAATTTTAGAGGCTGTCTGGAATTTTTTATCGCATTTCTGAATGCTCAAATCTTCATTTTAAAACTTTCAAGCCCAATGTACTATTACTCATTAATCAAAATATTTTCTTAAATTTAATATAAATTCTAGACTTTTGACGCTAGACTCTAGAAGTTAGACTAAAAATTCTAACTAATT
>CAZHNG010000554.1:0-3103 GCA_964533785.1 uncultured Saprospiraceae bacterium | reverse complement strand
AAACCTGCAAATGATCAGAGAAAGTGCGCGGGATTTTGCAGAATCGAGGATCAGGCCCCACGTCATGGAATGGGATGAGACCCAACATTTCCCAAAAGACCTCTTTCATGAGATGGGTCACTATGGCTTCATGGGCGTACTGGTGCCTGAGATGTATAGCGGAGCAGGTCTCGGATACAGAGAATACATTACTATTATAGAAGAAATAGGAAAAGTATGCGGCTCGATCGGCTTGTCGGTTGCAGCTCACAATTCATTATGCACCAACCACATTCTGAAGTTCGGTTCAGAAGAACAAAAATTGCGTTATATCCCCAAATTAGCAACCGGTGAATGGATTGGTGCCTGGGGATTAACGGAACCGAATACGGGAAGCGACGCCGGAAGGATGCGCTGCGTTGCTGAGAAAGATGGCGACTATTACATCATTAATGGTGCGAAGAACTTTATTACGCACGGGATCAGCGGGCATTTGGCCGTAGTGGTCGTCAGAACGGGAGAATTGTTGGATAGCCATGGTATGACCGCCTTTGTTGTGGAGAGAGGAACGCCAGGTTTTTCCGGCGGAAAGAAGGAAAATAAACTGGGTATGCGGGCATCAGAAACGGCGGAAATGATCTTTGATAATTGCCGGGTTCACAAAAGTCAGATTTTAGGTGAAGTAGGAGAGGGCTTCATCCAATCCATGAAAATCCTGGACGGCGGGCGCATCTCGATCGCGGCACTGTCATTAGGTATCGCCAAAGGAGCTTACGAAGCCTCCGTCAAATACGCTAAAGAACGCCAACAGTTTGGCAAACCGATATCCTCCTTCCAGGGCATCAGCTTCAAATTGGCTGATATGGCCACTAAAGTAGAAGCGGCCGAGTTGTTGACCCACAAAGCCGGCGAAATGCTGGATAAGGGGGAAAAGACGACTAAGATCTCTTCCATGGCTAAATACTATGCTTCCGAAGCGGCTGTGGAAATTGCCACCGAGGCCATTCAAATACACGGTGGCTACGGCTACATTAAGGAATTTCCCGTTGAAAAATATTACCGGGATGCTAAGTTGTGTACTATCGGAGAAGGTACTTCCGAGATACAGAAACTGGTCATTTCCCGTCAGATCTTGAAAAACAGGTAAAGTGTGGTTGGACAGGTAGTGTCCCAGTCCGCTCACCGCAGATAGGGACACTATTTTGGCCTCTCATTTACTTCTCGAACAATAAAAACCTTTTTCCCAACTTCATAGATGGTCAGGCCTACCGTAGCATAAGCAATCAAAACCAGCCATTCCTTTATCCCTAGTGGTACAGTGTGCAAAATATCATTTAAAAAAGGTACATAAACGGCAATGATGATCATCAAAAATCCAAAAACTGTTGACCAATTGACAAACTGGTTTTGGAAGGGATTATACGAACCGAGCAAAAATGACAATTTTATTAATGACGGATTTTAATGTTTCGTCGGAAATACGGTCTAATTCTACCCCTTCCATTACGTTTTGATCGGAAACTTTAAGTCCCAAATCCTTAACGATGGCCATCGCTGTAAGTTTATGGTCACCCGTAATTACCACGGGACGAATCCCCGCGCTTTGACAAAGTTCTATGGTTTCTTTGGTTTCCGGCCTGAGTGGATCTTTAAGAGCGATTAAGCCCACAAACACATAGTCTTTCAGATCATCATGATCAATTTCGATGTTTTTTTCTTCGAACTTTTTAATTTTGTACCCCACAGCAATTACCCGGAGGCCAGTAGCAGTCAAATCATCACATTGGTTTTTTATTTTTTCCTTTTTGGATTCACTTAATTTTTCAGACTTCCCTTCTACATCAACAAAAGACATAAATGGCAAAATTTTTTCCGGAGCGCCTTTTATGCAAGTGATCAACTGATCGTTTTTATATTTATGCCCGGTCACCATGTATTTATGTTCTGATTCGAAAGGCAGTTCTGCAATACGTGGGAATTTTTTCTCTAAATTTTTTTTATGAAGTCCTAAGATATTTCCAGCCAGCAAAAGTGCTTTTTCCGTTGGATTGCCGATAATATTCCATTTATTTATTTCATCATCCGGATTCTCTACAATTGCGTTATTACAAAGCAATCCTATTTTTAACGCCGTTACTGGACTGGCGTCGTCGTCTTGTTCGATTAATTTAGAGAAACTGTTGCTGTCAGGGGATAATTTTTTGTTTTCAGTAATGACTTCAACGACTCTCATTTCTCCCTGTGTCAGAGTGCCCGTTTTATCCGAACAAATTACAGACACAGAGCCTAAAGTTTCAGTAGCCAGCATTTTTCTTACCAATCCTTTCTGTTTTGCCAGTCTTTGCATGCCAATCGCCAAAATGATAGTCATGGCCGGTAAAAGTCCTTCCGGAACAGCGGCCACAACCATAGCTACAGAGGTCATAAACATTTCAAAAAGCGGTTTACTCATGAGTAAACCCATACCGAAAATCGCTACATTCACCACGATTAAAATAATGCCGATCATTTTACCAAGGCCAAGCATTTGCTTTTGGAGGGGAGTGACGCTTTCTTCGGTTTCATGAACCATACTTGCTATACGGCCAATTTCGGTTTTCGCTCCAGTACCAGTTACTACGGCTTTACCGTTTCCCCTTGAGATTACCGTGCCTAAATAGACCATATTTTTTCTATCCGCCATAGCCGTTTTTTCGTCCATGACTTCGGTGTTTTTCTCAACAGGCATTGATTCTCCAGTCAAAGATGCCTCAATAGCTTCCAGGTTTTTGGATTCAACAATTCTTGCATCAGCGGGAACTTTATCTCCTGGATTTAGAAGAATAATATCACCAGGAACAATTTCCTCCTGAGCGATTATCATTTCTTTTCCTGCTCTGATTACTTTAGCTTTATATTTGATTAATTGTTTGAGTTGGGAAAGTGCATTATTGGCTTTGTATTCTTGTAAAAATCCAACAACCGTACTGATCATCACTACTGCCAGAATAATCCAACCATCCGCCCATCGCTTGATTTTATAGGGTGCAGCCCAAATCTGATGTAAAGTAACGACGAGGAAAGAAAGGAGGTTAGTGGAAAAAACCGCCTGCGGGCCGCCGCCAAGCTTTCGCCGACGGCCGTA
>CAZHNG010000553.1:0-3104 GCA_964533785.1 uncultured Saprospiraceae bacterium | reverse complement strand
GTTCGATAAAAATTTTAAGAGACGAAGTCTCGAAAAATCAAAGATTTCAAGCGTTTTTTACTCGATACGATAAATTAACGCTTAGCCTGCCCAGACCCAGGCGGGCCCCACGTGGACGGATATGTCTATTGTGCCAGAGCCTCAACCATAGTTTCAATTCTTACTTTTACTTCTCAATCCTTATCTTTGAGAAAATCAAAACCTTATACAAAATGGCTGGAATAACACTTGAAATCAATGGCCAGGAACATACAGTCGACGTTGACCCCGGAACATCCTTGCTCTGGGTCCTGCGCGAGCACCTGGGCTTCACGGGTACGAAATACGGTTGTGGAATGGCCTTATGCGGTACCTGTACCATTCACCTGGATGGTAATGCTACGCGGGCTTGTATAACGCCGGTCTCTCTGGCCGCGGGCAGAAAAGTAACCACGATCGAAGGCTTGTCGGAAAATGGTGATCACCCCCTGCAACAAGCCTGGGTAGAGGAACAAGTTCCACAGTGCGGTTACTGCCAAACCGGGCAAATCATGCAAGCGGCTGCTTTATTGGAAAAGAATAAACGGCCCAGCCGGGAAGAGATCATTTCGCATATGAATGGCAATCTCTGTCGTTGCGGAACCTATATGCGCATTATTAAAGCCATTGAAAAAGTTGCAAAAGAAGGATAATCATGGAAAAATATATAAAGCATTCTAAAAAAGAATTATCGAGAAGGTCATTTCTAGGCGTTGCCGGTGGTATTACTTTTGTGGTATCCGCTTCATTTATCGTACCAAAAGTTTTAACCGGGAGTAGAAAAGACGAAAGTGTCCTGGAAAATGAGCTGGAAACACGGCCGCTTAATCTTTGGGTACAGATACGCGAAGATGGTCAAGTCATCATATACAATCCTTCCGCTGAGATGGGGCAGGGAAGTATGACTGCACTCCCCGTGATCATTGCCGAAGAAATGGATGCCGATTGGTCTAAAGTACACATCGAACATTCTCCAGTAAAGCCGGAAATTTACGGGGTAGGGTGGGATGGTAGTCCCGGCGGTCCGATGATCACGGTGGGTAGCCGTACAGTCAGGAGTTACTACGATCATATGCGTCAGTGTGGTGCACAAGCCCGTTTCGTCTTGATGGCTAGTGCTGCCGAAAAATGGTCCTTGCCCGTGGCAGAATTGACAACAGAACCCGGCCATGTCATTCATAAAAAAAGCGGTAAAAAACTTTCTTACGGGGAGATCGCTGCTTTTGCTGAGCCTATAGAGAATATTCCTGAATTTTCACCGGAAGAGCTCAAAGACCCTGCAGATTTCAGATTGATCGGAAAAGTCATGCCTCGCTTTGATGTTCCTGCCAAGGTAGATGGTTCGGCGATGTATTCGATGGATATACGATTCCCGGAAATGGTTTACGGCGTCATTTCCAGATCACCCGTTAACGGAGCGACCCCGACTTTATTCAATGAAGATGCCATTAAGAATACGGAAGGCATCCTCGAAGTAGTACAGCTGGAACACGGCATTGGCCTCATCGCCGAAACACTGGAATTGGCTTTGAAAACAAAAGGGCAATTGCAAATTCAGTGGAGCAAAGGATTGACCGCCGAAAGTCATACTAGCGAAATGGCCTACGAGGAATACGAAACTATTGCCGGCGATTCTTCCGCAAAAGGTGACGTAATGGTCGATAAAGGGAATATCGACCAGGCCTGGCAGTCCGGTACAAAAACGTATTCTATCGATTATAAAAATGATCACGTTTATCACGCGCAGATGGAGCCGCTCAATGCAGTGGTTTCGGTAGCGGAGGACGGCCAAAGTGCCCGGGCCTGGGTCGGTACGCAAGCGCAGGGAAGCGCACGGTTGGCGGTAGCCAGGGTACTGGGCATTGACACTGAAAAAGTGGAGCTTTTTCCCATGTATCTCGGCGGTGGTTTTGGACGTAGATCCGCTTCCGATTTTGTTCAGGAGGCAACGGAATTGGCTAAGGTGGTTCGCCGTCCCCTAAAATTGATCTGGACCAGGGAAGACGATGTGCAGTACGGCATGTTTCGTCCAATGTCATTACAACGCATGAAAGCGAGTGTTGACCAATCAGGAAACATTACTGGCTGGCATCACATTATTACGGGCACCGGCGACCGGTTATTGGGTTCCGGTGCAACTACGCAATACTACACCATTCCCAATCAACGGATCGAAGTGCGCAATGTCGATCATGGTATTCGTACCAAACACTGGCGTGCCGTAGGCCACGGGCCTAATAAATTTGCCATTGAAGCTTTTATCGATGAGATAGCTGCCGACCAAAACACTGATCCTTTTGATTTCCGGATGCAGTTGATGAAAGGTTATCCCCGCGCACAGAAAGTATTGCAAACCGTAGCCGATATGGCCAGTTGGGGTACTGCGGTACAAGAAGGCCGGGCCCGGGGTATTGCTTTCGCAGAAAGAAGCGGATCACTGGCCGCTTGTGTTTGTGAAATTTCGGTAGACCGGAATACCGGTAAGATTACCGTCCACCACGTTTGGTCTTCCCTGGATGCGGGAGTAGTTGTGCAACCCGATAATGTCATCGCGCAAATGGAGGGGGGGATCATCATGGGGCTAAGCAGTATCTTGACGGAGCGGATCAGCTTCAAAAAAGGGGTGGTACAACAATCCAACTACCACGATTACCCCATTCTGAGGATGGCGGATATTCCGGAAAGTATTGATATTCAACTCATTCCTTCGACGGAAAAGCCGACCGGTGTAGGAGAGTCCGGTGTTCCTGTCACTGGCGGGGCAGTCGCCAATGCTTTTGGTGCCTTAACCGGTAAAAGGATCCGGCATTTGCCGTATACGCCAGAGAAGGTACTGGCGGTACTGAATGGATAAACGCCAAGCCAAAGAGGTTGTCTCATAAGTCAACACTGAGACCAAATAATACACCGCAAAGTTCACAAAGAAGCGCGAAGAAGAAAATCCCTGGATGCCGTAAGGCAGGCAGGTTTGCGGGCCTTTGTGTTCTTTGCGGTGATTAATTTTGCCATTGTTTTTTAAGATTTACTTTTGATCTAGACTTTTGACGCTAGACTCTAGAAGTTAGACTAAAAATTCTAACTAATTG
>CAZHNG010000552.1:0-3110 GCA_964533785.1 uncultured Saprospiraceae bacterium | reverse complement strand
CAATTAGTTAGAATTTTTAGTCTAACTTCTAGAGTCTAGCGTCAAAAGTCTAGGATTTAAGAATTATCCAAACAAACAAAAAATAGAGAATACATTCAACTCAAGTTGAATTCTAGTATTTGATTATGAACGATATAGATAAAATATGGCGCGCCGTTGAAAGTTACCCCAGTAACTACCAGCCTGACGTTGAAGAAGGTTTGGAGCGATTCAAAAAGCGGATCAAGGCGGAACGTACCGGCAAAATCAGGGTGCTTTGGAGGCCTGCTTTTTCTGTTGCGGCTGCTGTCTTAGTCCTGGTCGCGATCGGTCTTTGGTGGCAAAACTTCGCTTATACCGGTTCGGGCTCGATAACTACAAATTCAGGGGAAATCGCCACTATAACTCTACCCGACGGAACCGAAGTAACCCTCAATAAAAATTCTACTTTAACGTACGACTGGTCCGACCGTTTTCAGGCAACACGTTCCGTTCATTTTAGGGGAGAAGGATATTTCCAAGTTAGAAAACAAGCCAATCGGCCGTTTGCGATCACTACACCTATGACCCGGGTGGAGGTATTGGGTACCGCTTTTAACCTCAAAAATTACGCTGAGAACGAAATTGCTATCGTAGAGGTCAACGAAGGCAGCGTCGCCTTCAAAGAAAGAAATTCTTCGGAACAAATCATCGTTTTGCCGCACGAGCAGGGAATTTGTGATCCCCAAAACAGCAAAGGAATCGATAAAGTTTCGGTTAGAAATTTGAATGCGCATTCCTGGATGACTAAAGAACTTTCCTTTCGCAATACACCCTTGCAGGAAATTATCGATGACCTTGAAAAACATTATAATGTCCAGATTGAGATCCTCAACGATGCCCTGGCCACCTGTAAGTATACCACCCACTTTAAGAATGATTCAATAGAGCAGGTATTGCAGGTGCTGCAAGCCAGTTTCGGTTTATCGGTAAGGCAGGCCGATACGCCTAATCACTACCAATTAATCGGAGGAAGCTGCGAACGATAATCACAAACTTTCATTTCCGGTCAATAATTTTCTTACCTTTGAGCTTCACAAAATTAAGCAGTACATGCAAAATCTATTGTTCATTACTATAGTTGTTGCGTGTTGTCAATTATCACTCGCACAAAATCAACCTATGGATTCAGTTTCTTATAGTTTAGGAGTAGTTATGTCAAAAAGCCTGCAAGATCAAGGTTTGAACGATATAGATGCCGGTTCTCTAGCCGATGGTATTGCCGATCTCATCAACGGCAATGAATTGAAAATCACCGAAATGAATGCACGCAGGATCATCGATGAATATTTTAAAAATAAAAAACGCGATCAGTACGCCGGGATCATTGCTGAGGGTGAAGCGTTTTTGAATGAAAACGGCGCAAGACCGGAAGTAACCACGCTCGAAAGCGGCTTACAATACGAAGTACTAAAATCGGGTGATGGTCCTAGTCCAACCTCTGCGAGCCAGGTTACCGTTCACTACGAAGGCAAATTATTGGACGGCACCATCTTCGATAGCAGTATTAAAAGAGGGCAACCGACGTCTTTTGGTGTCAGGCAGGTGATTTCCGGCTGGACGGAAGCCTTGCAACTCATGAAAGTCGGCGATAAATGGAAGCTGTTCATTCCTCCAAACCTGGCCTACGGTGAACGTGGCGCTCCTCCAAAGATCGATCCTTTTGCTACGCTTATTTTTGAAGTGGAGTTGTTGGAGATTAAATAGGTTCTAAAGACAAATTAGTACAAATCAATATAATAAAAGCAAGGACCCTGCTCGGAGCAGCGTCCTTGCTTTTAGACCGCTCTGCTCTTCCGAGTCTCTGACTCGTGAAGCGCACCATCCAGTCTCTGACTGGACAACACCCCCTATAAAACACCCCCTCCTTCAAAAAAATGTTTCACCGATTTGACTTTTTGAACGAATTCTACGTATTTTTTTCTATTTAACAAAGAGGTTGTTTAAAGTTTCCTCGCTTACCTGCGCACCATCCCGATACTCGATACCGGTATCGGCCGCTGACTTCGTTTATTTCTCCTTCCGTTCAGATTTATTCAATCATATGATCAAGTCTTTGGTACTGCAAGTTAACATTCCCATACTTAGCAACACTATCCCTCATATTGAAAACGAAGTATGGATTTCCACTTGCATAATACCAGCTTTTATATAGTATACTGTCTAAATGAATTTCATAATCACTTTCGTTTAAATAGTTAACATACATCTTCTCGACAATCTTCCTTACTTTAGTAGTATCATAAGGCATGTCTATTTGAAAGGTATACGGAGAGCTTATGAATACAGGTACAGCATTTACACTCGAGATAAAATATTGATTCAAAGAGTCAATTTGATATGGATATTCAATTTTGCTAATTTCATAAACCCTTCTAGGGCTAATTTCATATAATTCTAAAAGAATTATTCTATCCTTTTCTGGTATTTCACGCCTTTGAAAATCTTCAAGTATTTGCAATAAAGTGTTATCCACTATACTCACCAAATGTTCTTCTTTTGACTTACAACAAGAGCCCAACCATAGGATAGCGATCAAAAAACAAAAACTCGGTCTCATTTTCCTAGAAGTTTAATCCTACCTGTAGTCAGGTTTATTGTATTAGTAAAATAATTCATATAATAATTTCCTGACTTATAGAAACCTTTATGTGTATACTTTGGTCCAAGTGTATAGACCGGTCGTCCCCCGATTTTTCTCGCGAAGATCTGATCATCATCACTTAGCCCTCGATCTGAGGATGGGTGAGTATGAACCTGTCCAATTATCCTGTGCTTCTGTCCATTATGAATCGTAGATAACTGATAACCGCTAATCCTTAAACTGTAAAACCCATTGTATGATGTTGTTGCAGTATTTTTATTACCGTCATACTCAATCGGACTGACCAACACCCCATCTTCCGTCAACCAGGCAGCAGTTTCTACTCCCACATTTTTCTCGCGATTTGACTGACGGGCTAGTGCGGCAGTATAACTGCCTTTTATCCCAAATAAATTTAGTGAAATATTAGTTTCGATTCTTCCGCCTTGTAATTTACCAGCAGTAAAATGCTTAACTTTTCCCGAATAATAAAATTTCGTGGCTTTTA
>CAZHNG010000551.1:0-3113 GCA_964533785.1 uncultured Saprospiraceae bacterium | reverse complement strand
GTCAATTAGTTAGAATTTTTAGTCTAACTTCTAGAGTCTAGCGTCAAAAGTCTAGGTCATATTACAAGTCATATAATTAAACCGATTAATACAGAAATGAAAAGAAGGATATTTTTAGAGACTGGTAGTGCGGCAATCCTGGGACTATGTTTACCGAAAATAGGAAAAGGAGCTCAGGTTGAGAACGGAGAAGTAAAACCACCAAACCTACCTGGTTTAGGCCTTAAATTTAAGAAAGATCTCTTCGAAAGGGATGACGTAATAGTGGAGACCATAGCCGAAGAATAAATCTCACATAGTTCTATAGATCAAAATAGCTTTATAACTCTATTTATGAACCTCAATTCAACCTAAACCTCTTTTAATCTTTTAGAAGACTGTGCCAACAACAAATTGACCTAATTCAATCCCGCAATTAAAAAAATGAAAAGCCCCGCTGTCAATAATGCTTGTACGTACGTCCAGTTACCTTTTAGTACATCGTCTAAAAGGCCAGGACTAAGATAAATGCCTCGAAGTAGTTGTGTTTGAAATTCTACTTTGATGCCAACCTTCTCTAATACTTTTCCCAATTAAATATCCTTAAGCTGTTCTAATTTCCTGTTTAGATCCGCTTGACTGGCATGGTACTTAGGCAGAAAATCTCATTGATGGCTACTTAATCTTACATCCCCATACACACTTTTAACCACTTCCAGCTTTCCCTTATTCTCTGCCACCGCTCCGGTCGTAAACATCATCACTCCGCTGGAACAAGCAGACAACCCACCTGTCAATACCGTTTGAAAGGCCTTTTCCGATACAACTCCCGGTGAGTCGTGCGCCTGGACGATTGGCCACACCTTGGGAAAGGTTCCCTCCTGGACTTCCACCCGGTCACAGAACCAGCTTATATTTTCCTCCACCCAAGCAGCTCTGCGACCCATACGTTCGTGATATACCATTGGAGAAAACACATCGATCGTTTCTTTCAGTAAGTCGTAATCTAGTCCCAAAATACGTTTTCTAGCACCATTGAATTCATCGTCATTCCAGGGGCAGTGGTACAATCCAATAAGCGCTTCGGGGCGAAGTTCACGAATGATTTTTTTCATTTCTTTGGCCCACTCCAGGATGACCAAGCATCGCCACTCGCGCCACTTTGTCTCCTCCCGGCTAAGTACCCACTGCGCTTTTTCCGCTGTACTTCCAGCAGGAATTTCGATATGGTACTCTTTCGAAAAGCGATTTAGGCAATGATCGCAGAAACAAGTTTCGGGCAGTATAGGTTCTGGCTCTTCAAACTGCGCGTGCCAGTGTACATAATCCATCCAGACGCCATCCAGGTCAAAATTCGTCAGGAGGTTTCTCCGCTGATCAAAGCGATACCGGCGGAATCCTGGCTCCGTAGGACAAACCCCCATAAACCAGGAAGCCGCTTCTACACGCTGCCCTTTTTCATTGATGGCCCATGCCTCCGGGTGTTCATTAACATAATTTTTACCATTGAGTGTTGCAAATTCAGCAAAAACCTTCGCTCCTTCTGATCGAGCGCGTCTCATCATATCGGGCCGAATTGATCCGCTGTGTACAAAAATGGCATTGACTCCAATCTCATCAAGTCGGTATCCTTTTTCCCACAAGGCTTTTGGGTTGCCATAAATACCCCGGATCTCAGGTTGCCTGTCCTCCGGATTGGTTTGAATACTTTCGCACGAACTAAATGCGAAAATACTTAGCATTACTACAAACGACTGAATGTATACTTGCAGGGTCTTTTTCATCATTGGATAGAATAAATTCGAGCACATTTTAGTACAATTTTCAAGAACGGCCTCTATGGCTTTACTGCATTGTGCAGCCACTTTTAAAATGGAACGATTTTGCAGCCGTTATAAAAATACAAAGGCGCGCTAAAGAATTTACTCTAGCACGGCCCTTATCAAATTTTACAAACTTAGCTTAAAAATTACTCTCCAACTTCCAATACGCCTCTGAATACGTGCTGCGTGTATTCATCCGGCGTCAAAATATTGAAGACCTTACTATTGGTTCGCATGAGGCCGGAAGCAGGTTTCATTTCGCCGTCTATTTTTGCTCCGGTGAAGTAGAAGTAATCTTTGAAGAAAGCACTTGGATTAGACCCCGGCGCATTAAAGATTACTTTGCCTTCTCCTTCCGCATAAATTTCATCACCATTTTCAAAGATAAAGGTAGCCCGGGCTCGGTCGTAGTCAATAAATCCTTCAGGAACGGTGCTGGGATCTCCACAAAAGGTAAATTGTACGGAAAAATTCCCTAGTTTGAAGGCTTTACCTTCTCCTCTTTGATCGATAGGAGCGGAAGGTGCACACGGCACGGGTTCTTCGGGCATTTCTGCACCGCTCGTCCTGGCACTGGCGTAGAAAGTAAATTTGAATCGTTTATCACCGGGGATTTCCAATGATCTTAATTCAATAGTCTCTTCCGTTTCTATTCTCGGTTCTTCAATTGTTTTTTCACAAGAGGCCAGCAAAGCAGCAATGAACAGGATGAGGCAAAACAGTTTTAGGTTAGTCATGATGTTGAAAATTTAAGGTTCAATTATGGGGAGTATACAGAGTTACGTGATGAAATAAGTAAAAATAATATATGTTAAAAGTAAGAAGAGATGGCTTTATGTTGTTTGACAACTTTCTGCAAAGTTTTGAATATTTGCACCATAGTGTTGGCGAATACATTTGTCTATTTGTTCTAAAGCAAACAATTGAATTTCATAAATATTTTTTAATCAGTGTTTTATGTGTTTCGGGCAGAAGGGACAGCAATTTCTCACGTGAAACGTACGTGGGTTGCCACCAAAACACAAAAGCTCAAAATCCTCACAAAAAAGGTTAGTGCAATTTTGTGTTTCTGCCTGCCCGTGACGGCACGGTCAAGCAGGCAGGTTAGTGCTTTTTGTGGCAATTTTTTCTACTTATAAGTTCTACATGAGAAATTGCTGCAGAAGGGATTAACGCTGTGAGACTATAAGCTTATATAATTCTTCAGCATCATACCATTTTGAAATCAGATGGCGGACAAAGAAATGCGCCATCGTAGAGCCTGTTTGGGATTTATGATTTTGTGCATACACCTGTTTATTAGTCTGTTAC
>CAZHNG010000550.1:0-3156 GCA_964533785.1 uncultured Saprospiraceae bacterium | reverse complement strand
CATTCCTTTAACAAATACATGCTGGTGCATAACATCAATCAAACTGAACACCCTGCCCCATAAGCCTGTCTCGATGCAAAATAACTTGCCAAACTCCGTTTGGTAACAAAATAGCGCCCCGCCAGGATTTTCCAGATCTCAACCTCAGCCTAATTTTTTTTCACTATCCCTAACAATTTCTACGGCCTTCTCCACGAACTTATTATTTTTAGCCTGCAATAAAATTGGACTTTTGACGCTAGACACTAGACACTAGACGCTAGATTTTACACAACAAACCGCTGATACTCAATGGATATCAATTTTTCAGAATAAATAAAATTTCCGTTGATTGTCAATTAGTTAGAATTTTTAGTCTAACTTCTAGAGTCTAGCGTCAAAAGTCTAGAATAAAAGGAAAATCAACGCATATGAAAATAGGAATGAACATGCTGCTCTGGACCAACCACGTTACAGAACAGCATTATCCCACAATAGAAAAGCTAAAAGAAACCGGCTACGAGGGTATCGAAATTCCCCTTGGCGACGGAGCTATTAATCACTATACCCAATTGGGAAAACATCTAGCAGACCTGGAGCTGGGGCGAACGGCAGTAACCTCTTTATTAGCGGAAAATAACCCCGCCAGTCCGGACAAAGCCATTCGCGAGGCGGCGCTCGATAGATTAAAGTGGGCCATCGATATGGCAGAGGCTGCCGGTATGGAGCTGATCTGCGGGCCGTTCCATTCTGCTTTTGCTCATTTCACTAACCGACCACCGACGACGGACGAACGGAAATGGAGCGTTGAAACGCTGCAAAAAGCGGGGGATTATGCTCAACAAGCCGGCGTTTTACTGTGTCCGGAAGCGCTGAATCGTTTCGAGTGCTACCTCATCAATACCATGACGCAATTAAGATCCTTATTGGATGAGATCGATCATCCTTACGTCAGAGCAATGTATGATACCCATCACGGCAATATCGAAGAGAAGAGTCACAAATCTGCCTTCGAACACATCAGCCCTTACCTTAAACATGTTCACATCAGCGAAAACGACCGGGGTACACCCGGCCGAGGGCATACCGACTGGGACGAAGTTTTCAGGACTTTAAAGTCCATGAATTTCAACGGATGGCTGATGGTGGAAGCATTCAGTACGATCACACCAGAGTTTGCTAACTCCATTAACGTGTGGCGCAACTATTCCCCCGTCGAAGAAGTCTACCAGGAAGGATATCAATTGATCAAGCAAAAATGGGCAGCAGTATGAAAAGACCAAATTTTTCTATTGGCAGTTGGGCTTTCTCTTTCGGACCTTTTGAAAAAGATCCCTGGTCCTTTGATGAATTCATGCTCTATGCAATAGAAGCAGGATATGAGGGGATTGAGATCAACGGTTTTCACCCCCACCCCCATCCGGATGTTTATGATACCAAAGCCAAGTGCCAGGCCTTAAAGCATAAAATTGAAGAATATGGGCTGGGTATTTCCGGTTATGCTCCTGATTTTCGTCACGTGCCGGCCGCCGAAGTCCCCGCCGAAGATCACTTGAAAGCGATCGATAAAGCCCTGGCTTTTTGCAATAATATGGGCATTACCACCTTGCGGGTAGACACCATCAGTCCACCTCAGGATCTGAGTCCGGCGGTATACCAAGAACGGTTTGAACGGTTGGCTAATACCTGGCGGGCCGCGGCTGAAGCCTGTCAAAAAGCCGGCGTGCTTTTAGTCTGGGAGTTTGAACCTGGTTTCTGGTTGAATAAACCCAGTGAGGTAAAAGCCATCGTCGAAGCCGTCAATCATGCCAATTTCAAGGTATTGTTCGATACCAGCCACGCCTACATGTGCGCCGCAGTAGGCGCCCGCCAATCCGGAGAAAAAGAAACGCTGGAGGGAGGAGTCGTAGCTTTCGCCAATATGCTGAAAGGGCATATCGGCCATTTCCACCTCATCGATAGCGACGGTACCTTACACGATGATGAAACCAGCACCCATGCTCCATTTGGAGAAGGGTACATCGATTTTGTAGAGGTTATTACCGCCATCAAAGAAGAAGTAGAACCCCTGGAATGGTGGTGTTTTGATTTCTGCTTTTGCCCTACCACAGAAACAGATGCTAAAAAAGCCATTCCTTTTGTTGAAAATGTAATTAAACAGATACCATGAGTCATTACACAACCTCAAACGGCAGCAGGATCTACTACCAGATCAGGGGTAACGGCGAGCCTTTGGTACTCATCATGGGTTTCGGCGCCGACGGCAATACCTGGGAAAAACACGTCGCCGTATACGAAAAACACTTTCAATGTATATTGATCGATAATCGTGGTGTTGGCCGTTCCGATCAACCTCCCGGCCCTTATACTACTGCCATGATGGCGGAGGATGTCGTTGCGGTTATGAATGATGCCGGGGTAGAGACGGCCCGGGTAGCAGGCATCTCCATGGGTGGTGCCATAGCGCAAGAGCTGGCACTCAACTATCCGGATAAAGTCAGGAGCCTCGTCCTGATCAGCACCTGGCCCAGGTTTAACAATTACGCAAAGACCGTCTACGAAAACCTGAAAAAACTCAGACTGACCAGCAAACCGGAAGATTTTATGGAACTGCTGCAGCTTTGGATCTTTGCCCCTCCCTACTATGAAACCGGATTGAAGGAACTGAAGGAAGGGCAACAAAGTGCTAAGAACAATCCCCATCCACAGTCGCCAGCAGGCTTTGAGGGCCAACTAGATGCCTGTAT
Organism: uncultured Saprospiraceae bacterium; assembly: GCA_964533785.1. Taxonomy (GTDB): domain Bacteria; phylum Bacteroidota; class Bacteroidia; order Chitinophagales; family Saprospiraceae; genus JANQRV01. Next base: position 430 of record CAZHNG010000550.1, on the reverse strand, counting down.
TCACCACGATACGGTGGACCGCTTATCCAAGATTGACGTTCCAACCTTGATCACCGTCGGTGATATGGATATTTTCACCCCTCCTGCTTTTTCAAAAATACTACACGAAGGGATCAAAGGCTCAACATACGTCTCCTTTCCGGAAGGAGGGCACGTCCATCATTGGGAGGATCTGGAACGATTCAATAAGGTGACCACTGAGTTTTTACTAAAACACTAAACTATGGCAAAAATAAAACTGGCCTGTGAAACCTATACCTGGCAAATGCCCGGCGAATTCTACAAAGGAAAACTGGATCATATCATGGGCATTATGTCAAAAGCCGGGTTTACCGGTATTGAGCCGGAAACAAGTTTTTTCGGTGATCTTTCCGATCCTGTTCGCATGAAGGAAACCTTAGACCAGCATAACCTGACTTTAGCGGCCCTT
>CAZHNG010000549.1:1892-3159 GCA_964533785.1 uncultured Saprospiraceae bacterium | reverse complement strand
ATTACAGATGCTTGTACTACATCCGATCGTTGTACCTCAAAATCGGGCTGCACCCAAACGATAGTAGGCAATAAGTAAGGACGCTACTTCAAGTAGCGTCCTTACTTTTAGAAACTTAACTTTTGATGCAGCCTCACATAACAGTTTTCCCTAAAACGCCACATTAACCCCCGCCAAAAAGTTCCGCCCCGCCTGCGGGTAAAAGCCCTGGTCCAGCAAAGGCGTTCCGTCAAATACATAACGGTAAGACCAGGCATTCGCGGCGTAAAGCTCATCCGTCCAGTTGTAAACCGATAAAGTAAAAGTAAGCGATTTCCCCAGGGTATTTTTCAGCGTATAATTCATTCGCAGGTCGGAGAAAAAATAGGCTTCCAGTACATTTTCCGGGTCGGAAGTCAGACCGATTTGCTGGTCCCCGACATATTTGCCGAGCAGGGTAACCTCCAAATCGTGTTTCGCACTGCGCAGGAATCGGTAGGATAACTCCCCGCTGGCAATCCAATTGGGCGAAAACGGAAGATCGGTATTTTCGTGTCTGATGACCTCCACCCCGGTTTTGATGAAGTTGGCATCGTATACGTCGATCAACTCGTCGAAAGCTACGATCTTATTCTCGCTCAAGGTTGCGCCGGCGCGTAATTCCAGGTCATCCGTAATGCGCAGGCCACCGTTGATCTCTACGCCCAGGCGGTAGCTTTCGTCGATGTTCGTGCGGGTAAATTCTCCTACATCGTTGATCTCACCGTTGAGTGCCAATTGATCCTGGTAGTACATGTGGTAGACGTTGATGTTGATGCCGGTGGTTTGCCAGTTGCGTTCGAAACCGATCTCGGTATTTAGAAGCCGTTCGGACCGGGGTGGATCGGAGACGGTCAGGCCGAGATAGTCGTTGCGATTGGGTTCGCGATTGGCTACCCCGAAAGAAGCGTATAAACGGCCATTATTGTTCAGGTTATAATTCAAGCCCAATTTGGGATTAAAGAAATTGAACTGATCGGATTGGGGGACTTTATTTCCGCTGTCATCAAAGCCCAGCAATTCATAATCAACGCGGCGGTATTGCAAATCCAGGTAGGCATTCAGGCGGGCATTGAATTGGTAATCCCATTTTCCAAAGATATTGAAATCGGTTTTCCGGGCATCTTCATCGTAATAAATATGTTCCGGCGCACCGTCACTCATGTATTCCGCCCAGATGACCTCGCCGAAATGCCGGCCTTCGTAGATGTTGTAGCCGCCTCCCAGCGTAAAATTCAAATTGTCATTA
>CAZHNG010000549.1:0-1882 GCA_964533785.1 uncultured Saprospiraceae bacterium | reverse complement strand
TCCAGCCAGCGCCGCCGAACCAGATCCGTATTGGTGATCGTGGTATCTTTGATCTGAATATTTTGCAGCCCATAAAATGATAATGCCTGGTTGGCAACGTATTCCTCGAAGAATCCTTTACCCCGTGTATAATGAAAGGCTACATTGGCATTCCAAAAGGGATTGAATTGGTGGGTATAATGCAATTGAGCGTGTGTTTGCCGGTAATCATCCACCTGGTTTTCGTAGGGATCACCGGGCTTTTCCGTGCCGGCCGGGTTAAAGGTACGGGTGGATTCATCCTCCAGCAAAGCCGGTGAAATACCGAACCAGGCCTGATAGGTCACCTCATGTCCGGAAAAAAGATTGAACTTCAATGAATTGTTATTTCCCAGGTAGGTTCCCGACAAGAAATAGGCATCCAGATCTGCGCTGGCCCGGTCGATGTATCCTTCGGAATCAAGGCGCGACAACCGGCCTTCCAGCAAGAAATGGTCGGAAATCAAGCCCGAGCCGAATTGAACATTAGCCCGGTAGGTATCGAAAGAACCGACACTACCGCCAAAAGTAGTATAAGGCGCTTTGTTGATCTTATTGGTATTCAGGTTAATGGTAGCACCGAACGCCCCGGTTCCGTTGGTAGAAGCTCCCACTCCCCGTTGGATCTGCACGTCATCGGCAGAGGTCAGAAAATCGGGTAAATTCACCCAGAAGACGGCCTGCGATTCGGAATCATTCAGTGGAATGCCGTTGATGGTGACATTAATCCGGGTTGGATCCGTACCGCGGATGCGAATGCCCGTGTATCCGATACCGGCCCCGGCATCAGAAGTAACGACGGCGGAAGGGGTCCAGCGTAGGAGAAAAGGAGCATCCTGGCCAAGGTTGTTTTCGGCAATTTCCATCCGGTCGATGTTGGTGAAGGTCATGGGGGTACGTTCACTGGCTCGGGTAGCCCTGACGACTAGCTCGTCAAACTGGACGGCACTTTTTTCGAGGCTGAAATTAAGCGTTCGGGAAGCTTGTATGGCCCGTTGTTGTTCCAGCGTTTCGTAACCGAGGTAGGAGATGCGAAAGGTATACTGGCCTGGTTGTTCCAAGGTAAGGCGGTACTGCCCTTCCTCGTTGGTGGCCGTACCTGCTTCGGTTTCCAATACCAGAATATTGGCGTTGGCGAGTGGTTCTTGGGTTTCGTTGAGGATGGTTCCGGTGATGGTGATCTGGGCTTGAACAGACCATAAGCCCAAAATGCAGCATACGAATGTGATCAGTCGTTTCATAAATACAGGATTTTGGCATCAATAAAGCCGTCGGGCTTCCTTTTAATGCGGTTGATGCTAATCCAGGGGCGAGATTTAGCGTTAAAATAAAATTAACGTATTGAATAATCTGATATACTAAAATGGAATTGTCCGGGTTGTATGATTAGTTGCTCATTCATCTGCGCGCCAGCCCGATGAAAAGCACAAGAACAAAAACTACCTTACGTACAATTCAATATTAGCATAGAAGTTGTTTTTTTCCTTTCCGGCATTACCCGGACAGGTTCCTGCTTCACTGCTACCTGTGGTTTTTAGCTCGTGAAGGCAAGGGTATGATCTCAGCCGGCTCTGAAGATAAGATTACAGATGAAAGATGCCAGATACCAGAAATAAGTAAATCTGGAAATATGATCTATCCATCTGTGCACTATTATTCAGCTTTAGGCACCCCTTTGAGATAAATTATTAACAAGAGAAGGAATGAGTGCGGGAATTGTTCATGGAGCCCACGAAAAATTTGCGGCGGTAGCAGGATTTTCCGGTGCCGTGGCGGTTACCTTTATTGAAGTGGGTGGGTAAATATTAAGTATGCGAATCAAGGGTTAAAAGTAGCCCTTGAAGGTTATTGAAATAAAAAAGAT
>CAZHNG010000548.1:0-3176 GCA_964533785.1 uncultured Saprospiraceae bacterium | reverse complement strand
CAATTAGTTAGAATTTTTAGTCTAACTTCTAGAGTCTAGCGTCAAAAGTCTAGATTATCATTAATATCAATATTTTTGAAACGATCGGTGATAACGAAATAAATAATATCAGCTTGGGTAATCATTTAGATGGGTTTTATTTGGGTAAGATAAGAAATTTCATCTGTTGACGCTTTCTTCCTAAAGTTTTAATACATTTGGTATAATTCCAGCGTCTTATTTCACGAACGCTCAATAAGTACAAAATGCCAAACAAACCACCCGTTGCGATAGTACTATTTTCTAACGACCTAGACGATTTTCTACCCAGCGTCGAACAGGAACGCAAACTTATTGAAGAAGCACTAGAGCACTACTCTGACACCAATCGCCTCAAAGTGGTAGCCCGTTCTTCTGTAAGTATTGAAGAGATCTTCCGCCTTTTCAACCGCTATCAGGGTCGTATTGCACTTTTTCATTTTGCGGGACACGCCGGGGGAGAAGGGTTACAACTCAACAAAAATTTTGCTGAAAATGTGACGGGATTTGCCGGTGGACTGGCGGACTTATTCAAGCGGGAAGTTGAAGACGGGATTTTGCAACTCGTTTTCCTGAATGGCTGTTCTACCGAGCCGCAACTAGAAGGCCTGAAAGCAGCCGGTGTCCCATCCGTGATCTCCACCTCCGTCCCGATCGATGATGAAAAAGCGCTTAATTTTGCCAACCAATTTTACCGGAGCTTAGCAAGCGCTGACCAAACGGATCCTTTTGACAATCCTTCAACGGTAGAACAGGCTTTTGACCAAGCGCTGGCCTATTTGAAGACCATAGGTGCCGTGGATGAAGAGCAGAGCCGTGCGTCAGGACGTTTTCAGTTAATAGATCCCACAAAATCTACAGAAGAGGCCTGGACCTGGCATTCTACCAATGGAACCTGGACCTTATCCGCCGAAGTGGCTGAAGAACACAAAGTATTCAACGAATATTTGACCCGCCAGCTCATTGAAGCTTTACCCGATTACAGTAAGCCTGCACGAAGATTTCTAAGCAAAGCCCAACATATTCCCGATTGGGAATCCGTAACACGTGTGAGTGACAAAGCTAAAGATATTCTTGCCTACAGTTTTGTAGGGGTATTGGGCATTCAACTGAGAAAACTTTTTGCCATTGGGAAAGAACCCAACTCGGAGGATAAACAAAGCCGGTATTTAGCTCATACCATTTTAACGGGAAAACGAGCTTTAAAACTGATCAGCTTTGCCTTATTGTCCAGCTTATGGGACCAGCAAAGAGAACAATCCCTGTCCTTAACTCAAGCGCAGCAAGCACATTTACAAGCTTTTTTTGATGATGAGTTTGGCTTCGATCTTTACAATTATTTCCATTTGCTCTGCGTATTAACGGAGATATTCCAAAGCCAACAGCTTCAGTTTCCTATATCAGAGTTGGAAGTAGTCCTTTCACAGTTTAAACCAGAAAGCGAACTTGAACATACTTGTATCCGGCTAAAGGAGCTGACCCAAAAGCTCGACAAAGTACAATTCAACCTTGCCGACTGTTTTGCAGCAGAGCGGCAATTGACCTATTTGTTAGAAAAATTAGCGTTTCTTGCCAAATACCGAATGGTCTCAATTAAAAACATCACTTATAACGAACTGCGCAATGCCCCGCCTCGTTACCTGCATAGCTATACGATATTGGGAATCGATAGCAAACGTAATATCAACTCCGAGCGCGTAAACTACGTCGATGCCCCCATCAGCACCCAAGCCATTCTATTGTTTAAAGGCCGTTATCAGCATAGTATTAACCTTTTTCCCTTTATCTTATCATAGACCTCAATGCTTTGACTTACGAACCAGGATCAAAAGTATGCTTCTATAGCCACCAGGATATTAATGACAATAGCTTGAACTACCAGTTTATGGAAGACAACAGCCTCGTTAATATTGCTTTTCAAAATATCTCTCAGGAAGAATCGGAAATAAATGAATTGATGATGAATGAAGAAAAACGCCGTGCCTATAACCTGGATTCCGTCTTTTTACAGTTCCAGGCCGCTAAGAAAAGTTTACTACAATTAGAAGAAGATCCACTGTTCGAAGAAGATAATGATGATTTTGATTTTTAATAATAGACTTGTTCGGTGGGTCATGAACGAGCGAAAGGGAGCCAAATTTTATGCTGAACGAGGCAAAAAAAGTAGGCGATGCCTAAGCATCGGCGTCCCGCAGGATTGCGGGATTTAACGAAGTACAGTATAAAATTTGCCACTTGTAGCCGTTTGATGATCCCGCCGAACAAGTCTAATGCAAGGCGCTAAGAAATACTTTGTGTAATATGCAAAAAAGATATCCATTTAAGTTTCTCGACGCGTATGAAAAGAAAGATACCGACATTTTCTTTGGTCGGGATGAAGAAGTAGAAGCCTTATACCAAATGACCTACCAGAGTGACATCTTATTGGTATACGGAGGTTCGGGAACGGGCAAGACCAGTTTGATCAATGCAGGATTAGCGGGTCGCTTCCAGGCTCACGATTGGCTGGCACTGACCATTCGCCGTGGCAATAACCTTAATGAATCTTTGCAACGAAAATTGGACGAGGTCATTGGCAGTCCAGCCGAAAACCCGGAACTGGACCTTTCCTGGTTGGACGACGAGGAGGATGAAATTTCGGAAACATCATCCCGTTCTTCTTTAAGCCAGAAATTAAAAGATATTTATTTAAGGTATTTTCGTCCAGTTTACCTCATCTTTGATCAATTCGAGGAATTGTACATTCTGGGGGACAAAGCTGAGCAACGCCAGTTTATTGAACATATCAAGGAAATCCAGGCCATAGAGCAACCAATCAAGATCATCATTGTGATCAGGGAGGAATACCTCGGGCATCTCTTTGAATTTGAGCGGGCGGTTCCACAGTTGCTGCGGAAAAAGCTACGCGTGGAACAAATGTCCTTGGATAAAGTCGGGCAGGTTATTCGTGGTGCAGCCAGCTTAAAAGGTTCCAATATTCAATTGAAAGCAGGCGAAGAAGATCAAATCGTAGAAAGTATATTCCAAAAGATAAAAGGCGACGAAACTACTTTAGCCATCCAACTCCCCTATTTGCAGGTGTTTTTGGATAAGCTGTACTTACATAGTGTCTGGCCATTTTTCCACAAACAGTTGAAAACGAGTGGATAAAATGGTGT
>CAZHNG010000547.1:0-3200 GCA_964533785.1 uncultured Saprospiraceae bacterium | reverse complement strand
TAGCATTACTTTTGACAGCTTCAGATGAGCATTCCAGGATAATAAGGATTGAAACTAGTATTTGTGTTTTTGATCCGTTTTCACACAGTATTCTTCAGATGAGCATTCCAGGATAATAAGGATTGAAACGGAACTTCTGTAATTCTAGCGCCCCTCGCTTCACCTCCTTCAGATGAGCATTCCAGGATAATAAGGATTGAAACCCGAGCTTAGCGAGATTAAGCCAACCGACAAGACGAGCTTCAGATGAGCATTCCAGGATAATAAGGATTGAAACTCAACATTGATTAACGAAGCTGTCGCAGTCTCATTCTTCAGATGAGCATTCCAGGATAATAAGGATTGAAACCAGCGCATAAACGAGGTATCTCAATTTGCGTTTGAAACTTCAGATGAGCATTCCAGGATAATAAGGATTGAAACAATCCTGCAGAAGAACTATACAAAGAATTAATACAAGCTTCAGATGAGCATTCCAGGATAATAAGGATTGAAACAGCTGAAATTTGAAAAAATGGCGATAGGAAAAAGTACTTCAGATGAGCATTCCAGGATAATAAGGATTGAAACCGCTTACGACGTGCGAGGCTTCGACGATCAAGATTGCTTCAGATGAGCATTCCAGGATAATAAGGATTGAAACCGTCGCCGGTCTTGGTGGCCTCGTTACTCAAAATACACTTCAGATGAGCATTCCAGGATAATAAGGATTGAAACGTTGCTTTATTTCTTCGTATATCGTAAATGCCTCCCCTTCAGATGAGCATTCCAGGATAATAAGGATTGAAACGCCTTCGATAATAGACCGCTTGAGCGCTTTCGTACTCTTCAGATGAGCATTCCAGGATAATAAGGATTGAAACGTGTTAGAATAAATTTTTTGTATTTCATTTTTTTTTCTTCAGATGAGCATTCCAGGATAATAAGGATTGAAACATATAACTGATGATTTCGCCAGATCCGACATTCTAGGCTTCAGATGAGCATTCCAGGATAATAAGGATTGAAACCGCGCTGAAAACTGTATTAATATCGGCGAGCAATGGCCTTCAGATGAGCATTCCAGGATAATAAGGATTGAAACTTGTTTGAACGCCGTAATTGAATTTGTATCGGCCAATCTTCAGATGAGCATTCCAGGATAATAAGGATTGAAACTAGCGGCACAGTCAAAGGCAACACGCGCGATTTTTGCTTCAGATGAGCATTCCAGGATAATAAGGATTGAAACGAACTCATAACCGCAATTTGGACATTCGTACTTTAGTCTTCAGATGAGCATTCCAGGATAATAAGGATTGAAACTCTGATCGACTTGCTCAAGTCGGAAACGCACTACTCCTTCAGATGAGCATTCCAGGATAATAAGGATTGAAACCGCGGTAATCAAATACAAAGACGGGGGGCAAGATTTTCTTCAGATGAGCATTCCAGGATAATAAGGATTGAAACCGGATGAAGAGGAGTAGATCAGAATTAGCACGAAAACCTTCAGATGAGCATTCCAGGATAATAAGGATTGAAACGGGACGCTGATAAAGCAAACATACGCTTGCCAAAAGACTTCAGATGAGCATTCCAGGATAATAAGGATTGAAACCAAAAAAAAAGAATCAATATGAAAGACAACAACATTCTTCAGATGAGCATTCCAGGATAATAAGGATTGAAACTCGAGATTGCGAGCAATTTCAATCTTATTAATATTGACTTCAGATGAGCATTCCAGGATAATAAGGATTGAAACCGGCTTCAATAAATGCTATATCATAATCATCGTGAGCCTTCAGATGAGCATTCCAGGATAATAAGGATTGAAACGAAAATGGTTAAAATGAATACGGCAACAGAAGTACAGCTTCAGATGAGCATTCCAGGATAATAAGGATTGAAACACCGGCTGTATAGAAATTTGCGGAAGTGGCACAGTGACTTCAGATGAGCATTCCAGGATAATAAGGATTGAAACTTAACATTGACGGTACTTTCATCGGCGGTGGTGGTGGCTTCAGATGAGCATTCCAGGATAATAAGGATTGAAACTCGGTAATTTCATCTCTTATCACAATTGGGGCAACAAGCTTCAGATGAGCATTCCAGGATAATAAGGATTGAAACAAAAAAACTACGATGATTCGTAAAATTATATTATTGCCTTCAGATGAGCATTCCAGGATAATAAGGATTGAAACATCGTTTGAAAATTCGTAAAAGAACCTCCCACAATACCTTCAGATGAGCATTCCAGGATAATAAGGATTGAAACGTCGATAATCCTACTCCAGGGGACGGACGTCCCCTGACTTCAGATGAGCATTCCAGGATAATAAGGATTGAAACATACTACAATGGTTCCGCGTGTTGCGCGGAATCGTTTCTTCAGATGAGCATTCCAGGATAATAAGGATTGAAACATGATACCGGAGGTATTGTCACTGGCGGTCCTTCAAACTTCAGATGAGCATTCCAGGATAATAAGGATTGAAACAAAATGGCGCGGCAGAGCCGCAACTTCTGAAAAAATCTTCAGATGAGCATTCCAGGATAATAAGGATTGAAACTTCCTCTTGTTCAAGGTTATAATGATTATTACAATGCCTTCAGATGAGCATTCCAGGATAATAAGGATTGAAACTTTCTCCTCCTGAGTCCGATGCTGTCGCTCCTGTTTCTTCAGATGAGCATTCCAGGATAATAAGGATTGAAACTTTGTCCTTTCAGGTTCAAATCTAAAGATTATTTTCCCTTCAGATGAGCATTCCAGGATAATAAGGATTGAAACACGAATCTTGCGAATATCTTTAACATCGCCTGGCAAACTTCAGATGAGCATTCCAGGATAATAAGGATTGAAACATCCTACAAGAATGATTTTCGATTCAATCAAATGAAAGCTTCAGATGAGCATTCCAGGATAATAAGGATTGAAACCAAATTGGACACCGGCCGCAAGGAACAGGAATTTGAAGCTTCAGATGAGCATTCCAGGATAATAAGGATTGAAACATGCAGCGCAGGAGATACAAGCGGAAGCATTCTTATCACTTCAGATGAGCATTCCAGGATAATAAGGATTGAAACTCTTCCTCTTCTAATCGAACAACCCATTGGTTGATTCCTTCAGATGAGCATTCCAGGATAATAAGGATTGAAACGCGTAACGGGCGCAGACGTTGCATTCTGTACTGCGTCTTCAGATG
>CAZHNG010000546.1:0-3239 GCA_964533785.1 uncultured Saprospiraceae bacterium | reverse complement strand
CGGCCCATCAGCCTTTGTCCACCAAAGGTCGATAAATTGAACGAAGCGGAGCCAAAAGCAAAGATCAGATCTCTATGGAGTTTCAATAATTGCCGTTTTTAACTTTGGCTTGAGATGGTGATGTAAAAAAGGCAGGCCGAAGACTTTTAGATTCATCTCAGGTTAAGTTTGGTGCGGCTACACAAACAAAGAAAATCCTAAGGATAGTCAATATAGAGAATGTTGGATAGACAATGATTGACAAGGCGGCTAATTCAAAATTTAGGGATTTTGAGAATGTGTAGAAAAGTCTGAATATAAAAAGAGTTAATAAATTGTACATTCGTCCTGAATTTTCTTGTATTTCTTTTTGCTATAAAAATTCAGGGTTTTGATCTCTTCTTATCAACCGGGCATATTTGACCATATCGTTTTTCTCCTGCTCGCCATCGGCTTGCCCGCCGTATCATTATCCCGGGGCAAACAATCGCTTGCTGATATTCATTGGGATACTCCGACCAAGCTAAGCCTATATTATTCCAACGGTCTGGTCATGTTGGCGGGAGCTTTCACGGTCATGGCCATATGGTATTTCAACCAGCGGCCCCTGGCGCAGATCGGATTAAGACCTTCTTTGATCGATGCCGAAATAATCCTGTGGAGTTTGTTGCTCTGTGGTCTTTACGCTGCCGATACGATTTGGAAGCTGACGCCCGGGCAACTGGAAAAAACCCTCCAACGACAGCGAAAAACAACCCCTTTTCTTCCTTCCAACGGGAAGGAGCTGCGGCACTACCTGTTTTTGGCCTTCAGTGCCGGCATTGGCGAGGAAATTCTTTTCCGGGGGTTTATGATCACCTACCTGTTGGCATTGCTGGGGAATGGGACAATGGGACTGTCCGTTGCTTTGATCGTCTCGGCAGTAGTCTTTGTAATCGGCCACTTATACCAGGGTGCGGAGGCGGTGGTCCGCATCTTCATCGGGGCCTTGCTTTTCGGTTGGATCTATATTCTTTCGACTTCTTTATTGATTCCCATCGTCATCCACTTAATCATTGATCTGTTAGGTGGTCTGCTGGCGGTGAAGTATAGGTAGCCGGGCAAATTCCTGGGTGCTTTCAGATACCTTTTTGTTTTCCCAGGGGCACTGGTTTTGTTATTGTTGTAGAATTTTGAACACTGTTAAAACTTAAGTTTGAAACTTTCTTTTGGGTATGTACTAAACTCAAGAGGTTTCTTCAATCTTTATTCCGTTGGCAGTCCGTATTTTTCGTGATGATATATTAGACTTGTTCGGTGGGTCATGAACGAGCGAAAGCGAGGCAAATTTTATGCTGAACGAGGCAAAAAACGTAGGTGATGCCAAAGCATCAGCGAGGCTTTTTAACGAAGTGCAGTATAAAATTTGCCGCTTGTAGCCGTTTGATGATCCCGCCGAACAAGTCTATTGTCTCAGGGCTTAAAGAAGTGGGCCGAATTTTTCTTTGTCAACCAACGCATTGAAACTGGCCATAACAAATTTAAGGGGACCCCATGTGCTATCTAAATTGTTCTCAACAAAAGGTATCTTTAAATGAACAATAAATTTATATAATGCAACAGCACGTAGTAACCATCTCTCCTGATATCCAGAGCGGCACCCCCGTGTTCTCTGGTACCAGAGTTACTATTAAAGCATTTTTCGGATAAAGTGGAAGTTTGGAAAAAGCGAAACAACTTGCCATTGAAGCTGGAACGGGCTGGGATATTTACCCTATTCAGGATCAGTTCTTCGAATATGCGGCAAAAATGGGGAAGCCGGAGAATCCGGATGGGGCTTTTATTGGATTTGTAAAAAAGAAAGTTGTGAATCCAGCATAGGTAGGTATTAGAAACAATCTTTCGCATGTCGTTCCAGGAAATCTAAAATGGAGTCCCGGTCATATAGAATGACTTTCCGGCTGGGTTGGGAAAACCGGATTTGACCTTCATCGCGGTATTTCTGCAAGGTGGTTGTCGATTTGATGCCGAGCATTTGCATCGCTTCTTGGTCGCTGATCCATTTGTTTTGTTGGTGCCTTTCTTTTTCTCTCATTCGATCAACAAGATTGTCAAACAGCTCATAAAAGGCCTCCGTTTCAATACAGATTACATGTAATGGATTCGCTGAATTATTCATAAGTGAAGGCTTTTTTCTGACAAAATTCAGTGCAAACCTCAGGAAAAATCACTATCTAATCAATTGAAAATAGGTGTATTACGGGGAAAGTTATCGGTACCTTTATTTTCGTTTAGTAGTATAGAAAGGCAATTGATTGTCTGATTTGCAATTCTTGCTAGTATTTACGAGATTGTAGAATAAAATAAGGCCTATGTATTTTCTTATTATCAATTTCAAGTTTGAGGAGCCATCCAAGCCTCAAGTGGTGATGGAAGAAAATCAAATAAAGTTTTTTGAGGATCTGAATGAAGTAGATCAATATATTTCTGAAAATGGTATCGATGATCATTACTTCATTGGTTTGTACGATGAAGAATTCACCGATATTGAGTCCTTAAAATATTTCAAGGATGTCCCTTCACGCTAACAACAAGAAGAGTGATAAACCCAATACGCTCTATGCCATCTTCGATATTTTTAAGAACGTTATTTATAAGTTTGGGGTGACTTCTGACCCATGCGACGGTAAAAACCTTCCTGGCCGCGCTAGAAAGCAAGTAGACCTATTCAACAATATTAGTGGACAAAAGCGATTTCGGGCCTTCATTATTCTATGGAATATTCCTGGTCGCCGGATCGCTTTGATTTTGGAAAAGATCTTTATACGACGGCATCGGATTGAGAACGGGAGGAGCCGAGGGGCAACAGAACCAAAAAGAAGAAGGAGCAACTTTAACAATTCTTTAATGAGGCTTTAAAATAACCCTGTTTCAGCCCAAATAAACCCACCAAACGCGTGCAAATGGTGTGCAAATAAAAACGCGTTACAAAATTAATTTTCATAACACGTTGATTTTCAGGTTGGGATGACAGGATTAACTGCGTTGATCCTGAAAATGAGGGGATGCTCAACAACTAAATGGTCAGGCCTGGCGGCCTTGGCCTTTTTCACTTTAATCCATTCGCTCAAATGAGATTTGGCTCACTCCTTAAAGTGAAAAAGGCCATTCCGCACTGCGGAATGACCTTTTAGTCGTTGTCGGGATGACAGGATTTGAACCTGCGGCCACACGCCCCCCAGACGTGTACTCTACCGGACTGAGCTACACCCCGTGTGATG
>CAZHNG010000545.1:0-3241 GCA_964533785.1 uncultured Saprospiraceae bacterium | reverse complement strand
TCCCCGTATGAAGGAGGCCGTTCAAAAAGATCTTAAAATAATTGCCGCCTGATGAGCCTCTTTCGCGATCTTACCTATTTGGAGCATATTAAAGAAAGTATTGACAAAATCCAGTCATATACACAAAGCCTTTCTGAAGAGACTTTTCAGGAATCTACCTTGATTCAAGATGCTGTTGTTCGCCAATTTGAAATCATTGGGGAAGCCACTAAACGGCTTTCAGATGATGTTAAGCAACAACATCCGGAAGTGCCATGGAAGGATATGGCAGGCATGAGAGATGTTCTTATCCATGACTATATAAATGTGGAAATCGATATCGTCTGGAAAACGGTTGTGGATCATCTTCCATCCCTACTAGAGCATATAAATGAAATCATCGAAGATGCAAATCCATCGTCTTAAAGCGGAAGAAAATAACCTTGTTGAAATCATCTAGGCAGAAGAATGTTTTTTGATCCTGGTGTCAGATTAAGATCGTTCTAGTATGCCCAAGTTGTGAGCATCTATGCTAGCTTTAGAATAATATTTTTTTGCCGCAAAATCACAAAGACACTAAACCCACTAAAAATTTTGTGCAGATTTTGTGTTTTAGTGCTTTTGTGGCAATCATTCAAACCCGTTGTTCAAACTTAAATCACAAACCGAGAATAGCAGAGTTGGTAGATTAAATAATGGCCATTACAAATTCATTCGACCCCATCCACAATAAAAACATCGCCATCATTAGCCAGATGAATCGGGCCTTCAAATGCCTCCAATTCCTCCATATATAAATTCTTGATCAACCTACTATCAGGAGCGGGTGCCAAATGGTTTAAAACCAGTTTTTTAACATTTGCACTTTGAGCTAATTCAGCGACTTCCTGAGGACTGGTATGGTAGTCCTGAATGTCAAAAATGATTTTAGCATTTCTATCCATTCCCGCTTTGGTTAATTCCTCTTCGATCAACTGTTGGAAAGACATTAGCATAACTTCGTGAAGGAGTAAGTCACAATTCTGCGCCATTTCCTCTACCAGGTCATTCCTTTTGGTATCGCCACTCAAAACCACTTTTTTACCCTTGTATTCAATCACATAGCCAACGGCGGGCTCTATCGGTTCGTGATCTACATCAAATGCCGTGATGGTAATGCCATCTTGTTGAAAAATGACCTCTTTTGCATTTTGCGGGATGTGATACTCATGAGCGATCCCTTTGGCTTTTGAAATATCCATGATGTCCGCACCATGATGATCTACACGGTACTGGTTTTCAACGGACAGAAAGTCATTTGCTGCCTTTACAAGGGTATTCAAACTATCAGGACCATAAATGTGCAGATCATCTTTCCTGCCCAGAATCCATGATCGGTTGATTAAGTTGGGTAAATCTATCATATGGTCGGAGTGAAAATGGGTTAGAAAGATACCATCTAACTCATCTAAAGGGAACCGCATGTTTTCAGATTTTTGTACGACCCCCGCCCCTACGTCAAACATAAAGAAGTAGCCATTTACAAAAATGGCGGTTCCCGTTTGAGCTCTCTTACCAGGTATTGGGGAGGCCGTTCCCACCGTAACCACCACAATATTTTCTTTGTCGTAAATATACTCAGGTGGGACATTTGCCTTTATTTGTTGCTCAACTATTGTAGAAATAAAATTATCCGAAGTACAACCTGTAATGATTACAAATAGTAAAACAAACAGAGGTTGGATTATTTTCATGTCCATATGATACCGTCTTTTTGAATTTTCATCCAATTTAGAACAACTTCTCCCACTGATTTTTATTCGTAGCAGGAGAAGTTGGATCAATCACTATTTTGAATTTATAATGGCGTATTTCTTTATCCACCACTTGAATTCAAAATGGTGTAATGCTGATGAAATTATACGACATTATAAGTAGTATTATTCCTGTAATAACAATTTCACTGTTCCCAAATTCCCGGCTTCATCGATCAGGTTCAAGAAATAGATCCCTGGTAATAAATCTTCTTTTTCTATCAGTAGTGATTCGCCTTTTATATTAGAATAGCTTCTTACCACCTGACCCGTTACATTTAATAATTGACCTTGGAAAGTTGTATGGTCTGTATTATTCCAAGTAACTAAAGTCTGGTTTTGAAAAGGATTGGGTACCACTTTAAAATTATTGGTTATTGCTAAATTTTTAGTAGAAACGGTTGTTTCTTTTCGCAAATATCGGGTTCCACCCAACATTGGGTTGAATAACCTCAATACCTCATTTCCTTCATCATCTTGAATGATTTCCCTGGTGATATCCGGAACGGTTTGCGTAGTATCGGTAATTCTAGGGGTGAGGATAAAGACATTCCCCTCAAACCATCCCGTTAAATGGAGGGCTTGACCGCTTGGACTTACATCATTGACACCATTAAATAGCGTACTGTCGGCTTGAAACACTTCGTGCAGCACGCCACTACTCGCGATAAGAATACGGTTACCGCATTGCTCGATTCGTTCACGACGGGGATTAGGCTGAGCCGCAATTTCCATTCCATTAATGGTAACCGTAGCTTCTGTCCAGTCTCCCCTTAGATCCGGTACACCATCAGTGATCGGAGTGGTACAGTTGGCATAAAAAGGCTCCGGATAATCTGCTCCGTACGAAAAAGGTACGATGGGGGTGTTTACTCTTGGTATTTCCGTTGCTGAACCTGAATATCTTCGATTGAAATCAAAGTTGGCCTTTGAAATTAAATAATTCACAGGGTTGTCTTGGTAAGCCAGGAAATTGAAATAAGCATAATTGATAAAATAATCTTCCCCTACTTTGACTACGGTGGTTGGGAAAAGATCACCAGTCGCATAAGTGTCGCCCACCGGAACGGCAGAATTCCAATCATCAGTAGTCATAAACTTGGTAACAAAAGGAACAACTGGGTCACTATCGTCCGGATTCGCCGCCTCATTCGCTGCATTACTGATAACGACCAGTTCGTCACCATCCAAAAACATGCCATCACCGCTACGCAAAAAACCATCAGGTAAATCTACCTCCGTAAATTCGGACGGATTGTCAATCGGTATCTTATAAATCCTATCATTGACAGAATGGACTACCAGTAGAAATCCATCTTCGTGGTATTCAATGCCGTTAAAACCCGTTTGCATAATGGGATTTGGCGGAGCTAGACTATTATCCTGGAAAAAGATGGATGCTTCGCCGTCCACATCGACTTTATAATGATGCCTTTGTCAGAATTGGTCACATAAGCATTGCCTTCATT
>CAZHNG010000544.1:0-3275 GCA_964533785.1 uncultured Saprospiraceae bacterium | reverse complement strand
GGAGAATTTACTGGGAATATTCCCGCAAAATTCTCGATGTTACATCAAAAATTGAAAGTAGTAGTTGGGTGATTAAATGGCTCGCACGATTTACATTTTTCCACAGATGTGGATAACTACCTGTCATTGTGATTTGTCATCTGAAAGGATAACGCTTATCTTTATTAAGTGAGACGCCAGATTTAAGGCACTAGACTCTAGACCGTGTGTGATCGATCCCGATTGCTATCGGGAGTGAGTTGGGTGTGTTTAAATTACATCTTATCATTGTCCATCCAATTAGCTAAATAAAAATGCAGTTTTGACAAAACAAAAGACATCGAAAAAAGCAGGGAAAGTTACGCCGCTCATGGCGCAATACTTTAAGGTCAAATCAAAATATCCGGATGCCATATTGCTGTTTAGGGTAGGGGATTTTTACGAAACCTTCGGTGAAGATGCGGTAAAGGCATCACAGGTATTGGGCATCATATTAACCAAGCGGAACAACGGCGGAAGTGATATCGAATTAGCCGGTTTTCCTCATCATTCGATGGATATGTACCTACCGCGCCTGGTACGGGCCGGATTCCGGGTTGCTATATGCGAACAATTGGAAAAACCTAGTCCGCAAAAGAAAATTGTCAAGCGTGGGGTGACCGAAATTGTTACCCCGGGGATAGCGATCGACGACAAACTTCTGGATCATAAAACCAATAATTACCTGGCCTCGATCCACTTTGGTAAAAAAGGCCGAATGGGTTTGTCTTTTTTGGATATTTCAACCGGGGAATTTCTGGTATGCGAAGGAGATCTTTCTTACGCCGATAAACTGATCCAAAGTTTTAACCCTTCGGAATTGATCTTCAGTAAAGATAAACGCCGAACCTTCGAAAGCGAATTTGGCGATAAATTTTACACTTATCATCTCGATGAATGGGTCTATACAACAGACTATACACGTGAAAAACTGTTGGACCATTTCAAAGTAAAAAGTCTTAAAGGTTTTGGCGTGGAAGAACTGGAACTGGCGCAGGTCGCTGCCGGGGCTACCTTGCATTACCTGGCCACTACGGAGAACAAAAACCTTCAGCACGTTAACCAGATCAGTCGTATTCAACCGGACAAATATGTCTGGCTGGATCGTTTCACCATCCGGAATCTGGAGTTGCTACACAGTAAACACGAAACGGGGATGTCTTTAATCCAGATTCTGGATCAAACTTCTTCCCCGATGGGGGCCCGTTTGCTGAAGAAATGGGTCGTTCTTCCGCTAAAATCCATTCCGGCGATCCACGCCAGATTGGATATAGTCGAGTTCTTTTTGGAAAACCAGGAATTGAACCAAAATATCCAACACAACATCCAGCAAATTGGTGACCTCGAGCGCCTCATCTCTAAGGTACCCTTAGGCAAAATTAACCCAAGAGAGGTCGTCCAACTAAGCCGTGCATTGCAGGTCATTGCTCCGATCAAACAATTGTTGAATGAAAGCGGGAACGAACACCTGGTGAAAATTGCCGAGGGATTAAACCCTTGTCCGAACTTGTGTCAGCTCATCCAACAACAACTAGTTGAAGAGCCGCCGGTAAACCTCAATAAGGGGGGGGTGATTGCCGATGGCTTCAATGAAGAACTCGACGAATTGAGACACATCGTCAAAAACAGCAAGGATATCTTATTGCAAATACAGCAGGAAGAAGCTCAGCGGACGGGCATCAATAGCCTAAAGATCGGGTTCAACAATGTATTCGGTTATTACCTGGAAGTTACCAATAAGTACAAAAACCAGGTGCCGGAGGAATGGGCGCGTAAACAAACCCTGACCAACTCAGAACGCTACATCACTGAAGAGCTGAAAAAACTGGAAGCCAAGATATTGGGAGCCGAAGAGAAGATCTTAGTGCTGGAGGCCCAATTGTTTGAAAAACTCGTGCTTGGTCTGAATGAATATATTCAACCGATACAATACAATGCTGCACTGGTGGCGAAAGTGGACTGCCTGCTTTCCTTTGCAAAAACCGCTTTTAAATTCCATTATTGTAAGCCGGTTGTGGATGATTCTTTTAAGATTGACGTGAAATCAGGTCGCCATCCGGTTATTGAGCAAAGTTTACCGTTAGGGGAAGAATACATTCCGAATGATGTTTTTCTGGATCGTGATGAATTTCAGATCCTGATGATCACCGGGCCTAATATGTCGGGTAAATCTGCTGTTTTACGCCAAACGGCCCTTATTGCCTTAATGGCCCAGATGGGGAGTTTTGTGCCGGCAGAGTCGGCCCATATCGGGGTAGTAGATAAGGTATTTACCAGGGTCGGTGCTTCCGATAACATCAGTTCCGGAGAATCTACTTTTATGGTAGAAATGAATGAGACGGCTAGTATCATGAATAATATTTCCGATCGCAGTTTGATCCTATTGGATGAAATCGGTCGCGGCACCAGTACTTACGATGGTATTTCCATCGCCTGGTCAATTGCTGAGTTTTTGCATAATAACGGAGTGGCACAACCCAAAACCTTATTTGCCACTCATTACCACGAGTTGAATGAATTGGCCAATAAGTTTTCCAGGGTGAAAAACTTTAATGTCGCCACCAAAGAGGTAGGTCAGAAGGTTATTTTTCTAAGAAAATTGGTGGAAGGAGGCAGCCACCACAGCTTTGGGATCCATGTTGCCAAAATGGCGGGTATGCCCAAGGCAATTGTCGAAAGAGCTATCAATATATTGACGCAGTTAGAACAAAAATCGATCGAGAATGACGATAGCGAAGGCCCTATACAGCCTGCCAAACCGAGAACGGATCAAATTTCTGCCGAAGCCTATCAGTTGAGTATTTTTGAAACGGTAGATGAAACGGCGGGGAAAATTAAACAGGCGCTCCTTGACCTGGAATTGAATAACCTGACGCCGATCGAATGTATGATGAAGTTGAATGAATTACGGGAGATTGTTGTGGGTGATGAGCAATCCTGACGCTTCGGTCAGGATTTAAAGGAGGTCGGATAACCTGACGCTGCGGTCAGGATTTAATGGAAGTCGAATGAGGTTGTCTCATAAGTCAACACTAAAGCGATAAGGCCAAATAATTCACCCCGACTCAGTCGGGCAAAGAAGCGCGAAGAAAAAATCCCTGCCTGCGATGCCGCAAGCTAATCTGTATTCACGCAATTTTATTTAACTTTTGAAAAAACAAACAAATATTAATAAAATGAAAACCAACTGTTCAAATGAGCAAAACCAGTAATTGCGCTACATGCCGTTGAAATGATCAAAGGTTTTTCCAATGAAG
>CAZHNG010000543.1:0-3295 GCA_964533785.1 uncultured Saprospiraceae bacterium | reverse complement strand
TATAAAATTTGCCGCTTGTAGCCGTTTGATGATCCCGCCGAACAAGTCTAATACTACTTTGGGAAAATTCGAATAGGGTTTTGGGTTGGGGAAATTGGTTTGAAGAAATGGCTGTTTTAGAAAAAAATGTTAAATACCCCCCATTGAATAATGCGATATTTGGTGAAATTACCCTTATCTAAAACTTTAATAATTCTTTAAAAATACCTTTATGCCTACCCATTTGAGGGAAATTCTCCAGAAGAAGCTCATCCCGGTTACCTTTGAACGGAAGATGGGCCTTTTCGGTGCTACCAGTATCGGTACGGGAGCACTGATGGGAGCGGGCGTTTATGTGTTGATAGGCTTGGCGGCCGGGGTAGCTGGTCCCTCAGTGTGGCTATCATATATAATTTGCGGTGCACTTGCTTTTTTGACTACGTTGCTGTACGCTGACCTGGCGCGACTCGTTCCGATATCGGGAGGAGGATATGCGAATGCCTATGAATCCCTAGGGAGTTTAGGTGGTTTTGTTACCGGTTGGTTCCTGGCACTGGGCAGTGTCTTTGCTTGTGGGCTTTACGCCATAGGTTTTGCGGAATATTTTGTTTCGATTTTAGGATATACAGTAGCCCCTTTTGGCGTTAAGGTCATTGCTGGTGTCCTGGTATTGTTGTCTACTTTCCTGAATTCCCGTGGTACGAAAGGAGCGGATCGCATTCAAAACCTACTAACCTGGAGTAATCTTGGTATCCTGATCTTATTTATCGTAGTTTCTTTCTTTCACTTGCGGCCTGAGTTGGCGACTCCGACCTTTCCCCTAGGTTTGGAGGGAACCTTCGGGGCTATTGGTATCATTTACATTTCCTTCTTTGGTTATCAACTCATTGCCAACAATGCAGACGAGATTAAAGATCCAACCGCCACCATTCCGAAAGCCATGAAGTATTCGATGGGAATTGCCTTTCTGTTTTTCCTGATGGTGGCAGTGGTGAGCATCATGGTGGTTCCGTGGCAGGATCTTGCGCGTTCCAATGCTCCTTTGGTAGACGTAGCGACCGTCAGTTTCGGTTCTAGTGGCTGGTTGATCATATCACTGGGCGGTGTGCTGGCGGCGGCGGCGGCTTTAAACAGTACGTTGTTATCACAGGGGCGGCAGATCTACGCGATGGGAAAAGACCGTTTCATACCTGATCTGCTAGGGAAAATTCACGAAGGTGCAAGAACGCCCAGGGCAGCAATACTGGCCGGAGGTGTGCTGGTCTTATTGTTTTTGTTAATCTTCCAACTGCAATTTATCACGAAGGCAGCTAACTTTTGTCTCCTGGTATCTTTGCTGCCCGTCTCGATGGCACTGCGTAAGATTTACCGCCAGAATCCAGGTAAGCAGCCCAAGAGCATTTGGAGAAAGTATCTCCCAGAAGTTACTTTACTAACCAACACCCTTTTGCTGGCCACCCTCGATTGGTTATCTATCTTGTTTGGACTTCAACTGGCATTGGTGGGAGGTTTAATTTATTTATTTTATTCCCGTAAACGGGTAGCTCGCACCGAATCCGGGCTTCACTTTATCTTAAAAGAAGATAAGCCAGCTTTCAGATCGTTCACGACCGAAAGGATATTGATGCCCATAGCCAATCCGAATAATCAATTGAGTATTTTTGAACTTTGTACAGCGCTTCTCTCTAAGCGAGGAGGCGAAATTGTGGCCTTGCGTGTTGTGCTGAGCCCTGAGCAAATGGACTTTCGCAGTGCGCTTTTCGACTCGGATGAATCATTGGAACTACTGGAACGCATCGGCCACTGGGAGTTGCCGGAAAACATAAAGATCCATCCAGTCATTCGAGCTTCACACAGCCTGGAACCGGGCATCGTACACGCAGCAGAAGAGGAAGGTTGCAGCCTCACCGTAATGGGCTACACCAATCAGGAAACTTCCAGTAAACGCTCGGAGTTGCTGGAAAATATTCTTAATCAGGCCAGTACTGATTTTATTTTTCTAAAGACCTACGAGAACAAAGAACATTTTCGGCCCCAAAAGATCGCCGTCTCATTGGGTGGGCGCCTAAACCTGGGATTGATGGTACGGTTGGCGGGCGCACTGGCGGCGCAATCCAAAGGAGAAATTACTTTCCTCAACATCTTGCCCGCAGACTTTACCGCCGAGCAACAATCCCGGACGGGAAAGATCTTCATCGAAGCGATCCAGAAACATTCTTCCCGCGCTTTATACAGTATTCAGGTATTAGCTTCTGATGATCCGATCGACACACTTGTAGAACGATCAGAACAGTTTGATCTGCTAATCGTAGGTGCTACAAAAGTTGGCTTTCTAAAACGGTTGATGCTGGGCAATTTTGCAACTCAAATTACCGAAAGAGCACGCTGTTCGGTGGCTATTGTGCGGGTAATGCCCACAGGGCACAAAATTCTGAAGGGGATTTAAACACTGTTTCACATATATACCCCTACCTGGAGGTAATGGCAGGCTTTTGCCTTAAAGCCATCTACAATTGACTATGTGCCCAATAATTGATCTAGGTTGGAAAAACTCTAAAACATTACAGTTATGAATTTACAGAAACAGAGTTTTCTCCCGAGTTCATAAAACCTAATCTGCTGTTATCTTACCTGTACTTAGCCTAATTGGAGTCTAGTGCCTCGGGAACTAGTAGGAGAAGTATTCAAAACATCTTTCGCAAAGCCGTAGATAAATCTCGTGTTAATCCTTTCACTACCGTACATACGCTGCGCCATAGTTTTGCTACTCATTTACTGGAAAGAGGTACTGATTTGCGTTATATTCAAGCGTTATTAGGGCACAGCAGTAGTGAAACAACTCAAATCTATACACATGACCTGTCCCGATGGAATCGGGATCACTCAAAAGGCAAAACAGAAGCTTTGTAGTCCATTAGATTTTTTGGATATTGAAAATCATTAGGAAAGACTGTGGCGTCCCTATCTGGCTATACGCCACGCTGTGGCCGTTACAAAGATGTTAGCCTCCATTAGACAAGACAATAAAGAACTTCCAATGATAAAATTCTTTAGTAAAATCAGACAGCGATTGCTAACAGAAAATAAGTTCATTAAATATCTAATTTATGCAATTGGTGAGATCTTATTGGTGGTGATTGGGATTCTAATTGCCCTTCAAGTTAACAACTGGAATGAAGAACGTAAATTAAGGGCACTGGAATTGGAACTGCTGCAAGAATATCAGGAAGAGCTTCAATATAATTATCAAGAGCTTGAAACATAGGCTGTTCAATCTGTGCCCCCTTTAGTACCAGCGTTTTTCAGCTCTTTTGCC
>CAZHNG010000542.1:0-3306 GCA_964533785.1 uncultured Saprospiraceae bacterium | reverse complement strand
ATACCCCAAGTAGCCTCCTTAAAACCAAGTGCACCACTGTAAGGCGGTTACTTCCGGTAACCGCCTTACTTTTTCTCTGATTCTCTGAAATGAACAACGCCCATTCAATAATCCACTGCAAAGCAGGCACCCTTAGCGTTTTTTCCCGATCTTCGCGGTGAGTTACTCCACACCCAATCTCTCCCCATTCTAGTGCCTCGGGCATTAAATAAACGGTATAGTTCGGGAGGCTATTTTCCTGCGGGGCTAGGCGCGACGAGGGAGCATCCGTGCGGACGCGACAGAGGAGCAACAAAGGCCCGCAGGAAAAGAGGCCGCGAAATGGGCCGGTTATTTAGTTCCCGAGGCACTAGTATCTGGTAAATCCTTCCTCCTGATCTTGCTTTTTATTTGCAATTAGGATATATTACTCATCAACTATCAAAACAAAAGCTCCTTGCAAGCCAGTCAGACCCAATAACAACATTGGATGACAGTTACAAAATATCAAATGAAAAGAAAAATAGAGAAGTGATTGAATATGACGGAGAACACTTGAGAGGAGCTTATACACTAGGATTGGAGAACTACATTTCAGAAATTGTGAAAAGAGCCAATTGAATAATCTGGGAAGTAAGTAAAACAGGCAAGTGAAGTCTACTGTACCCAAAATTATCCCCCCTCCATCCAACCTCTCCCCCCTCAATTTGTTTCATTTAAGCAAAAATCAAAAAAATACTGCTTTGGGATACAAATTAACCTCTCCATTCCAACCTACAGGTGACCAGCCGCAAGCCATCCAACAATTGGTGGAAGGCGTCAATGCGGGAGAAAGAGCCCAGGTTCTGCTCGGCGTTACCGGTTCCGGCAAAACCTTTACAATGGCCAACGTGATTGAGCAACTCGATCGGCCTACCCTCGTGTTGACCCACAATAAGACCTTGACTGCGCAATTGTACAGCGAATTTTGTGAATTTTTCCCCGACAATGCGGTGGAGTATTTCGTTTCCTACTACGATTATTACCAGCCGGAAGCCTACATCACCTCCTCTGACACCTACATCGAAAAAGATCTATCCATTAACGAAGAAGTAGATAAACTGCGGTTACGTGCGGCCTCTTCTCTACTCTCCGGACGCCGGGATGTGATCATCGTGGCTTCCGTTTCCTGTATTTACGGTATGGGGAATCCCGAAGATTACAAAGGCAGTATTATCCGACTAAAAACGGGGCAGGTCATTTCCAGGAATACTTTCCTGCATCAGCTTGTCGAAAGTCTGTACGCCAGAACGGAGACGGATTTCCGGCGCGCCACGTTTCGCGTCCGCGGAGATACGGTAGACATCAACCTACCGTACGTTGATTTCGGCTACCGCGTCCGCTTCTTCGGCGATGAGATCGACGAGATCGAACGCATCGAAACCAAAACGGGCAAACGGATCGAAAAGATGACGGACGCGGCGATCTTTCCCGCCAATCTTTACGTACCACCCAAAGAACGAATCCACGATATTCTTAAGGACATCGAAGATGAATTATTCCACCAGGAAAAGTACTTCGAGCGGGAAGGCCGCTTGCTGGAAGCCAAACGCATCCGGGAACGGACCACCTTTGATATCGAAATGATCAAAGAGTTGGGTTATTGTAACGGCGTAGAGAATTACTCCCGTTTCTTCGATGGCCGGGCGCCGGGTACGCGCCCTTTTTGTTTATTGGACTATTTCCCGGATGATTACCTGACCATCATCGATGAAAGTCACGTAACGGTACCACAGGTGCGCGG
The DNA here is from genome assembly GCA_964533785.1 of uncultured Saprospiraceae bacterium. Lineage (GTDB taxonomy): Bacteria > Bacteroidota > Bacteroidia > Chitinophagales > Saprospiraceae > JANQRV01. The sequence goes on along the minus strand of CAZHNG010000542.1, from coordinate 1,544 downwards.
GATGTACGGGGGCGACCGGGCGCGAAAGCTCAACCTGGTCAACTACGGATTTCGCTTGCCGTCGGCGATCGATAACCGGCCGTTACAGTTCAACGAGTTTGAATCCATTACCAACCAGGTGGTTTACGTCAGTGCCACCCCCGGCGACTACGAACTGGAACAAACGGGCGGCGTAGTGGTCGAACAACTGATCCGGCCGACGGGCCTGCTGGACCCGCCCATCCACGTGCGCCCCAGCATCAACCAAATCGATGATCTGCTGGAAGAGATCGACGAAAGGATCAAAGCGGATGAACGGGTACTGGTCACTACCCTCACCAAACGCATGGCAGAGGAGTTGACGAAATACCTGACCAAACTCAATATCAAAGTGCGGTATATCCACTCGGAAGTAGATACTTTGGAACGGGTGGAGATCCTGCGGGATCTGCGTTTGGGAGAGTTCGACGTACTGGTAGGGGTCAACCTATTGCGGGAAGGACTGGATTTACCGGAAGTTTCTTTGGTCGCCGTTTTGGATGCGGATAAAGAAGGCTTTTTACGGAATAACCGCTCGCTCACGCAGACAGCCGGTCGCGCCGCCCGTAATGCCAATGGATTGGTCATCTTTTATGCCGATAAAATTACGGAATCGATGCAGGAGACGATTGATGAGACCAACCGGCGCCGTTCAGTGCAAATCGCTTATAATGAAGAACACGGTATCGTGCCACAAACGTTGAAGAAGACGAAGGAGGAGATCATGAGTAAAAAGTCTATCCTCGACATCAGAGGCAAAAAAGCGCAGTACTATGAGGAAAAAACCCAACCGGCATTGGCGGCCGATCCAATCGTTAAGTATATGGACCGAGACCAAATTGAAAAACTGATCGAGCAGACGGACCGCAAGATGAAAAAAGCGGCGAAGGAGCTGGATTTCATCTCCGCAGCTCAACACCGGGATGCGTTGTTTGCGTTGAAGAAGCGGTTGAAGGAGTTTGCTTGATGGGTTAACAAGTTTGACGGGGTCAACGGGTTAAACGAGTTACTTGAGTTATTACAACGCCGTTACTCAATCTAACCATATAACCGCTTAACCACATAACTAATTTCTACATAAATTACCTATTCAACTCAAAAACGAACACATGAAGATCAACATACTGGCATTTGGAATTGCAAAGGAGATCGTTGGCGGGCAGCAATTGTCGCTCGAAGTAAAAGAAGGAACTTCTGTGCAGGCCTTAAAAGCACAATTGACGGAAACTTATCCTGATTTCACAAAATTGAAGAGTTTGAAGTTAGCGGTGAACGGAGAATACGTAGCGGATGACCTGGTGATTGGGGCACGGGATGAGGTGGTCATCATTCCGCCGGTGAGCGGGGGGTAATGGAAATATTAACGTAGTCTCTAACAACTAAGTAAAGCATGGAATGCGTTAATATATTAGTTGTAGCCCATTCAAAAAAAGAATTGAAGCAATAAACTAGAATAGAAAATGAGTTTGACGAAGGCAGATAATATCGAGTATATAGAATGGGTAAAGGATTTAAAAAGTAAAATT
>CAZHNG010000541.1:0-3336 GCA_964533785.1 uncultured Saprospiraceae bacterium | reverse complement strand
GATCTTAACAAATATCGTATCTGGTGCAATCCAGAGCATAATCAGCCTATATATTATTCTTCGAATCAAAACAGTATTTATGTTGGGGTTAAGCCGTATAATACCAATATTTCATTAGATAATTATAAACAGCCGATTGCAGGACGTATTTTACTTGAGTCATTAGAGTTTGAATTGTTACCAATATATTATCCCGATCAATTTAAAAAAGGATACTTTGGCGTACTAGATAATCCTCATCTTTTGTTTTTTGATGATTTTTCGATTGCCTCTTTTGGTGCGACCTATGAATTATATAGGTATAATAACAATAACTTTTCTGTTCAACCTCTATACCTAAAGTCAGATTATATTAAAAGTAATGCAGAAGTTATGAGGACTAACGACCCTGAATCTGCCTTTCGGGATATTGAAAATATGCAAAAATATTTTAAGGCAAACCCCAGAACTGCCAAGTTAAGAGCAAATAGGCGATCGATGACCTTATATAATTTATTTTATGGTCCACACAATCCTGAAAGGCTACATTATAGAACTATCAGCTTTTTCAAGCTTTCAAAAGATGGGGTGAAATGTAGTAAAATGGATGAACATGTGGTAGATCACGATTTATATATGACTAAAATGTTTTTTACTACTAATCAAGGCCTTGGATTAATAGACAAATCTTCTACTGACGATCTCCTTAAGCTTAAAATCTTTGAATGTGAAAGTGGAAAATAAACAGCGAGCACTTCTGATCATTCATCCTTCAAGAAGTCACATTAATGCAACCAGAAAATTAGTCGAATTTTTGAAGAAGGATTTCAAACTTGCTGTATGTGGTTCGACAAACGGTAAAAGAATGATGGAGGTTTTTGATGTGAAAGTATATTGCATGGAAAGTATGCCTATTGGTTCAGGGTTTGAATCATTTCTATGTTATAATAATGGACAATATGATTATCTGTGTGAATTAAAAATGAGAAAATCAATGGAGCTTTTCAAAAGGAGAGTGGCCTCTTTGACTTCCATTTTAACGGACTGGAATCCCGCAATTTTTTTTATCGATATTTTGTATATAACGGATTTGCTGATTGTAAGAAGATGGTTAGGTGACAAATCAGATAAAATTTTTTTGATAAGAACTAAACCATCCTTGTGTAAAACTAAATATACAATACCATCAACTTTTAGCAAGATTTATTAGGGAATGCTGCAAACTGAATTTTTATGGTTTTTATACAACTTTAAAAAGATAATAAAGAGATATTTGAATTTTATTAAATTTCAAGGCTATGATAACGTTTCAATATTGTTTAGAACAAGAACAGCACTTTTAGGAGCTCCTTCCCGGCTTTCAATATCATGGAAAAATGTGGTAGGTGTTGATATAGGTAATTATCCTCATATAGTATTGATTCCTGAAGAATTCGAATTCGGATCCTACAAGGCAATAGACAAGGATCTACATCTAGGGTTCCTTTATAAAATTCCACAGGAACAATTGAGTGATAAAGAAATAGAAATCATTCAAAAAGCAAAAATAGCCAAGATTAGTGGGGATATAATCCTTTCGATTGCTTTTGGTTCTTTATATACCAGATTTAGAAAAAAGACAGATACTATTTTAGAAAAAATAGCAAAAGCCTTATCTAATCTCTCAAATAAGGTGTTCGTAGTTGTAATAGGTAGACTGGAAAAAATACCATCGTTATTTGATGAATTAAAATATGTGAATATTGATGAGATTCCTTTGAAAGGAATACTTGAAATCAGTGATTTGCATATTTGTCATGGTGGAATTAATACGATTAAGGATTGTTTATTTTCTCACACTCCCATGTTAATATTTCCTTTAAATAAAAATTGGGACCAACCAGGCAATGCTGCTAAGGTTGAGTATCACGGTCTTGGTATGGCAAGTTCTGTGAATGTAAGCACTGAGACTTTACGATCACAATTAACTTTTCTACTGAATAATTTCGACAAATCTGGCTTCCAAAAATTTATAGACTTAGAAAATAAGAAATATGCTAGCGAAACCGAGAGCAAACTTTCTAAGTTATATCAACAGTTTCTGTAATGACAAGGCAAGCCTCAATGCTGTTCAGTGGTTTTGTACTCTGGCAAAATTCCATATTGACCTATGAATAGACTTATCTTAATAACATTTGTTTGTTTTCTGTGTGACATACTCTTCATGCTAAGCTGTGATGATCCAATTGAGAGTACCACCTTAACCGAAGATTTTTCTGATACTATTTCTCTGTATTCCTATTTCCCAAATGGTCGATTAGCTCAAAAATGTACCGCTTTACCAGACAGTATTTTTCATGGTGTTTGTCAATATTTTTATAAAGAGGGTGGGGTTAAAACTCTTGCAGGTTACAATAGAGGTATCCGGCACGGGATTTGGAAAACTTTCCATCAAAATGGTAGTCTGGAGTCCAAACACCATTATTCAAATGGCATATTAAATGGCCCTTTTCAATGGTACTATGCAAGTAGCGCATTAAAGTTGGAAGGCTCATTTATTAATGATCAATATAATGGTTGGATCAATCATTACTATGAATCAGGCGAATTGCGTTTACAATCTTATTACCGTGAACGGAATCGCCACCTGAAAGACGTGGCGTATTACGAAAACGGTGTATTAAATGAATTCGCATACTATCTACAGGGAGAGCAAGTGGGGTTTAAAGTTAGGTTTGACCGAAAAGGAGCTATTCAAAAAACTTTTGGAGATATCATTGTCGATATAGAAATTGATCAAACCCAACTATTCTGGAAAGATGCTTTGGAAATGGAAGTAACTGCCGCAATACCTCCCGGCTGGTTAGGGCAGCTCAATATTCAACAACAGACCGATGGAGAAAATAAAAACACGCAGGCTGCTTTAGCTGCTCCCCAATATGCCTATAAGTATATTGCAAAAATGAGCCCGGAACAAACTTGCAAATTAACATTAGTGGCCAAGATTTATCTGCCCTCAGATAAGTCAGTTACGCTATCCGACCGAAAAATCGTGGTTGTTGATGCGGCTAATGACCAAATTTATTTTCCAGATTCGTAATATGTAGTAGAGCGATGCTAATTAAATCTCAAAACTTGAACGAATGCCAGGAGCAAAGATTGGTCTGGTACTATTGATCAAAATAGCGCCTACTCACTGAGTAAAACAGATTCTTCAGTATCAAAATTAAGATTTGAGTATCCATAAATGTGATTAATAATTCAATACAGCCTCTTAAAGTTAGTATGAACAAGGTGGGTATATGTTATGCATTCCGTATTATTTGGACTTTTGACGCTAGACACTAGACACTAGACGCTAGATTTTAGACAACAAAC
>CAZHNG010000540.1:0-3340 GCA_964533785.1 uncultured Saprospiraceae bacterium | reverse complement strand
TTAGTTAGAATTTTTAGTCTAACTTCTAGAGTCTAGCGTCAAAAGTCTAGTAAAGATCATAATGCTTTAAAAAAGCCCCCAAGGAATCAGTAAACCCAACATGATCAAACCCACCAATCGGTTTCATACCCCTTAAATACTCAATAAATCCCTCCACAATACAATAGAATAACTCCTCCCGGGATAGCTCCAAACACCGCTCCAGGTCAAAATTTAACCGAACGGTCAGCACCAGGTTATCCTCATCAACAGCAATTTCATCAGGATACCTATCTTTAAACTGATCAGCAAAAACTGGCACAAAAGCAATTCTTTGAATATTCTCGGCAAAAGCAAAAAAATTAATGGCCTTATTACTTTCAAAGAAGAGTTTATGCAAATCTTCCGCATAACCTGTCCGTAGCAGTTCAACCGCACGCCCATCACCGACACCGCCAGTAATAAAAATTGGGCGTTGTTTTTGCTTAAATGCTCTAAGAAGTTCAGGACTTTCATTCATCATTTTTCAATTTTGTTTCCTGGCGGTAATAGTAAGGCATCTTTCCCCCGTTTTATATTTTCCGGCAAGCTGGGATAATTAGCCAGCATTGCTTTCTCTCTCTTCACGCACTCCGTAAGCGTACCAATATACTGTGGAATATACTGGCAAAAAATAAGCTCGAAACTTTCGGGAGAATACCGACCAATGCCATCACAACTATACCCATATCTCCAAACCTCGCCAGAATTTAAAAATATTTTTTTGTCCGTGCAATTGTAGCATGGATAATATCCTGGTAGCTTTGCCAATAATACGTATTGCTCACAATGCTCTAACTTGTTGTCAAAGTGCTTTAATTTTTCTTTAACCTTTTCCTGGTGCTCAGGGGTTACCCTGGCTTCTCCACTGTCTTCGTTATATTCTAAACCGGATTTACCGGGTACGGGTTTCCATTCGTTGTAGATATGCAAGCCGGCAAGCATAAAAAAGAGTAGGGCTCCGAAAATGATGAATGGATTTTTGTTATTTGGGCTGTTTTCGGTAGGTACATGATCGGTATCGATGACGATTTCCTTTTGCTCCAGGGGGATAAATTTCTCTGGATTCCCAACAATGCGTAGGTTCATAGAGGTTGAGGTTGGTTTTGGATGATGTTAAGAAAACCTAAGATCCTTCGTCCACCTTTTCAAAAAGATCCTCAATGGAGCATTCAAATATTTTAGCCAATTCAAATAAGGTTTCAATGCGTGGCACGCTGGTTTTTTGATACCAAGAGGAAACGGTATTTATTGAAGCGCCCGTTTTCTTCGCTAAATAAGCTCTGGTGATACCTTTTTTCTTAGCTAGCTCTTTTATTTTAAGTACGTACTTTGCCAAAACTTTTTTGACACAAGCTAGCGTAAATTGTCTATACGAGGGTAAAGGTAAGGAATGAATTTGAAAAGTGATATTTTAAAGGTCACTTTTGTGATAATAAAAATGTTGTTTGCTGCCAAAGTTGACCAATTAGCGAATGAAGGTCGCTTGAAAAAATACCGCAATGGTAGTTTGGTGCGGTTTAAGAAGTCGGAGGTGTTGTCGTTTTATAAGACTTTTCAGAAGTGGGAGCGGGGTTGATAGAGATTGAAATCGATTGTTAATTCGTTTCCTTTGAGTTGGGCTATAATTTTATTGGCTTCATCTTCAGTAATTAGGAAGAAGTTGAGCAATATATTTTCATCTCACAAAGTGTTTAGATCATCGGAACTAAATTCGTGAGTTTTTATGTTCTTCTATGGAATGTTAGGGTTTAAAAGCCCTATATTTGTTAGAATATTAAATGCGTATGAAAGCACAAATTCAATTAGATCTTAATGCGGTAATGGAAGGAATAGCCAAATTGGATTTGGACGAATTGGAGGCTTTTGCTACTAAAATCAACTATTTAGTGGCGAAGAAAAAAGCGCCCAACATTCCTAAAAGAGAAGCCATTCTTTTAGAAAAGATAAATGAAGGACTTCCTATTGAGATTCAAGAAGAGTATCATACTTTACTTGAGAAATCAGCCAATGAAACATTAACGGAATCTGAGCATAAGCGATTATTGAAACTCATACCGTTGGCAGAAGCCAAACAAGTAGAACGGTTGAAATACCTGATAGAATTAGCGCAACTCAGAAACATTACGGTTGATGAATTGATGGAGCATTTAGGTATCACACCTCCTGCTAATGTCCAGAAAACCCGTCTCAAAGGCTGATAAAGCAATCATCTCCGAACGGGCCCAGGAGCGTTGCGAATACTGCCAAAGTTTGAGAAAATACAGTCCACAACCTTTTGTTGCTGAGCACATCATTCCGATTTCCAAAGGCGGTAAAAATCACTTGAATAATCTTGCCCTGGCTTGCGGAGGGTGTAATGGTCATAAGTATACAAAAACAGAAGGCCTCGATCCGGTTAACAATAAAATGGTAAATCTATTTCATCCAAGAAAAGATCTGTGGTCGGATCATTTTACGTGGAATGAGGACCAATTGAAAATTATTGGTTTAACGTCCACTGGTCGGGCTACTGTTTTTGCTCTTCAATTAAATCGCAAAGAATTATTAAATCTCCGAAAGTTGAATATGCTTACCGGTGAGCACCCTCCCGTCTGAAGCTTTTTATTTCATACTAAGATGAGCAATCAAGAATTTATTTCTACGACCGAAGCAGCCCTTATTACAGAATGGCTGTCTCCCTAAATTTTTATTAGGAGTGAAAGTTTTTACGTCTGAATATATCCAATATACTACAAATATTTAAATACTAGGTATATCTAAGGGCTGGTGTAAGGAAGGACTTTTTCATTTGTTTAGGGGTGTAGCCCCGTTCTGATGTAAGCTTTTTGGCCAAATCATTTGAAAATACCGGGCTAATCACGAATCGAAAATATTTTATGGATTTGAATCTGACCGAATAACTTTTTACAATATTAGTCTCAAAGCACTTAAATCCCCGGTTGATGGGGCTTTTAATAGAATTTGATACATCAGAACGGGGCTACACCCTATCAACAACAATATACTAGACTTGTCTAAACGGTGTCTTCAAAAGTTAAAATGGGCCTTTTTATCTATATCATTCGAATTTTTCATTGCTTAGCGATGCTAGGCGGCTTCAAAATTAGTAATGATATAAATAAAAATTCCTCATTTTTCCAATTTGAATACACCGTCTAGACAAGTCTACTAAAATTCGTAGTTCCAGGCTATATATATTTTCATTGGCGTCTATACGCAAAAAGATGAGCAGTATTTGTGGGGATTCAGCTTGTAGAATCCCCACAAAAATCACGCAGCCGATTTCACCGCCACCTTCTCATCCATCCCCACCACCGGC
>CAZHNG010000539.1:0-3382 GCA_964533785.1 uncultured Saprospiraceae bacterium | reverse complement strand
AAATCGAATATAGAAATAATGTATATGTTAAATATCACTTGATGCCTATGGCAATCCTGCGGGATTTAACGAAGTGCAGTATAAAATTTGCCGCTTGTAGCCGTTTGATGATCCCGCCGAACAAGTCTATTGTACAAATTACTAGTGTAATGGGCAGACCGAAGAAAGTAGAATACAATTTAAAACAAAAGATCGCCAAGATCCGCGCCGCCGGGTTGGAGGCCAAAGGGCCGGAAACCCGGCCCGAAGCAGTACCCACTGACCTGCTGCCCTTGCCGGAGCGTTTGCGACACTTACTGCAATTGGTGAAAGATCCGAATAAAAACAAATACGATATGGTTTATTTGGTCATGTACGACATCGAAAATGATAAGGTACGCACGCATATCGCCAAGTACCTGATCAGTAAAGGCTGCATCCGCATCCAGAAGTCCGTTTACGTTGCGCGGACGCACCACAAAGTGTTCGACGAGATCAACACGGCATTAAAGGAGATCCAGGCTGCCTACGACAATAACGACTCTATCGTGTTGGTGCCGGTACAAACGGCAACTTTACAGAGCATGAAGATCATTGGCAAGCAGATAGAACTGCAAACGTTAGTCGATCCGCCGAATACTTTATTTTATTAGAGTCTTTAAGGTGGGAAGCACTTTGAAAGTGCTTCCCACCTTGCCGGCTAAAACTAAAAACCAGGGTAAAATGGTCGTAAATAGGGTAAAAAGAGGGAAACAATGGATTGATTTTCATAAATTTGTGCAAAATGGACTCAGAATGGTTATTCCAGCGTAAGTAGGATTAAGACCTTTATGGCTGCCTCCCAGGTATATAGCCTGCCGTCTCAGAATGGTTATTCCAGCGTAAGTAGGATTAAGACACCCTGAGGGTCTTGGATAATGTTTTTCATGTTAATCTCAGAATGGTTATTCCAGCGTAAGTAGGATTAAGACCAACGTAATACTCCTTTTCCGCATTGAGATACATTTGACTCAGAATGGTTATTCCAGCGTAAGTAGGATTAAGACCATACTTTCATAACTCTAATGTTTGACCTGCTTCGAGCTCAGAATGGTTATTCCAGCGTAAGTAGGATTAAGACAACATCATCATCATCTGCACCGCCGTACTTTTTAGCCTCAGAATGGTTATTCCAGCGTAAGTAGGATTAAGACATGTCATTAATTTTACGCTCCGTAATACTCAGTAACTCAGAATGGTTATTCCAGCGTAAGTAGGATTAAGACCCGGTTAATTTGGTTTTTGGAATACTCATACCCCATCTCAGAATGGTTATTCCAGCGTAAGTAGGATTAAGACAATCCTCAAAATCATTGTTCCCTGTCTCACCCTTTATTCTCAGAATGGTTATTCCAGCGTAAGTAGGATTAAGACTCGGAATCTATACGGTTTGTGTAGGAAGGTATCTTTGCCTCAGAATGGTTATTCCAGCGTAAGTAGGATTAAGACGATAACACTCTCTCTAATGCTAGGGATTCTGCCGTTTACACTCAGAATGGTTATTCCAGCGTAAGTAGGATTAAGACGTAAGCGGCTGCACCTCCATCAATAGCATTCCCATACTCAGAATGGTTATTCCAGCGTAAGTAGGATTAAGACCTGCGTCATCCAGCGTTTGTTATCCGCCATTACCTCAGAATGGTTATTCCAGCGTAAGTAGGATTAAGACGTTTTGGCGGAATATGTGTTTCCTTGTGTGTCTTTAATGCTCAGAATGGTTATTCCAGCGTAAGTAGGATTAAGACCCGACCGTACCGAGGCCGTGATAATAACTGCCATTGGGCTCAGAATGGTTATTCCAGCGTAAGTAGGATTAAGACTCTTTCACCAGGCGAACGGAATGTCCGAACGTCTCTCAGAATGGTTATTCCAGCGTAAGTAGGATTAAGACCGGTCACACTGCTCCTCCAATACCCAAAAGGGCTCATACTCAGAATGGTTATTCCAGCGTAAGTAGGATTAAGACTAATCTGGATTTTTAATTTCCATGTTGTTTTTGTCTCAGAATGGTTATTCCAGCGTAAGTAGGATTAAGACCTTCCAAGTGTACAGCCTGCCGTATTGCCTGCAATTGGCTCAGAATGGTTATCCTGCCTGCGCTGAAGCTTCGGCAGGCAGGTCCAGCGTAAGTAGGATTAAGACTACCATAATATCCTCGTTTCCATTTAGATACTAAATCTCAGAATGGTTATCCTGCCTGCGCTGAAGCTTCGGCAGGCAGGTCCAGCGTAAGTAGGATTTTAAACAATGATCAATGAGCAGAAGTGCAATGATCAATGAATATACGGTAAGCATAGCCGATAAGTAATGCCCACAGAAAATGAGAGCAGAGGAAACGGAATAAGAATCACCACCCAAACCAATTGCAATGTAAGCGTTCCGTAAACCACACCCCAGCCGGGTGTTGTGCGAGCTATCGGCGCATTTGACCGAGCTACGGCTGGTCGGGTTCGGATTTCTGCCAAAGATGTGGCAGCAGCTCTTCGATGCGATTGATGGGATGGTTTGGCAAACGCCTCATAATATCCTCCAGCCATTCGACCGGATCTACCTCATTGAGTTTGCAACAGGCGAAGAGGCTGTAAAAAATAGCCGCTCGTTGGGCTCCTTCATGTGAGCCGGCAAAGAGATAATTGCGCCGCCCCACGGCGATGGGACGGATTAGATTTTCTATCGGGTTGGTATCGATGTGTAAGTTGCCGTCTTCGAGATAGTGCATCATGCGGCTTTTTCGCTTAAGCATGTAAGCCATAGCCTTGGTGATGGGGCTGGAAGGAGGTAGCTTTTCATATTCACCATCCATCCATTCGAATAATGCTTCGAGAATAGGCTTGGCCTTTTGTTGACGTAAAATATAAATGGCATCGGCATCCAATTCTTTTTCGCGTGCCTGCTCTTCCAACGCATACAGACCTTGGAATTTTTCCAGAGCATGCCCCGCCCTGGACGCATCGTTACTCAGCGCTTTTTCAAATCCACGGCGGCCGTGTCCCAGACAATGGTAGTGAACCATGTCCGGATTAAGGTTGCGGATCTGATCGTAGACCTCATAACAATCTGTTTGTAAGGTGCCGGTATAGCTTTTCAGATGCTTGGTCGGATTATCCGCTTCGCGATTAGGTGAATAATCGAAAAAGACCAAACTGTCCAACAGGGCATGGTAGCCCCATAACCAGCCGCGATGTGTTTTTCGTTTTTTCTTTTTCCGGGGCTGACCTCTGGCCCGGACTTTGCGCTTTTCAGGCAGTACTTCCATCCGCGTTTCGTCCACCTGCAGGTAGGTGGAGTCCAAAACCAGTTCGATCAGCTTATTGTACAAAACGGCCAGGCGATCGGCCGACTGGCCTACCCAGCCGCACATAGT
>CAZHNG010000538.1:0-3392 GCA_964533785.1 uncultured Saprospiraceae bacterium | reverse complement strand
TGCGGTTGAGCAAAGATGGGGGGATAAGTTGCTCCGAAGGAGCTTTGTTCAACATCGGCTATAGCAAATGCGGGATAAAGTGCTAAAATAAAAGAGATTACACAAAATAGACTAACTGCTAAACGGACAAGTAAGTGCCTTGAAATACCGCACTTGCCATAGCCACGACCCGTTAGTGGCAATGCTAAAAACGAACACTAAACACTCACAAATGGCATTTGATAGTTAAACTTGTCATCTTCTACTTGATTGACAATAAAGTCGGCTAAATCGGCACGGCTGATTTTTGTACTTGCGTTGACACCTACCCAACCGACACGATAAGTACCTGCTTTGGGGTCGTTGGTTAGTCTTGGTCCTCTTACGATAGTCCATTTCAAGCCGCTATTCTTCAACACTTCGTGGTGTTTTATGGCATCATTCAAAACCTTGGGAACAACAATTTTCATTATAGTTCTGATAAGTTTGTCGGCAAATTTTGGTTTGTCTTTTTCAGGAAAAGGCAAGCCACCGCCAGAAAGAGAGATGATTCTTTCTACATTTTCCTCTTTCATTGATTGCACAATATTTTTTGTGCCATCGGTTTGCAACCATTCAGGTGAACCCTTGACGTGTCCGAATAGACTTACAACAATATCACAACCTTCAACAACCTTTTGAACATCTTGGATTTTGAGCACATCGCCTTTGACAATGGCTAATTTTGGATTGTTTTGACTAATTTTTTGTGGATTTCTGACCAAGGCTTTCACTTCGTAACCCTTTTTAAGAGCCTCTGTTAAAAAGTGCTGACCCGTTCGTCCTGATGCACCAAATAATGCGATTTTCTTTTTCACTACATTTTGCTTTTGATTGTTAAAAAATTAGTTTCTAATTGGTTAAATGACAGATAACCACTTCCTATTTTATAATATTTGCCATTGACTTCTACAAATACCGTTGGAAAGCCTGATACACCGAGTACATTAGATTTCTGAAAATCTGCCTCTGCCAAATTGATGTATTTTGGTTCTTTCATTTTTAGTACAAATGCTTTTGCATCTAAGCCAAATTTTTCGGCAATGTGACCATAAGCGACTAAATTTTCAGGTTCAATGCCATCGTAGTAAATAGCTTTTTGCAATTCGGCAGCAAATTGAACGCTATTTTTTTCGTCTAAATCTTTGAAAACCGACAATGCAATGGCAGGCGGAACAGAAGTAAAAATGGCAGTTCCTTTTTTCAATGTTTCGTTTAAAAATACGTTTCCAAACTTTACGCCTGTCGCATTTTCTACATCTTTGTAAGCCCAACTTATATAGGAAGCAACTTCGCCAATTGGTCCAATTCTGCCGCCTGTAATCATTCCGCCAGAAACGACTTCAAAACTTAAGCTGTCTTTGTACTTGTCGTGAAACTGAGTCATTACAGGCGAAAAACCGTAACACCAACCACATAAGGCATCATATACATATATTATTTGCATAGTTTGTTGAGATTTACAACTTGAAATGTTTAGTTGAAAAACGATGATTAAAAAAGTATTCTTCACTTTTTGTTGAATTGTCCCACAAAGGTATGTACTTTTATAGTACAGGAATATATTGCAGTACTAACCTTTTTGTAAGTATGAAAAGAAAAGCATTGAAAATAACAGCAAAATGCCCTATTAGAACCACAACTGAGCTACTTGGTGGAAAATGGAAATTGATGATTTTGTTTCAGTTAGCTCCAGAACCTTTAAGATTTTCAGAGTTGAGACGAGCCATTCCTGACATTAGCGAAAAAATGTTGATACAAGAATTGAAAACCCTTTGCGACAATCAATTGGTGATTAGAAAGAATTTCGGTGAAGTACCGCCACGAGTTGAATATAGGTTAACAACCATTGGACACAAGATAATGCCTCTTATCAATGAGATGAGAAAATTTGCCATTGAATACGAAAATGAAGTTATTGGAAACTCAAGAGCTACCAAATAATGACCAAAGTTTTAATAACAGGAGCAACAGGAAACGTTGGCATTGAAGTTTTAACGGCTCTTAGAAAGTTAGACCATCAATTGGAAATAATTGCAGGGGTAAGAAATATTGAAATTGGCAATGAAAAATTATCAAATTTTAATGTCAATAAAGTTGCGTTTGACTTTACAGACATCGGCACATTCTTACCAGCTTTCAAAGGCATTGACATACTTTTTTTACTTCGACCACCACAAATTTCAGATGTTAAAAAATATTTTGTTCCACTTATTGATGCAGCGAAAAACGCATCAGTAAAACACATCATTTTTTTATCGGTACAAGGTGTTGAGAGTAGTAATATTATTCCTCATAATAAAATAGAAAAACTAATTGTAGAAAGTAAAATTCCGTTTACATTTTTACGACCAGCTTATTTTATGCAAAACTTTACTACCACTTTACACAACGACTTGGTGCAAAACCAGCGTATCTATTTACCAGCAGGGAATGCCAAATTTACGATTATTGACGCATCAGATATTGGTACAGTTACAGCAAAAATATTGACAGAACCACAAAACCATATCAATAGAAGTTATGATTTAACAAATAGCGAAACGCTGACTTTTACAGAAATGGCTGAAACAATAAGTATTGGTATTGGAAAACCTGTAAAATTTATTTCCCCTAACTTATTGCAGTTCTTTTTGACAAAGAGAAAAGAGAACTTGCCAACAATGTTAATTTTGGTTATGATAATGTTACATTATTTGCCAAGATTTCAGAAAACACCACCAACGACAAGTTGGGTAAAAACTATCACAGGACAGGAAGCAAAATCTTTTGAAGAATTTGTTCGTAACAATAAAAAACAACTATGCTGATAGAAAGCACAGCCACTAACATCGGCTATAGCAAATGCGGGCTAAAAAGCTAATATGAAGGTGATTAAACAAAATAAACTAATAATTGCTAAACGGAAAAGTAAGTGCTTTTAAATTCCGCACTTGCCATAGCCGAGGACCGTTGGCTGTAATTCGGTACGTTAAACAAATATAATTTCCCTTGCTAACGTTCGCTAGAGGGATTTGATATACTGATGAAGAAAAGGTACATTTGGATTAGAAAATGACAATTGATAATCAACAGTTTAGCTAACGTTAGTCAGAATATTAAGGAAAATCAACTATGCGATATGCTGAAATTTGAATGGGATAAAAATAAAAACAAGTCGAATCGAGAAAAACACTCGATAAGCTTTGAGAAAGCAAAAGAGGTGTTTCAAGATGAAAATGCAGTTGAATTTAGAGGAAATTCTTCAACGGAGTTGCGAATTTTGATAATAGGAAAGACATTAAGCAAAATATTAGTTGCGGTGGTATACACAATTAGGTCAGCGGTGATTCGGATAATTTCAGCGAGACAAGCAAGTAAAAAGGAAACAAAAG
>CAZHNG010000537.1:0-3399 GCA_964533785.1 uncultured Saprospiraceae bacterium | reverse complement strand
CACAAGCAGACCCCTAAAAATCAGCTAATTGCGGATCTGCGAAACTTAAGTTATTCATTAATTGACTTACCGTTACTTTTTCAAAAGCAATGGCAAGAAATAGTTTTGTACGATGTTCTGAGAAAATCTTTTCGGCAATCTCATTTTTAATGTGCTCAATTTTTCCATTAGTTTTTTCAAGGTTTGGCACAAGTAGATAGAATCCTCCGCCAGAAGCATAAACGATATGCACGGAGGAAAGTGCTAAGGCATCAAGTAACTTGATAACGATATTTTTAATAAGCATTTGCAAGTAAAAGGAACGGCCTTTTAAATTTTTAGCAGCTTCCGAAGAAGCTATGTTGTAAATATATTGTTGGATACCAGAAAGATCTCCTCCTAGTAATGCAATCGGACTATTTCCATCCGTAAGTTGAATAGAGGAGGTTTCATTCTCTTTAATATATTCAAAAAGACAACCAGCAAAAGCAGCCACACTTTTAAGATGATCAAACAAAGAAACATCTGGCAAATGAATGGTGCTACTGGGTACCGTACTTGTGAATCGGTTAAGTATCGGCAATAGGTTTTCAATATAAGCTCCTACCGACTGAATATTTCTAGAATGCAATTCTTCAATCTCTTTCGAAAAGTTATTCCAAAGTTTTTGGTAAGCGTTAGTATCTCCTGCTTTTGTTGAAAGTTCCGGAAAAATAGAACGATCAGTTTTTAGTTCGCTTACGGGTAATCGGTATTGGTAGTCGTTTTTATTGTTAAGTAGACTTTCAAAAATACTTACCATTTGAACCTTCTTAAAATCATCCCATCGATTTTCATGATCACCATCTTTATTTCCTTGATCTTTTGATCTATCCACACCGGATGCAAAATGGTCAGCTTTTTGAACGATCATTTGCCAAATATCATTTTGGTCTGGCTGATGATGCGCTACAGCTGCTTTGAAAAACTTTGCGTATTGATCACCTATCAGTTTTTTGTAATAAGATTCATGGTTGACTAGAAATTGAGCGGTCCATAAAACATGTTTATGACTATATCGGCCTTTATATACGGGACAATATTGGCCTTCCAGGTTTTTCACTTCTGCAGACAAAAACTTGCTCTTTTTTGTTCCATCAGGGTCGGCACGCTGGAAGAATTTACCAATATCATGGAGTAAACCGGCAAGGACCAAAATATCTTTATTACTAGTATTCATATGCTATTTTCAAAATTTCTTTTCCCAATCCCCTTCACCACCCCAAACCCCACACTACTCCCTTTCCCCAGCCCAATATAATTCGGCAGGCTAACGTTACTCTGAAAATTGAGCGTGAAGGCCAGCAACTTTTGTTTCCCTTTGTAGGGCAGCCATTTTTGATCTTTTAGTTGCGTGATGCGCACCAGGATATCGTGTTCTACCTGCCAGCCGATGCCGGTGGCCAGGGCGAGCAGGTGGTTTGTCAATTTGCGTTCCAGGAACTGGAGTTTTTCCAGTTCATTGTTCAATTCCTGGTAGCTTTTATAATTTTCCTGGTTGAGGGCCAGCCAGTTGAGGAGGCTGTAATCAAAAGTCGTATCCCAGGTTTGTATCTGGAAGTAGTTGAGCTGGACGTCTTCTATTGCGTAAGTCTGGCTTTTTTCGCCCACCCTCAGGGTGAGGTCTTTGTTCTCCAATAGGTAATGGATATCGTCCGTTCCTTCGTTCAGGCAGACGATACTCGCTTTCTTATGCGTCACCTTGTACTGGATCAACGGATAGCGATAGATCACTTGCTTATCGTTCCGGTGATTGTGATACAGGGAGGATTGCCGGTTCGTCTTTTCGATCACCGCTGCACGAAAACCCTGTATTTCGTAAGGAAAAATATTATTATCAAAACGTATTTTTAAAAATCTTATCTTTGGCATTTTCTCAAAGTATAAATAAAAAAGTTATCATTCTGTCTACGTATTGATCCATGTCAAGTTTCACTTGTTGCCATTTTTTTATTACTCCGTGATTCTATCGTGCACAAAAATAAACGGGTATCGTGCAGGTTTTTTGCACGATACCCGTTTTTCTTTATATTTATGAAAAAAGCATACTAAAAAGGGAATAATATGGATTTAAAAAACCCTAAAATGATACGCATCCAGGTTATCTACCAATGCATTCAAAAAGCATCACCCCAAAATCCCTGGAATTGGGAACGCCTCGCTAAAGCCTGTGGCCGGAAATTGCGCGCTGAGATCGACAATCATCTTCTGGATCCAAGAGAAAGGACGATCAAAGGAGATATTAAGGCCATCAGGGAAGGAGCACTGGGCCCGCAATTGGACATTCGCTACGATCGTAAATGGAAATCCTACCGCTATACGGAAGAGGAAGAACTCAAAAAAATAGACCTCATTCGCGAACAGTACCTCATGGCAATTTACCGCTCATTATTGTTGCTAAAAAACTTCGAAGGGTTTGAAGAAGTGGCCGCATTAGAAACCTTGCTGCAGAAGCTGAGTACGAAAATGGTGGTTCAGCAACCGGCCCTTCAACCCGTGGTACAGTTCGATACAAATCCCGATGCTACCGGTATCACCTGGTTGGGGCAAGTATATGATCACATCCTACACCAACAATGTTTACAAATCCTGTACAAAAGGTTTCAGGCAACCAAGTCTTTCGAACGGATCGTCAGCCCCTACCTGCTCAAAGAATACAACAAACGCTGGTTTTTGATCGGCTATGACCACGGAAAAGAGCAGGTCCATACCATTCCACTCGACCGTATACAGCAACTCGATACTTTCTTGCTGGAAAAATATTACCAGGCGCCCCCCTTTCATCCTGATCATTATTTCAAAGATTGTTTGGGCGTAACCATTTACGAAGGCACCCAACCAGAGGAGGTATACATCAAAAGCCTACCGGAACAGGCTAAATATATAGAGACGAAACCGATTCACCGCAGCCAGCAAATTCTGGAGGAAACGGAGTCGTACACTATTTTCCGTTATCGCTTGTATTTAAATTATGAGCTGGAAAGTCACTTATTGTCCTATGGAGAAAAGATTGAAGTTCTGGCACCGGCAGAATTGAGGAACATCATTCAGGGTCGGGCGAAGGAAATGGCGGCGCAGTATTTTGAGTAGCGGTGGCTATACCGACGTTGAAGTGGTTTGGGAACCCCAACCATCTTCAAGTATGGTATATACTAACCGAAGTGGTTTGGGAAGTCCCAAACCACTTCGCGTCAAGTATAGTTTTGAGGCCAAAACTCAATATGGGAAACTAATCATTGAGAAAAAAATACTTCTTATTCTAAGTCAACCAAATTCTATGAATGAAGAAATAAAAAGGTTAAAGGACAGATTAAAATACAATGATTTAGGGTAGGCTGTTTAGTCTGATGATATACCGGCACAAGCGTTTTTAGCATAGTC
>CAZHNG010000536.1:0-3455 GCA_964533785.1 uncultured Saprospiraceae bacterium | reverse complement strand
CAATGTATTTTTTCCTCTTTTTCAGGCGCTTCGCCATGTGCGAAACTTAAGTTATTTTAAGAGCGTTTTCCTTTAAGTGACAAAGTAGAATTCAAAACAAGCTTAAAACTCAGCAAGTACATCCATATTCCCCTTGACCTGTTGGCCGAGCTCAACGTTTATTGCGGTTTCGAGCGGCAGGAAAATATCCACCCGGGAGCCGAATTTGATAAAGCCCAGCTCATCGCCTTGTTGAACAGTTTGGCCAACTTGGCAATAATTGCATATCCGGCGGGCCATAGCCCCGGCAATTTGTCGAATGAGGAACTTTCCGTCTTTATTTTCAATGACAATGGTGTGTCTTTCATTGAGCGCTGAGGATTTGGGATTAAATGCGGGAAGGTACTTCCCCGGCTGGTGTTTACTGTAGGTGATTTTCCCGCTGATCGGAATTCTGTTGGCATGGACATCCAGCGGAGACATGAAAATGGACACCAATAATCTCTTTTCTTTGAGGACTTCTTCCTCAAAAGTCTCTTCGATCACTACTACTTTCCCATCGGCAGGACTGTAGAATTGGTGTTCATCAGGTTGTTGAATGGTTCGGTCCGGATTGCGGAAGAAATTTAAAATAAATAGAAAAGCTCCAAACCATAGGAGATTGCCCCACCACATGAAGGGAGGTAAGAAACTAAAAGTTAACACTATTAACAATAGGGCAGTAAAAAAGCTAAGGAATATGGAAGCTTTTCCTTCCGGATGAAATTTCATGATTCTAGTTTCCAATGATCAATAGGTATAAGAATGAAAAGGGTAAAGAGAATATGAATGCATCAAACCGGTCGAGAAATCCACCGTGACCGGGTAATAAATTACCGGAGTCTTTGACATTGAGGCTTCGCTTGAGCATGGATTCTAAAAGATCGCCGACGTTGCCGAAGAAACTGGTTACCAAGGCTAAAACCAGCCATTGCCAGAGTTGTAAGTTGCCTACGCTAAAAAATAAAATAACAGCTATTAGCAACGCAAAAAACAAACCGCCAAAAACACCGGTCCAGGTCTTTTTAGGGGATATTCTCGGGAAAAATGGCCGCTTTCCGTACCGGGATCCTAAGGCATAAGCTGCCGTATCATTGAACCAGGTAAGCAGGAGTAAGCTGATGACCATATTCGGCCGGTAATGCCCCGTTTGAAAAGCGACGTAGTTGAGCAAAGTAAAAGGAATGCCTAAATATACAATGGCTAGAAAAACATAACCAATATTTTGGAATGGAGTAGGGGAGGAGCCGAATAACTCCAGAGCGAATAAAAGAAAAAAGAAGCAGGTAAGTCCGCCGATAAACAGTAGGTTAAATGGAAACGGAGCAAGCCATTTCAACAGGATCAAAGCAGAAGATACAAAGGGGATAAGCCCCAGCGAGAGCGCCACGTAAAAACGTAGTTTATCCTGCCAGGTGCGGGCGGGAAGGAGCATCGTTAGAAACTCCCACAAACAAAGCCCCAATATTACCGCAAAGAGCATCGCATAGGTGTAAGCCCCGCCAAATACCCCAATGAGCATGGCCAAGACAAAGAAGGTCGCCGTTCTCACTCGTTGGTAAACGTTGTTGGATCTTGGCTTTTCTTCTCTATCAGGCATCTTTTTTTTCTCCGGTATTGTTGAAAACTCTTGCATTCGTTTTTATTAACGTATAACCGATACCAATACATACTAATGTAGCTATAACAAAAGTAGGTCCAAAAGTTTGCAGGTTCTCTTCCAAGGCAACGTCTTCAATTTCTCCATCGAGATAATATTTTCCTACAATTTGACTGCCATTAACAAAAGCATGCGCAACAATAGGTACCCACAAGCTATTGGTCCAGTAAAAAATATAACCCAGCCCCGCACCCAGGATCAGCCGTGGCAGAAAGCCGGCAAACTGAAAATGAAACGCGCTGAATAAAATAGCCGTCAGCCATATTGCTATCCAATCTAAACGGATCGATTCTTGTAATTTTTGCTGAATGATCCCCCTGAAAACTAATTCTTCCCCAATGGCCGGAATAACGGCAATGACAAAAAGATTCAACAGCAGTTCCTGGGGCGAGTCCATGAGCGTGATCGCATTGATCAATTCATTGGCTTTGTTTTCCATTTGCGTTATCCAATCGGGCAACGGCAATTGTTGATTCAACCAGTAGGATAATTGTACCAGCGGAAATGCCAGCAATAAAAACAAACTTCCCATCAACAGGTTAAACCAATGGGGAATGCTTTTCAATTTTATGGCGCTGACCCATTGCTGCCGATAATAAATCAGGACGGTGATCAAAGCGGGGATTAAAAAAGTGCAAATATGCCCGATCGCACTGATCCAGCGGATATAATTGCGGTCTTGGGGCGTATCGATGGCGGAAGATCCGCTGAGCAGTTGCATACTGTTTTGCCCGGTGATATTATCTAAAACAATGATAAACAAGCTGCTCAGCATATTACCCAATATCATCGCCCCGATCAATAACAAAAAGAGGAAGTAACCGGGATAAAGGCTTTTAAACGACTGAGAATTATCCTTAATTTGCGGTTCTACTTGATCCATACAGTTTTTCTTATGCCAAATACATTCAAATGACAAAATTAAGTGTAAATATTAATAAAGTTGCGTTGCTGCGCAATGCCCGAGGTGGTAACCTCCCCGACCTTATAAAAGTTGCGAAGGACTGTGAAAGTTTTGGAGCACAAGGGATTACTGTACATCCGCGCCCTGATGAACGCCACGTCAAATATGCGGATATTCCTGACCTCAAAAAGATCGTCACTACCGAATTTAACATCGAAGGTAATCCCACCGACCGTTTTTTAGAGCTGGTTTTACAAAATAAACCCACCCAATGTACTTTAGTACCCGATGATCCGGATCAACTAACCTCCGATCACGGCTGGGATACGCTCAAACACGAAAGCTTTTTAAAAGAAGTGATTGGAATGCTCCAGGCTGCAGGTATCCGTGTCTCCTTGTTTATAGATCCTGTGGAGGAACAAATAAAAGGCGCGAAAAACGTCGGAACCGACCGGATAGAATTCTATACCGGCCCCTACGCGGAAGAATTCCATGAGGATAAGGAAGCTGCTGTTGCTCCTTATGCCCGTTGTGCCCGCCTGGCCGATGAACTCGGTTTGGGGATCAATGCCGGGCATGATCTGAACCTCGATAATCTGGCTTTTTTAAAACAAAATATTCCTTCTCTTTTAGAAGTCTCGATCGGGCATGCTTTGATCGCTGATGCGCTTTATTATGGGTTGAAAAATACGATCCAGATGTATTTGAGGCAGTTGAATGGGGTAGCGGGTTAGACGGGTCTTTGCCTGCCGGATCTCTCCCTCATAAAATTCATTGCTCATTGTTCATCGCTCATTGCTCATTGTTCATCGCTCATTGTTCATCGCTCATCGCTCATTGTTCATCGCTCATTGTTCATCGCTCATTGTTCAT
>CAZHNG010000535.1:0-3465 GCA_964533785.1 uncultured Saprospiraceae bacterium | reverse complement strand
CTCGAAAAATCAAAGATTTCAAGCGTTCTTTAACTCGATACTATAAATTAACGCTCAACCTGCCCAGACTCAGACGGGCCCCACGTGGCGGGCCCTACGTGGACGGCTATGGTTTGGTGTCTTAAAAAAATAACCAACATTAAACATTCTAAATATGAGTACAGAGAAAATCAGAGTAGCCATTATCGGCCTGGGCTTTGGCGCCGAATTTATCCCGATCTACCAAGCCCACCCCAATGCGGAATTGGTGGCCATTTGCCAGCGGACCCAATCAAAAATGGACGAGATTGGTAACGCCTTTGGTATCGAGAAAAGATATACTTCCTACGAAGAATTGTTGAAAGATCCGGATATCGACGTCGTGCACATTAATACGCCCATTCCTTTGCACGGTATTCAGTCGATCCAGGCCCTGAAAGCGGGTAAGCACGTGGCTTGTACGGTCCCGATGGCTACTACAGTTGAAGAATGCGAAGAAATCGTCCGGCTGACCCAGGAAACCGGCTTGACTTACATGATGATGGAGACGGTGGTCTACGCCAGGGAGTTCCTGTTTATGAAAGAATTGTACGAGAACGGTGAACTCGGAAAAGTCCAATTTCTTAAAGCCAGTCATCAACAGGATATGGACGGATGGCCTGATTATTGGCCAGGATTGCCGCCTATGTACTACGCTACCCATTGTGTGGGCCCGGTATTGGGATTGACCACAAATGAAGCGGAATATGTCTCCTGTTTTGGTTCGGGTACGATTCGCGAAGAATTACACCATCACTACAACAGCCCGTTTGCGGTTGAAACGACACACATCAAATTTAAGGATTCGGATCTAAGTGCTCAGATCTACCGGTCATTGTTCGACGTAGCGCGTCAGTACCGGGAGAGCTTTGAGGTGTATGGGTCCAAAAAATCAGTAGAATGGCCATTAATTGAAGGGAAGCCTTTGGTCGTCCATACGGCTAAAAAGCCAGAGCATGAAATACCAGAAGAAGTAGAATCTCCGGATTTTGCAAAGCTGTTACCTCCCGAAATACAGCGCTTTACCACGCACGGTGTATATGATCTGGATGAAAATCAGCATTTGTCTTTTACGCAAGGTGCGGGGCACGGTGGTTCCCATCCCCATTTGGTACACGTATTTTTGGATGCACTTCTAAAAGGGGAGCAGCCCTATCCGAATGCGGTAGAATCGGCAAATATTACTTGCGTAGGCATCTTGGCCCACGAATCGGCCCTCAAAGGTGGTGAGATTATCCGGTTGCCGGAATGGACGTTTAAGTGAGTAAGACTGTATCATAAATAAAATGCAGAAAAGCTTGCAGAAATATGTAAAACACAGAGACACAGTAGGTACATAGTATTTAGTTTATGCACCCCTGCTTGCTCGGCCGATTGGCATCAGACCGATCGGGCAGGCAGGTATGTTCCTACCAGCCAAAGGCATACCCTTCGTGGTGCGGTTATCATTATATTTTTTGCAGTTCTTCAAAGTTTTACTTTTGAGATTGCTTTACTTAAAGCAATTTCTCATGTAAAACTTACACGTAGAAGAATCGCCACAAAGCCGATAGCTATCGGCTTAAAACACAAAATTTGCACTAATCTTTTTTGTGAAGATTTTGAGCTTTTGTGTTTTGGTGGCAACCCACGTACGTTTCACATGAGAAATTACTTCCTCTCTTATCTTTCTTAGTTAGAGGCGTTGAACGAACTTGATAGTTTCGATGGATAGAAAGTTAGGGATGGACAATAGTATCGTTAGTATTAAAAATTGGTTCAAAGATGAATTAATCATATTTTGATTTTTGAAACGAGTTTTTGGCACTTCTACTCAGGAATTTGATTTGTAAACGACTTGAATAAGTGGTTTTTGAGAAAACGGTGGGTTTCTAATGATCCAGAAATGATTACCTTCTTCTTTCCACTTTTTCCTTATTTTGTAGGTAAGAAATCCAACACCGATGAAAAACCCATTAGCTCATCTCCTCATCTTCCTGCTTCCAATCATCGGATTCACGCAATCCGACAAGATATACTTCCAAGAATACAGCATCAAAGACGGCCTGCCCGAAGAATATGTCACAACCATGATCCAAGACGACCAAGGCTTTATTTGGTTTACCACCCAAAATGGGCTGGTTCGGTATGATGGATATGAATTTGAGGTGTTTGGGGTTAACCACCAAGACCCAATGGCGGGAACCTTGCAATTGGCAATTACCGCTGGCGGTATGGTCAAGGGTAAGCACGATAGGTACTGGATTGGGAGTGACTTCTTTGGTGGCTCTCCTAGTCTTGCCATGTACGACGGTAAGACTAACCTGTTTGAAAACTGGCTTTTCAAGAAAGAAGATGATAGCTCATCGGATTTTTTATCATTTCGGCCATTATTTGAAGATTCAAGAAGCAACTTATGGTTCTTGAATCACGCCTATAGTGTAGATTCCACAAGATTAGGACGATTTCATACGGCTGCTGATTCCTTTTATTATTATCCAGTGGACCAGAATGCCCGAAATTTCTTTATCAATAATGCCCGAATAGGAAACTACCATCTCTATGAATCCCCCGAAAGTCAAAAAATTTGGTTTATTGGCCATGAACCGGGCATATTGTATCAATGGGATCCCATCATTGATTCCTTTATGGTAGCGCTAAAACCCGGTGATCCATCGCTGAACTCAAAGGATACCTTGAAGACTTTATTCCCTATGCAAGATGATCGGGTGATTTTAGTGAGTGATCATAGCTTATACATCTGGAATTCGGATACCGAAAAAATAGAGCAAAGTTACCACCACGATCCCCCGGACGGAAATAGCTTACTTGATTCCACCATTGTAGTTTCTATTCAAGATTACTATGGAAAAATTTGGGTGACCCATCATCGACAAGGCTTTTCTATTATTAATCCAGAGACCGAAACGGTTGAACAATTGCCTTATGGTACCGGCAAGCTAAGCGGTGAAGGTTGGCCCCAAAATGGGCAATCACCTTTCCCTACAGCCATTGATTCGAGTGGTATCTGGTTTGTGAATAACCCCTCAAATACGCTTATTTATTTTAACACGGTAACCAAAGGTTTGCCTTTTTTGACCGAAGCTTTAATACTTTTTCTAAGCCAATCCCAGGAAATCCGGTCGCCCGAAGTTTTCTTAAAGATCACTCTGGCCTAATATGGTTAGGCTTTCGACCCAATTTATTCAAGGAAAATCCGCTACGAAATAATTATGACTTTTTCCCCGCAGCGGATTCGATAAACAATGGTCTTCCGAGTGCTCAAATCCATTGTTTTTTAGAAGATCAATCCGGTAAACTCTGGGTAGGAACCGATAAAGGCCTGCGTTTTTTCAATCCGGAGACCAACCAATTTAATAAACCTCAACATTTAGAAGCACTTGATGAAACGGACTGTTTCTATTAATCCAAAATTCCCCCCCTGTATTAATTGAAAAATCCCCCCCT
>CAZHNG010000534.1:0-3466 GCA_964533785.1 uncultured Saprospiraceae bacterium | reverse complement strand
CGGCAAAACGATCATTTTATCGAAGCTCATTCGGCATGCGGCGATAGCGAATTTTCCGGCCAATTTGTGCCCCAATGGCGTTTTTTACGGTATGCCTACGATCGCGCGGCATTGGACTCAGGAGGTCCAGGACATAGCAGCGAAGCCATAGGATTGTATAACATCGATCGTACACAAAACGTCTGGCTGGCTAGGTGTATGCATGTGGATATCGGCAAATTTTATCGGGAGCGGAGCATTCGCTTTCCTCACAGAATTCAATTTGATGATGAACATCCAAATCTGGTTCATTACGGTGAATTCGAAGTCACAGTGAATGGAAATATCAAAGAACGTGCAATCCAAATCAAAAGGAGATGAACATGTCGGACAAATTGTGTTGGTTTATAGGGGTATTGTTATTTCTTGCCGGGTCTATTTCGAGTCTCTCCCAGGCTCAAGCCACGATTCCCGATTTTAATGAAGCCATACCGATTACCGATACCGAAAAGGCTTCCGTCTTAGCCAGGAACCCATTGGGATCGATTCAATATGACGCCAATGGACAGCTCCATTTGGTCTATACCGAAGAAAATACCGAGGGGACAGGCTTAGGCTCTCCCGGAATAATGTTATATCAAATATATGATGGGCAATCTTGGAGGGAGCCGCTTCCCATACGCGAAGAAATGGGTGAAGGCATTCCCTTTACTAGCGGAGGAAATCCAGCCCTGCTTGTTGACGAGACCAACAGCATTCATTTTACATGGCATGACTACCGTCACAGCACAAGCGACAGTGGAACCAATCAAGTAGAAGTGTATTACCGTCGTTTGAACTCCGACGGATCTTTGGAACCCGAAGTCAGGATTTCCGACAATACAGGCAACTCATGGCGACCCAAAATCAGTCAAAGCCAAAATGGTCAATTAGCCATAGGGTGGTATGATTTTTCCACCAATTCGGTGGGGGACTTGTTGGTGGCGTTTTCGGACGAAAATCAACAATTCAACGCCAATGGAGAATTTTCCGAACAGTTTATTGGCGGCGCCAATCCCCAAGGCAACAGTCTGCTTCTGCCTCAAATTGGGTTCGATCGCGAGAATCGGTTGCACGCAACTTGGACCCTTGCGGAACTCTCTGGATTCTTTTTTCAAAACGAACGCCTGTTTTACGGGCTTTTGGACACCCCTGATTCTCGTGAACTTTCTCAAGTCCAAGAGATTACACCTCAAGGAACCTCTTCGACCGACCCGGCGAAATTTGTATTTGATTCGAATGACACCCTCTGGATGGTATGGACAAACAAGCAAACCCCAATCCCCAATATTATGCTTGCCTCCAAAACCTCAACTCAAACTATATTTTCAGAGCCAATCCCCATTTCAAACAACGATGTACCCGACGCTGTGGAGCAAGCCAATGTAGCAACCGCTCCCGATGGAAGCGTCTATGTGGTTTGGACCGATTTTCGCACAGGCGAAGGCGACCTGTATATGAGGCGGTATGATCCAGCGTCGCAGTCTCTCTCAGACATCCTGCAATTGACGACAGATGACTTTGATCCTGACGAGCATGCTGTGCTTGAAATCAGCGATTCTTATGAAATTGCGTTGATTTGGGAAAAAGAAGTGGAAGGTCGACGCAATTTGATGATGCGAACGGCGCGAGGGGAATCGGTCGCAGTCACCGATTGGTGGATGTTTGAATAAAACAACTTTTTGATAGGAACCATGATTGAACAACTGCAACAAACCGTATACATATTAACCAATTTTTTGCTTTGGCCGGTCGTCGTTGCTTTGTTGGGAGGGATGGTGCATACCTTGTATCTGTTTGGCGACATGTGCAGCGAAGCATTTCAACGAAATCGAAAAGCCGTTGCCGTGACCGACCCATCCAACCCAGCGGAGAGTATGAAAAAACGGCAAGGGTTTATGGAATGGAAACGTCAGTCAGAAAATGATTCCAGCGCCGGTGTTTGGCTCCTCTTGGATCGAACGGAAGCGGCTCTTAGCAAACGAGTGGACACCGCTCGTGTGTGGGTGCGCTTGGGACCTGCATTGGGATTGGCAGGCACCCTGATCCCCCTTGGGCCAGCATTAACCGCTTTGGCCGCCAACGATTTGCAAGTGCTCTCGCAACGATTGATTCTTGCCTTCGGCACCACGGTATTGGGTTTGGTCGCAGGGAGCATCGCGTGGGTCATCTCGACCACTCTGGAGCGTTGGTACCGATTGGATTTGGCGGAAATTCGCCATGGATTGGAGCAGAGTGAATGAAACAACCTCCAGCCCGAAACGGACTCGGATTGTTAAGCGGAAATTCCAAAGACGATGACCCACTATCGGGATTGGCCAATCTCTTTGACATCGGGATCGTATTCGCTCTAGGGTTTATGGTTTCCTTGATCAGCGCCATGAATATGCTCGAAATTTTTAATCCCGAATCTAAAGTCACCATAACCACAGAACGGGAAGACGGTCTGGAAGTGACGGTTCGAGAAAACAACAAAACCGTGGTCCGACGACTGACCAAACAAATGGGTCAGGGAGACGGCGTCCGATTGGGAACCGCATATCGGCTGCAAGATGGAACGGTCGTCTATGTGCCAGAAGGTGATGAGGAACCATGAAACGGGCTGGATTTGGGATTGCATTAGCCATATTGTTCTGCATCGGTTTTCTCCTGATTCTTCTTCAAGAAAAAGAACTTCCCGGAAGCCAGACCCGCCTTTTGTTTCTTGTTTCTGATCCAGGTTCTGAGCTCATTACAAAAGCCATCGATCAATTGTATTCGGTATATCCAAAATTATCACGGACAGTGGATTTTCGCCTGAGAGCTCCTTCCACCTCGTCTGTTGACCGTTCATTGCCCGAACACGACATTCTGATCGCCGAAGTCAAAGCTTCGCCGTGGTTGATGAACCATAAACAAAAATTACAAAGGTACAAATCAAGCCAATCTTCTTCATCGTATCCCTACAAGCGTTTCGCTCTTGGGCGATTGGGACCGGGATTGACGGAAGGCGCCTTATCTGAGTATGGATTGCAACGAGATCCAATAATCGATGAATATTGGGATCATGGCGCTCCAACTCAGGTTCGCCATTTGATTGCCTATGTGCTCAATAAGCATCGGGGGGTTCAATCTCTCGAATTTGAGCCCCCCGCCCCCAAAATGAGTGAAGGGTTTGTCTGTTTTCAAAATGAAGGTTACGAACTGGTGGAATCCTGGGAAAAATGGCTGAAATTCACCCATCCCAATCCATCGAAACCGAGAGTGGCGGTTTTGGAATACGCCACCCGCGTGCGACGGGAAAGTTTTGAAATTAGTCGTGAAATTTATCAAGAAATCGTTCATCAAAATTTACAACCGGTATTTGTTTTCGCAACTCGAGGAAGTGAAACAGTAGAAACTCTACTTTTGGGCGAAGCAGGCAATAACCGGGTAGATGCGGTTGTATCGCTGCACTTTAAATTTGCCG
>CAZHNG010000533.1:0-3467 GCA_964533785.1 uncultured Saprospiraceae bacterium | reverse complement strand
TTTTAGACAACAAAACGCTGATATTCGATGGATATCAATTTTTCAAAATAAATAAGTTTCCCTTGATTGTCAATTAGTCAGAATTTTTAGAGTCTAGTGAAATTATTATGTCGTATAATTTCGTCAGCAAAAAGAAAGAATATTAATGGAGCATAAAATTCTTAAGGTAGATCCACGTGATAATATCGTTGTTGCGCTAACAGATCTGGATGAAGGTGAAATCGTTTCTAATGGAGAGATTGATTTAACCCTTTTGGAAAAAATTCCGGCTAAACACAAGTTTGCTGAAAGAGACTTTCACACAGGAGATGAGGTCATTATGTACGGCGTTTTGGTTGGCAAAGCTACAAAGCCCATAAAAAAGGGAAGTCTGATTCATACCCAAAATATCCAACATTCAGCGAGTGCTTATAAGGTCGACCAGCAACAAACGAATTGGACACCGCCCAACATTGAAAAATTTATAGGTAAGACATTTATGGGCTATCACCGGGCGGACGGTAAGGTGGGGACAAAGAATTCCTGGCTGGTCATTCCGCTCGTTTTTTGTGAAAACCGTAATTTAAAGGTGATCGAAGATGCCATGCTGGAACAACTAGGGTACGCCACTGACCGTCAATTTGCGGTGGACACCCAAAGCCTGATCCAGCTTTATCAAGCCGGAGGATCAAAAGCGGAAATCCTGAATGCATCCATTATTCAAGACGCGGCTGCTATTCAGCAAAAGCGGATCTTTCCCAATGTAGATGGCATCAAATTTTTACAGCACGAAGGGGGATGCGGTGGAACCAGAGCTGATTCGGAGACACTCTGCCGATTATTGGCCGGTTATATTACGCATGCCAATGTAGCCGGAGCAACCGTACTCAGTTTAGGCTGCCAAAATGCACAGATTGAGTTGTTAAAACAAAGTATCGAGCAACACGATAATGCTTTTGATAAACCGGTATTTTTCCTGGAGCAACAACAAAGTAAATCGGAACGTCACTTTATTGCCGATGCGGTCAAACAGACTTTCGTTGGTTTGATGGAAGCGAATAAGGTCGAACGTCGTCCGGCGGCTCTATCCCATCTGACTTTGGGGTTGGAGTGCGGAGGCTCCGATGGCTTTTCCGGGATTACGGCCAATCCTGCTCTGGGATACACTTCCGATTTGATCGTGGCACTGGGAGGAAAGGCGATACTTTCCGAGTTTCCAGAGCTGAATGGCGTCGAGCAAGAGTTGATCAACCGCTGTATTGACCAGGCTACCGCAAAGAAATTTGCCCGATTAATGAAAAGTTATTCCGACTCGGCGCAGGCGGTCGGCTCTGGTTTTGAAGCCAATCCTTCGCCGGGAAATATCAAGGATGGTTTGATCACTGATGCTATTAAGTCAGCCGGTGCTGCTAAAAAAGGGGGAACTTCTCCGGTGGTCGACGTCCTGGATTATACGGAACAGGCGACAAAGCCGGGCCTTCATTTGCTTTGTACGCCGGGTAATGACGTGGAAAGTACGACGGGACTTGCAGGTTCAGGAGCTAACATCATCGTTTTTACGACGGGGCTTGGCACGCCAACCGGCAATCCGGTTGCTCCCACCATCAAAATGGCTACCAATAATAAACTGGCCGAACGAATGGCGGATATCATTGACATCAATGCCGGAACGATCGTTACGGGTGAAGATACTATTCAAAGCAAGGGAGAGGAGCTATTGGAATACATTATCCGAGTAGCCGGCGGTGAAGCGGTACCCAATGCGGTAAGGCTGGGGCAGGATGATTTTATTCCCTGGAAAAGAGGGGTTTCTTTGTAGGAGCAATGGAGCAATGGGCAATGGAGCAATGAACAATGAGCAATGGGCAATGGAGCAATGAACAATGAACAATGAGCAATGAGCAATGAACAATGAGCAATGGAGCAATGGGTAATGGAGCAACACAAAATATTAGTGCATGAATAAATATTACAGTTATTTCTTCATTTTCTTTTTTATGCCGTTCTTGGTTTTTGCCCAGGAAACGGAAAAGAAGGTTATTCTTCAGGGATACTGGTGGGATTACAAGAATGATAATTTCCCTAACGGATGGGCTAACTATTTGACGGAGTTGGCACCCCGGCTAAGAGCTATGGGTATTGACGGGATTTGGATCCCTCCAACGGTGAAAAACCTGTCATTTGGCCCTGAACCGGGTGTCGGTTATGCCCCTTTTGACCATTATGACCTGGGGGATAAATATCAGAAGGGAAGAACGGGAACCCGCCTGGGCACTAAGGATGAATTGTTAAGAATGATCGCGGTTTTTCATGCGAATGGGATCGAAGTGATTCAGGATATTGTTCCCAATCACATAATTGGTGCGGGCAGTGATACAGGAGAAGGGGGGATCGATCCTAATTCAACGAACGATGATTACACGAATTTTAGATATGTTTGCTATAAAACACCCGCAGCGGACCAAAGCGCACAAGACTACCTGAGCCGCGAAGGACGTTTCCCTAAGAATTACCAGAATTTCCATCCCAACGGCGCTCATAATTGCAGCGGGGGCGATATCTGCAGCCAGTTTTTCGGTCCGGATATCTGTTTTGATGATAATGCCCACGGACAAAGTTCCAATGCCATCTACAATCCGGTGCAAACGGGAGGAGTAGATAACGGCTATATGCGGCGCAATGTCAGAGAATGGCTGATATGGTCAAAAAAACAACTAGGTTTTGACGGCGTACGCATTGATGCGGTGAAGCATTTTGATTTTGAAGCGGCGGAAGATTTTATGTATAATCTGCAATTTAATGCAGGATTTGCCAGCGGGGGACTGGATATGTTTGCCGTTGGTGAATTTGTGGGTAACACGCCTGAAGTAGACAATTGGTACAATTCGTTGCAGAAAAGAGCAGGAGTATTCGATTTTAGTCTGCGGGCTTTTCACGCAAGCGGAGGATTGCGGAGTATGGTTTACAGTCAGGGAGGGTATGATATCAGTCAATTACCGGCTGCACAACAAACGGAGGTCAACCGGGTAGAGTTCTATCCCAGTATGAATACTTTTGTGCACCGTACGGTTCCTTTTGTAAACAACCATGATACTTTTCGGCCTATTTTGGATGCTGATGGCAATTATTCTGGCTGGAATACGGGCAGTGAATTGTCGGCACACATCGAACCGAACGAACCGCGCCTGGCCACAGCTTATGCCGTGATATTCGCCATGGACGGTAATCCGCAGATATTCTTTGAGGATCTTTTTGATATTGGGTATAATGGTAATCGCTTTGGTCACGACCCTACCAATGCCGGACAGTTGCCGGTAAGAGATGACCTGGTAAATCTGGCCAAATGCCATCAGCAGCTCGATTTTAAATCGGGAGCTTACAGGGTGCGTAGTTTGGAATCCAGTTTTTATGTCGTTGAAGGTTCTACAACGGATCACCTGGTGATAGAACGCAGTGGTAAGGCGGTGATCGGGATCAATGACAACTGG
>CAZHNG010000532.1:0-3495 GCA_964533785.1 uncultured Saprospiraceae bacterium | reverse complement strand
CCATTGCCCATTGTAAGGCCCTGAGGACGAAGTGGCTAGAGTCACCGGTCTTTCACATCGGAGGAAGCGGGATCGTTACCCGTCGGGGCTACTGTTTACTCTGCCCATTAGCATAACAGGTTAGTGCACCGGTCTTTGACATCGGGGGATTCCGTTCGAGTCGGAAGTGGGCTACTATATACTTAAGACTCAAGATACCAGACCATAGCAAGGATGTGACTGACGCTGTGGTGTGGTTGCGTACAGCAGCATGGGGCTAAACCGTATAATGCTCTGCCCTATTTTATTACTACGCCAATACTTCCATTAGCTGGAATATTTACATCAATTTCATACGCTCTATTTAAAGTATATGATTGAAAAACCTTTCCATCGACAGCTACCATTGCTTTTTCTTTCAATCCGGTATAATAGAGCGGCAAAGTGATGGAGCGTTGAATCATTTCGGAGGTAGGGTTGTATAAAATAGCGTAGCCTTTGGCTAGGAAATTACAGCATAATTTGAACATAAGTACAGATAAGTTTGGAGGATCGTACGTAATGAAATGAGAAACCTCCGGGAATAAATTGCTTCCCCGGAGGTCAATACTATTTAAAATTAAAGCCTTTGTAATTTTTTCTCAGCTCTAAGTAAGTACTTAAGAAGCCAGATATAAGATGCTACCTGCCCACCTGGCGGTAACGGCAGGCGGGGACACTAGACTGTGTGTGGTTGATCCCGATTGCTATCGGGAGGGAGTTGAGTGTGTACTAAGCATAACTTGTTTTTGTCCACCCACTTAGTCGAGCAGATTTATTTTATATTATGTTCACACTTCCCTGAAGTTTACAGTCAGGACGATGAAGTCCTGATCGCAAGCATCAGGACACTTCATACTCCCCTCCATGCAATCTGGCGTCTGGTGTCTGACATCTGCTCTCTTACTCAATCAGGCGCCCAAAGACCAGCCATCCCGGTAGTCACGGAAAACAAATTGGTTGGCTGCCTCGAAATTGGTAATTTTCATATTCGTACCATCCCAGAGCAGTTTCTTACGACCATCAAACTGGGGACGTCCTCTGTCATCTTTACTCGTTACGTGCATGTAACTACGAATGGCTAAATTCCCCATCAAGACCGTTTCCGTAAGTGGGCCGGCATAATCGAAGGAAGAAGTCAACGCTTTGTGTTCCTTACTATCAAAACCAGCTTTACAAGCAGCAACCCATGACGTTTGGTGACCGTACTCCGGCATTTCTTCGTAAGGGTTATCTGTTTTGTAATCTTCCGGCATTTTGATCTTCTCGCCGCTATTGAGGTAAATCATCGGCTGAGCGCCGTATACTCCGCAAGTCATTACGCCTTTTTCTCCGATCATGATCACTCCGTTAGCGCTGCCAGTGGCGCTCAATGGTTCATCTGCCGGAATCAGATCCGGATGGAAAGGACGAATACCACCATCAGACCAGATCATTTTGATCTCACTGTCATTCACCGCTGTTTTAGGGAACTTCAATTGAACGTAAGAAGAAGGTGGACAACTTTCCGGAATAATTTCAGGATTCCAGTTCTGTTCGAATATTTGTCCGACGCTACATTCGACCTCTGTCGGATATCCCAATTGCAACACCCGGAACGGAGGATCGATGATGTGACAGCCCATATCTCCCAGTGCACCGGTACCGAAATTCCACCAACCTCTCCACGCAAATGGGTGGAACAACGGGTGGTATTCCATATATTCGGCAGGCCCGATGAAAAGGTCCCAGTCTTCTTTACTGATCTGCTTAGGCATCTTAGGAAATTCCGCCGGGAAAGGTTTTCCTTGCGGCCAAACCGGGCGATTCGTCCAGACATAAACCGTACTTACCGTACCGATCATCCCATCATTCAACCATTCGATCATTTGTTGCTGCCCCGGGTTGGAAGCTCCCTGATTCCCCATTTGGGTAACGACCTTTTGCTTGCGTGCCGTTTCAGTTAGCATTCTTGTTTCGTAGATATTGTGCGTTAAAGGCTTTTGCACGTAGACGTGTTTACCCATCTGCATCGCAGCCATCGCCGCAACGGCGTGCGTATGATCAGGAGTTGAAATGGTAACCGCGTCGATATCCTTATTTTCTTCCAACATCTTACGGAAGTCTTTGTAAAATTTAGCTTTCGGCCAACGCTTTCTGGCGTCTTTACAACGGTCGGAATCAATATCTGCCAGTGCTACCACATTCTCCGAACCATTATTAAAAGCATTGCGAATATCCGACCATCCTTTACCGCCGGCACCGATCGATGCCAGGTTCAACTTATCACTAGGAGCGGTATAGCCATTACCTCCAAGTACGGCTCGCGGAACGATCATAAAACCGGCCGCTGAGGCCGCCGCCGTTTTCACAAATTTTCTCCGAGTACTATTCTTTTTAATTTTTTCAGTCATATTTACCGAATATTTGGTGATTGAATTCTTTTAACTTCTTTCTACTTCACAAAGTAAACAATTTGATAATTTAATTTTAAATACTATTGTCAAAATCAATGAGCAATCCTGACAACAAATGTCAGGGCTTATAAAAGTGAGCATTAAACTAACCCGTATTATGAAAAGAAGAATACCGTAGGGACCTGCACCCTCAGACGCTATTGCCCTGCTCTAGACTTCATTAGCTATTAGCAATGGAACCATCGGCGTATCAAACTATTCAAACGATAGTAAAATGGTCTATCCTACCATTTCATTCGCCTTTCGGTGGTCGGCCAAAAACTTCTCCAGACCAATATCTGTTAGAGGATGCTTTAATAGCCCTAAGATCGAAGTTAAAGGACAAGTCACAACATCCGCTCCTGCTTTAGCGGCTTCGACGATGTGTTTTGCACTGCGAATGGAAGCGGCCAAGATCTCTGTATCAAAGCCCTGAATGGCATATATTTCGGCAATACTTTCAATAAGATCCATCCCGTGCCAGTTGATATCGTCGATGCGGCCAATAAATGGAGAAACGTAGGTAGCTCCTGCTTTGGCGGCAAGAATGGCCTGACCGGCAGAAAAAACAAGCGTACAGTTGGTAGGAATATCCAGTTCGGTCAACTTGGCCAATGCTTTTACGCCATCTTTGATCATGGGTATTTTAACCACAATATTCGGAGCAATATCAGCCAATTTTCTACCTTCTTCTACCATTTCGTTAAAGGTGGTCGCGATAACTTCCGCGCTTACATCACCGTCAACGACTTCACAAATCGCTTTATAATGAGCGATGACATTTGCTTCTCCTGTAATCCCCTCTTTTGCCATTAAGGAAGGATTAGTCGTTACGCCATCCAAAATACCCAGATCACGGGCTTCTTTAATCTGATCCAAATTTGCAGTGTCGATGAAAAATTTCATTTTTAGTTGTTGTTTGTACAGAGATTATTGAATTAATACGACAAAAATAGGAAAGCAGGTTTATATTTGGTCAACTATATCTACTAGACTTTTGACGCTAGACTCTAGAAGTTAGACTAAAAATTCTAACTACTTG
>CAZHNG010000531.1:0-3506 GCA_964533785.1 uncultured Saprospiraceae bacterium | reverse complement strand
GCCGCCCGCCCTGGCGCTGCGCGGGCGACGCCGGCAGCAGCGGCTCCTCTGCCGTCTTCTCCAGCGCCGCCTCGACCACCCGCCCGAACCCCGCCGTCTCCATCGCCCCGATCGCCGGAATGAGCCGCAGCGCCGCCCGCAGACCCTTGACGGTCGCGTCCACCGCACCCGCGTCGACGAAGACCACGAGCTCGCCCACGAACGTCACCTGCGCACCGATCGGCGCTGTGCTCTCGATCATCAGGAGATGCCCGCTCTTGGCACTCCCCGTCTCGCCGTCGATCGCCACCCTGGGCAGGATCTGCTCCGTCGGCAGGCAGGGTGCGACCAGATCCGAGACGACGATATGCCCGCGCTTCTCCTCCGCCTGCCCCTGCGCCTCCTTGGGCTTGCGCCCGAACAGGGCCTCTTCGTCCAGCTTCACAGCCGTCCCCGCGAGATCGCACACCGCCTGCCGGAGCAGGCCCTTGAGCTGATCGCCCGGGATCACCGCGTTGCCATGGGCATCCCGAAGCTGAGCCGCATCCACGCCGAAGCCCAACCCCTCGAGACCGCGCATCAAGAAGGGCGCCTCGAGCGTCACTGCCACCCGGCAGCGCACCCGCACCCGCGCCGTCACTGCCCCGGCACCCGCAGCACCGGCTGGCCCAGCGGCAGCACCACGTCCCAGAGCTGGGCCAGCCGCAACAGGCCGAACAGCGGATCACCCTCGGCACCCAGCGCCTCGCACGCCAGATGCTCGACCGTCAGCGCGTCGCCGCCGGCGCCGTAGTGGTATCCGCCCCGCTCCAGCGTATCCTCCAGCGCGTCCAACACCTCCGCCCGCGCCGCCGCATCGGTGAACGCCTTGCGCTGGGCCGCCAGCCGCAGCAGCCTATGCAGCTGCGACGGTGGCAGCCCCCGCGGGAGCCGAAGCGCCCGCACATGCTTCTCCACAGCCTCGAGGTGCTCGGCCGCAATCGTGAACCGCTCCGGCCCCGCCGCCCCCGCGAGCCGCGCCCGATGCGCGCCCAGATAGCCGTCGCTCACATCGATGCTCTCGACCAGCTCGAGCTGCAGCCCGGCCGCCTTCTTGTCCTCGGGCACACCCTCGGTGACGAGATAAGCCAGGTCGTGCGCCAGCCCCTTGGCCTTCCTGATCGGCATCTTGTGCGAGCAAACCACGCAGCCCACCCGATAGGCGGGCGCCTGCTTCGCGATCACCGCCCCCTTGGTCGCCTCGAGCAGAAACCCCACCACCTCCCAGGCCAGCCACGACGGCACCAGCCAGACGATGTCCTCGCCGGCATAGGTCAGGGTCTCGAAGCGCAGGATCGGCGGCCAGCCGTGACGGCGCGCGTCCGGATTGTCGGCGCGCTCGTGCGGCACCGACACGGCCCGCTCATCCTGGCCGCCGCGAGCGGTCGCCTGCCGCATCTGGTCGACGAGCGGCGCCAGGATCTTTTCCCGGTTCATGCCCGCCACCTGGTCGGAGAAGTCCTTCAGCCCCAGGACCGCGTTGCCGGCGTTCGACTTAGCGGCGGCCAGAATATCCCCGAAGCCGATCCCGTCCGCGTTGATCACCGCAATCTTGCCCTGCAGCGGCAAGGGTACCGTGTCAGGTGGCGCATTGACCAGATCGATCAGCCCGTCGGCGAAACGCAGCCCGGTCGGCGACGACAATTCGACATCGTAGAACCGCTGCCGCGCACTCCGCCCGTAGGACCGCCGCTCGGCCACACTGCGCGAGACCGCGATCACCTTCTCGTCACGCGGTGCATAGTCCGCCAACGGCCACGCATTCTCGTGCATCTCCAGCCGCACCGAAATACCGCGATCGGCCGGCAGCCGGCCCTCGATCGGGCAGGCGAACGGCCGGTCCTTGCGCGCCCGGCGATGCGGCCGCAGCGTCGGCGATTGGAACTGCAGCCGCTTCAGCTTCGCCTCCAGCCGATGGAGCACCTTCTCCGGCTCGCCCTCGTCCGCCTCCACCTCGGCAACGAACGTCATCGTCGCCACTGGTGGCGCCCGCTCTTCCCTGGGCTTCGGATAAAGTGGCCGGTTCAGGGGATGGCCGACCGGGCTCGCCAAAAAGCGACGGGCCTCGGCCAATGCCTGCTGCGGATCGACCCCGGCCTTCAGGCGAAACAACGCCTGTGACGCACCGACATAGACGCGCTCGATCGCCCCCAACGTGCCGTCCGGATCGAAGACCTGCTCCAGCCGCCGACGCACCGCCTCGCCGGCGTTCAGCGCCACGAGGCTCGCACCGCGCTGGGTGCTCAGATCGCTCGTGTCGTCCATGGTGGCGGCGAAATTGACCGCCTCGACGCGCAACAACCAATCGGGCAACGACCCGCCCTCCCGATCTCGCTCGGCGTTCCCTATTGCCAATCGATCGAGGACGGTACGGTCGAATGCCAGGGTTGTCCACCATGTTCGTGGACGATCGAGTGGGTTGATCAACGCCGCCGAATCGGGCATGGAGAAAGGCAGTGAACGGGCCACCGCATGGCCGAAATCAGCCCTTCACCCTGTGGAAACCGATGCAAGTGGTTGAAGTCACGAGATGAATCGTTGCTCGGGACAGCCGGACGGGAGGTAGGAAACGGCCAGGATCATCAAAAATCGCCTAATCGCCTGCGGAATCCACGCCGAGAAAGCGTTTTGCCGCAAGGGTTTCCAGAGAGGCTCCCGGGAGCATCGCCGCTGAAGGAAGCGGATTGAGACTGGTTCGCTTGACATACTTGTCGCCCTCTTGTCCCGGGAGCATCGCCGCTGAAGGAAGCGGATTGAGACGGAATCTGCGAAAACGTAAAACGCATATCCGGCACCCGGGAGCATCGCCGCTGAAGGAAGCGGATTGAGACTGAGAGAGACCTTGTTGTACGCCGAGCCGTAGGCCCGGGAGCATCGCCGCTGAAGGAAGCGGATTGAGACATCGGTGCGATCCCACGCGAGGTCCGAAGACGCCCGGGAGCATCGCCGCTGAAGGAAGCGGATTGAGACGCACGCCATCAGCGTACCGTGCCGGGTAGAGCCCGGGAGCATCGCCGCTGAAGGAAGCGGATTGAGGCTGGTGAACGGTGCCGATCAGGTTCATGCCCTTGCCGGGGCGGGCGCTCGGCCGTGGCGACGTGCTCAGAGCAGCCAGTAGTCCTCGTCGCCCATGACCGGCGCGCCGCCGTGCTGGTGGCAGCGCTCGAGGCCGTCGGCGGCGATCGCATAGACGCGTAGTGAGTCGTCGATGGTCAGGTGCGCCTCGAGGCGCTTGACCATGCGGTTGGTCGCGGCCCTGGTCAGCCTGGCCTCGAAGACGCTCTCCTGGACCCGGACCATCCGCTCCTCCAGCAGCCTGGCGATCTTCCGCCGCCGCCGGTCGTCGGCGATGTCGTAGGCGAAGACGGTGAGCATCTCGCCTTTCGCCACGGCGTCAATGATCCAGCCGATAGGGCGTATACGGCGAATCACCCCGGCAGTGCCGGGCGTAGGCCACCGCCTCCTCCTGGATCAGCCGCCGCCAGGTG
>CAZHNG010000530.1:0-3519 GCA_964533785.1 uncultured Saprospiraceae bacterium | reverse complement strand
GAAATTGCGTGTGGGTATAGCTTATCATTTGAACTTTGAGCAAATGAAGATGGTACTCTCTATTTTAATCTCTAGAGTTTTTCTTTACTTTCTCTCGTTATGCGTACAAAGATTGACAAGTCTGTTAGGAGGTATTGTTGATCGCGGGGGAATTTTTTCTGTATACACAGAAATGTAAAACAATTCAGTAGCACCGGATAAATGAAGGATGACCTCATAATTACCTACTCTTTTCCCGTTCCCGCAAAGTGGGTTGGCCCGTCAAAATCCTCGAAGGGATTGATTTTGACTAGTCCTGCAGAAATTGCGGGATTGGTTCTTCTGGAGCTCCGCCTACGGTTGCTGGTATTGCCGGCAGGAATGCCAAAAAAACATTACACCAATCTCATGCTTGAAAACAAATGGTAAAAACCCAGAAAATTTTAAGCTTTAGCCCCATAGGCCTTACATCAAATAATAAAGTTAACCCTATTTAAAATCCAAACAAATCTTGTGTATAGACTAGCAGTTAGAAAGGGAAGTGCTGCTGCCCGCAAGCTAACTCGTAAGAACCCGTTAACTCATAAAATGAACCATACACTAACAATCATCATCCTGGCCATCACCCTCTCCTCCTGCATCCAATACCCCGCCCTCGTCAACTTTAACGAAGGCCCCCGATTCCCCGCTACCCCGCAGGCAATGACCAACTTCCAGCCCCTAACGGTGCAACCGGATGATATTTTGCACATTACGGTGCATAGTATTGACCCGGAGGCGGTGACACCGTTTAATTTGGTGCAGATGAACAGAGGGGGCGGAGGTGGAATGATAAACAGGGAGGCTATGCAGCTTACCGGTTACCTTGTTGATGGTGAAGGCTATATCGATTTTCCGGTTTTGGGAAGAATAAAAGTGGGAGAGCTGCCGGTTAGGTCTATTAAGGATATGATACGCGAGCAACTCATTACTGCCGGTTATCTAAAAGACCCCGTTGTCAATATCAGGATACTCAACTACCGGGTAAAAGTAATGGGGGAAGTCGCCCAACCTGGCGTTTATCAATTGCCGAACGAAAGGGTAAGTATCATGGAGGCCCTCACCATGGCGGGTGATCTGACGCAATACGGGCGCCGGGATAGTATCTTGATCGTTCGGGAACAACAGGGCGAGCAGGTTTTTGGGTATATTGACCTGAATTCTACAGCAAGTTTTCAGTCACCTTATTTCTTTTTACAGCAGAATGATCTGTTGTACGTGCAGCCGCTGCAAACGAAGATCAATACGGTACGGGATCCGGCGCAGCGGGTATTGCCTTGGATTTCGGCGGCTACTTCTTTGACGGCTTTGATTGTGGCTATATTGCGGTAGGGTTTTTTTACCACATAGGGCACATTAGGTGTTTTTTTACCACATAGGGCACATTAGGTGTTTTCACACCACGTAGGGCCCGTATGGGTAGGGCACATAGGGTTTGTTTTTTTACCACATAGGGCACATTAGGTGTTTTCACACCACGTAGGGCCCGTATGGGTAGGGCACATAGGGTTTGTTTTTTTACCACATAGGGCACATTAGGTGTTTTCACACCACGTAGGGCCCGTATGGGTAGGGCACATAGGGTTTGTTTTTTTACCACATAGGGCACATTAGGTGTTTTCATATAGGGGCACATAGGTTGGTGCTTTTTCTTTTGAATCAGCCTGCTTTTTACCGGGTATAAACCACACTTAAATGCCAACTGATGAGTCTGAATTCTGGCATCTATGTAATTCACAAAATGGACTTATCTTTGAATTTTCCAGACTAAATTTTTTGCTGTTTGAGTAGTAATAACGGAAGCATATCGCAAGAACAATTTTATCCTAAACCTGACGAGGATAATATCGATGTCAAAGCCTTGCTGTTTAAGATCTTGCGCAATTGGTATTGGATTGCTTTAAGCGTTTTAGTGGCTTTTGGCTTGGCCCGGCTTTACCTAAGGTATGCCGTCCCGATTTACCAGGCTCAGAGTACCATTTTGATCAAAGACGACCCCAACAACTCAGGAAATGCTTTATCCGAGGAAGCGGTCTTACAGGAAATCGGTTTGTTGCAGGGAACCAACAATCTCAACAATGAAATCCAAATATTAAAGTCGAGAACCCTGATGGAAGAAGTGGTTAGGGAGCTTGGCCTGGATATTAAATACGAAGGGCAAGGGCGGATCAAAAGCCAGGAATTGTATGATCGTTCC
Source organism: uncultured Saprospiraceae bacterium (assembly GCA_964533785.1). Taxonomy (GTDB): domain Bacteria; phylum Bacteroidota; class Bacteroidia; order Chitinophagales; family Saprospiraceae; genus JANQRV01. Next base: position 1,304 of record CAZHNG010000530.1, on the reverse strand, counting down.
ATTATCCTGGTGGATACGATCCTATGGCATAATCAGAAAAAGCCCATCAGTTTTGAACTTACGGCCATTGATGAAAATACTTTCAAACTGATTGAAAATGAGGAAGAGACCATTCAAACCTTCGGACAACCCATCGTTTTTGACGATGATACCCTTATTTTAAAAAGAAATGCTACCATCCCGTTTCAAGACTATACTATTGAAGTTGACATCAGAGACGTTAGTACTACGGCCCTGCGGTATCTGAAAAAACTCCAAGTGAAGGTGGCGGTGGATTATTCCAGTATTCTGAACTTACAAATTCAAGATCCGGTGGCGAAAAAGGCATCGGACATACTCAACAAACTGGTTGAGGTATATAATCAATCCACTATTGATGATAAAAATCAGGTGGCTAAGAAGACGCAGGAATTCATAACGGAAAGGTTGGGGATCATTGAAGAAGACCTAACTAAAGTAGAAGGAAATGTAGAGTCTTATAAGGAAAAATTTGAAATCCCGACGGAGGCTGCGGCAAGCGTAAATTTATTGTTTGGAGAGCTAAGTACTTATGACAACGAGTTGACGAATGTAAATATACAACTCGACTTACTCGGAGTCATCGAATCCAATTTGACGAGCGATGAAAACAAGTACGAGTTAATTCCGGCCAATATTATTCTTGAGAATGCAGAGGGCGTAGTGGAACAAACAGCACAATACAACGGATTATTATTGGAACGCGATAGATTGATGCGCAGTGCCGGATCGAATAATCCACCGTTACTGGGTGTCGAAAAACGGCTGATCAACTTGCGGGGCACTATTATTGAAAGTATTCAATCCCTTCGCAGAAACATTGAACTCAGGCGGAAAGAAACGATAGCCAGGATAGATCAACTCCAAAGGAAGGTGAATGCTATACCAAGCAAAGAAAGAGGATTACTGGAGATCAAAAGGCAGCAAAATATCAAAGAAAGCCTTTATCTCTATTTATTGCAAAAAAAGGAGGAAGCGGCCTTGACCAGTGCGATCACCGTGCCCAATGCCAGAGTTGTCGATTCTGCTATTACAGAAAACAAGCCGATTTCCCCCAAAGCTATGCAGATTTATGCCATCGGTTTAATGTTAGGATTCGCGTTGCCGGTCGGTTTACTATTTCTCCTCGAACTCTTAGATGACAAAGTCTATAAAGAATCCGATATAAAAAGTCTGACCGCCACTCCTTTCCTGGGAGCAATTACCAAAAACTTAGGAGGGGAGGAGATTGTCGTGAGAGAAGGAAGCCGTTCCAACATTGCCGAAATGTTCAGGTTATTGCGCGC
>CAZHNG010000529.1:0-3524 GCA_964533785.1 uncultured Saprospiraceae bacterium | reverse complement strand
GACTTGTCTAGACGGTGTAATCAAATTGAGAAAATGAGATTTTTTTATTGATATTTTATCAAATTTTGAAGCCGCCTAGCCTCGCTAAGCAATGAAAAATTTGGTAAATATCGATAAAAAGGGCCATTTTATCTTTTGAGAACACCTTTTAGACAAGTCTAATGGACTAAATAATCCGAAAATTACAATACTTAACTCGTAATTACTACAAAAACTTTATCAGGACATTCCTGTGGTTATCCCTGTCAAAGCAAGAGAAATAAGGATCCGCCTTTCAGTTTCTACTTAATCTCCCGGTATTTTGCAGCATTAGCGGCATCAAGTTTGCTCATCACCCTCACCACCAGATCCTGTTCCTGTCTACCGCCACGCTTAAAGATCTCGACGATCTCATTCGCTTTGGCATTCGCGAACATTCTGATAATTATAGAGTTGGGATACGATTGATTGACGACCCCAATCTCACCGATCGCCTCACTCATGATCGCTCTTCCGGTGCCTACATCTTTCGACATCAAATCCAGCGCCTGCCGATGGTAATCGTACATTGCCTGCCGGAATGGACGTACACGTGGGTCTAGCAGGTTCTCTATGATCCAGAACCGGTTTTGGTCATTTTTCAATGAATTCCATCCAGAATCATTATCTACGATATTTTGGGGAATCGTATTGACAATCTCCTGTGCTAATAAAAAGTATTTTTCCCCGCCGAATGGAGAGAACGAGTCATAATCCATACCTAATATTATAAAATTATAAAAGGACAGTACCGCTGATAAATTGCTCGAAAATACACCCGGGCTAAATAAGATCGGGTCGTATTCTTGGTAGGTGAAGATGAACTCTTTATCCAGGTGATTGAGCAGTAAGGTGCTTTGCGATGATCCGTAGATGGGACGGGTAGCTTGAATGGCCAGGTCGGCTCTGAAATTCGTAGGGTTTATTTCTTCCTTGATCGTGATCAATAGGTTGCATTCAATCCGTTCTTCCGGTTGAAAATTGTCATCCGTCCATTTCTGATTGTTCAAGAATTCGGTTATTGAATTTTCGAGGGTTTTGAATACTCTTTTGTCGACGGTTGGAGCACTTTCCGCATTGACGGTTACGGAATAATTCATTTCTTGTGCAAGCGCCGGGGATATAAAAAAGGCAACGAGCACCAGCGTTAGAAAATATATAATCCTCTTCATTGTAGTATTTTTTTAATTCTAAAAATATGGACGATTGATTCCATGATGTCCATTGCTACTTCACTTTTGGTCTTAAGGGGCCAATCTTGCTGAGATCCATCTTGAAAGAAGAATTGTACCTTGTTCGTTTCGTGTCCGAATCCCGCTCCTTCGTCTTTTAATGAATTAAGAACGATAAAATCGAAGTTTTTCTTTTGTAATTTGGCTTTGGCGTGTAATTCCTCATTCTCCGTTTCGAGCGCAAAGCCGATCGTGATTTGTTCCGGGCTTTTCAGTTGACCAAAATGAGCGGCAATGTCAGGTGTTCTTATGGTTTCAATAATAAATGGTGATTCCTGTTTTTTGATTTTTTCTCTGGCTTTTTCTTTCGGACGGTAGTCAGAGACTGCGGCAGCCAGAATGATTACATGCGCGTCGTTGAATCGTTCTTCAACGGCATCAAACATTTCTTGTGCTGTTTCAACTCTGATTACATTTAATCCGTGTGTTTCTTCGGAGGAAGGACCAAGGATTAAAGTTTCTTTAGCTCCCAAGCGCTTTGCTGCTTTTGCGAGCGCTACTCCCATTTTACCCGAGGAACGGTTGCCGATAAACCGCACCGGGTCGATAGGCTCGTAGGTCGGCCCGGCTGTGATCAACACCTTTATTCCGGAAAGTTTGTTTTTTTGGGCAAAATATTGCTCAAGATCCTGCACAATATCTTCGGGCTCTGCCATCCGGCCCTCTCCGATTAATCCGCTGGCCAGTTCTCCATGTCCGACCTGAAGGATATGGTGACCGTAACTTTCTAATAATTGTAAATTCCGGAGTGTGGCGGGATGTTTCCACATGTCCACATCCATGGCCGGAGCCAGGAATACCGGACAACGAGCAGATAAGTAAACCGCTGCGACCATATTGTCGCAAATACCGTTGGCTAATTTGGCCATTGTATTGGCAGTAGAAGGGGCAATGACCATAGCGTCTGCCCATAAACCCAGTTCTACGTGGTTATTCCAGTTGTTTGCATCGATCACTTCCTCCAGTACGGGGTTTTTTGAAAGGGTGGAAAAAGTGAGCGGATTGACAAAAGCTTTTGCGGAAGGGGTCATCAATACCTTTACCTCAGCGCCGGCTTTAATGAATTGGCGGACAAGAACAGCTGACTTGTATGCCGCAATGCTGCCGCTTACCGCCAAAATGATCTTTTTATCTTGCAATATTGACATGGAGTGTAGTTAGGCGTCATCGTATTTAGCAAACACATGATCGATAGTTTTGGCCAGTTTCCGGTCTTTTTCAGTAATGATATTCCCGGCATCATGCGTTGACAAACTTATGTTTACGGTGTTGTATACATTTTGCCAGTCAGGATGATGGCCTTGGGTTTCTGCATGAAATGCAACTTCTGTCATAAAGGCAAAAGCCTCTTTGAAATCTTTGAATTTAAAGCTTGCTTTAAGTTGATCGTTGTGCTCAATCCACATAGTTGTTCAAATTTTATTAATCTTTAGAATTATTACAATAATAAAAGGATAAATCGAGTTTTGAAATTTAAAGAAATATCATATTTCTAAATTCAGTTTTTTTTTGCAAAACAGTTTTAGTTATTCAGGCAAAGAATATTCGGGTATACCAACTCTTTTGGTTTTGGTTTACTTGAAGTAATTTTTGGCTTGAAGCTAAACTGATGGTGTGCCATCGGTTATGGATAAGCAGCGCATAAAATGCATTAACCATAAACCGATTCATCTATGAAACCCTTCATTCTGCCTTTTTTAGCTTTTATTTGGTTTTTTCCCACTTTTCTTGCCGGCCAATCATTGATTGGTAAATGGACCATCGATGTATTATCACACGATGGCGGTACCGTTGCCGTTAGTGCTTCCATTAATGCTGACGGCACCTATTCCATGGATTTTGGCAAAGACGGCTCTATTGATGTTAAAGGAAAATATGAACTGGTAGGGAATCAGATCACCATGTGGGATATTTCCGGGGAGTTAGCCTGCCCTAGTGATTTAAAGGGAGATTATCTGGTGTACATTAAGGGCAATGAAATGACCATGTCTTTGCTAGAAGATGAATGCGTAGGTAGGGGGCGAAAAAAAATGATCTGGAAAAAAAATTAAAAAGTGATTTAAAGAAATTAGGAACACAAGTACCTTCTTCCTAAAATAAAACTTGGAAAAACAGGCCAACGCCGCCTTAGAGACAAGAAAAATTTATATTTTTACTTTCTAATGTTTTATTACGACCTGATTAATTGACAAATCATCTTTTCATGAAAAGACAACTTCTACTTATGTTACTAGCTATGGCAGTAACTGTAGGTTTAAGTGCACAGTCAAAATT
>CAZHNG010000528.1:0-3532 GCA_964533785.1 uncultured Saprospiraceae bacterium | reverse complement strand
CTTGCCGCTAAAAGTGCTGGTGTGTTGAAACCAACAGATTGAACACCCTATCTTTATAGGTAATCTCGGCGTAGTAGCCGTTTTCTTTAGGCTCATCTCCTTTAACTTCAATCGGAACAAAGCTATTCGCTGTATGCTCTTCTAAGTTATCCGCCACTTCCTTTTCATACTTATTGCGCCAATAGCTGAAGGTGTGGGGCTTGATCTCGTATTCCTCGCAGATCGAACGCTGTGTGCTATCAGAACTCAACCATAATTCGATAAGGGGATACATCATTTCTGCGCTCAGACGCTCGCCTACAACCACCTTAGTTTTTCTCATCTTTTTTGGCTTTGATCAATTGCCAAAGCTAAAGCGTGGATTGATGTTATAAAATATGCGGTTTACGGAATGCTTACGTTTGTGAATATTGACTAGCTTTCTGAATCCAATTTGATGTAAGCTACTACGAAAACTAAAAGTGGAGTTAGTCAATGCCTAAATTCAATAAGAAAGAAGTCGGTAAAATTGTCGAACTGTGTTTTGATGCCTATTAAAAATTAGATCGGATTGAATTTGATCTGAAGGGTCTACGCTGTGAAATCGATGAGCTTTCAACGAAATTGTTCTTTAAGATTAAAGACGAGGAGAGGGATGAGTGATATTTCCGTAAATAGTATGCGTAATACTATGAAAAAAGACCAAATTTTAGAAACAACTTCATAATGTTTTACCAAACATTCAATTGGGATTGTTTAATCAAGCCATTCAAGAAACCTTCGGCGATCCCATTCATTTTTCTTGTCCAGTCGATGAATTTCATCATGGCAGACATTGCAGAGTGCAGCTAAGTTCTTTGAATCATTTTTTCCTCCATGAAAATGATGCTTAATATGGTGAAGCTCAAGCATGTGACGCGGATCACCTTTCAATTGTTTATCGTATGTCCAACCACATTTTCTGCAAGTATGATTGTCCCGATCAAAAACTTCAATTTGAACTGAATCTGGGATATTACGATCATGTACTTCCCGTTGCCTGTCTTCTTCAAGGATGTATGTTCCGATTGGTAAGTCCAAGCGTCCCGTATTTCTGGTTTTGATCGGCCATCCGTCTTCTGTACGAAGCTCTCTAATCCGTCTCGGCCAATTGGCTTTTTCTTTGGCTACATACTTCAGTTCTTCTCCGGTTATTGGACTGCCGATGTTTTCTTTGAAAAACTTTAGCAGTTTGCTCTTTACCCCTCCGGATTCATTGCGAATAGATTTAGCAACATTCCAACGATGTGCTGCATATCTATTTTGCTCATCCCTGATAAGAATGTAAGTTTCTGGTTTTAGCAAGCTATAATCTTCCACTGTCAATTCTCCGGTTTCAACAAGGTCTTTAGCCGTGCTTCCGCTAACGATAGGCCAACCGAATTCTACACGTAATTCCCGGACTCGCCGAGCATATTCTTGAATCCCGGATACAACCATAAGTCCATCACTATGGATGATGGTTCCTGTATATTGACGAAAATACAGTAAAATTCTATCGCTAGCTGCACTTTTGCTGTCCCCTTCTAGTTTAATTAATGAACTTCCAAGGTCTCGAAGCTTATGAACGGCATCAATAAGTTTTAAAACCCTCTGCCGTAGATCTTCCTTTTTGAGATAGTTCTCAAAATCAGTCAACAGCTCAACCAATTCACTACGTAACGTCTCCGGGTCAGCGTATCCTGGTCGCCTAGGCATATTCTGAAGATTCTTTTTTGAATGAATTAACTGTATGGGAAGTTTCTTCGTCTTGCATTAAAACTTTTAAAGCTGTCAAAGCGATATTTTTGGCTAATAAGGGTGGGACAGCGTTCCCTATTTGCCGAGCGATTTCAATTTTACTCCCTTTAAACACAAACCAATCCGGGAAAGTCTGAAAACGAGCCGCTTCCCGGTGTGTAATCGGCCTGTGTTGCTCCGGGTGCAAAAAACGTCCTTTTTCCGGTTTAAAGAATTCCGTTCTGATTGTAAATGCTGGACGATCCCACCACAAACGACCAAATAAGTCCGTACCGCCGCTTTTCTTGCGTATCCAACAATCTGGGGTTAACTCCAAAGCATTGCGCTGAAGGTCAAATCTGTTCATACCTTCTTCCGGTATAGCTCTGTACCTGGCCATACTTTTGGGTGTAGGGTTTCTGCCGAAGTGTAGTATTAAAGCTGGATCTTTTTCTTTAAAACGAATTTCTGTGCCAACAGGAGCAGGTAGATCAAAAATAACATCTCTAACCGTAGCCCAGGGTTTCATAGGACCGTTTCGAAATAGATCAAAGTTGGTGTTTTTTGGATTGTAATGCGTGGGTGCTGGTGGGAAAACTTTACGGGGATCACTTATCCGCGATGCCATTATTATTGCTCGATATCTTATTTGCGGAACACCATAATCAGCGGCACAAAGTTTTTGTCCTTGTGCAACTGTAAATCCGAGACCCTCAGCGTACTGAACGATCTTTTGATATTGCATTGATTTAAGAAGCTGAGGAACATTTTCCATGATAAACATTTTGGCGTTAGATTGTTCTACAACCTTCATAAACGGACGCCAAAGCTCTCTACGTGGGTCAGAATCTCTATTCCTATTTAGTAGGCTAAATCCTTGGCAGGGAGGGCCACCAATGACTATATCCGCTTGAGGTATTTCAATTGAAGGGTCTTCTAAAAGCTCATTGATATCACCAAAATAGCAATGGTCTCCAAAATTTGCATTAAAAGTTGCCGCTGCATCCTTGTTAAAATCGTTAGCCCAAATTGATTTAAATAAAGGACTGCCGAGTTCGTCATTTAATTCTGTAAATCCTAGGGTAAATCCACCTGCGCCGGAAAAAAGATCAATAACCCGATACGGTGCTTCTTTATGCATATTCTTTAGTATATTACTGGTTAAATAATAAAAGTAAACATTCTGTTGAACTTTTACAAGTTTCATTAAATGCCCGATAATAGTCTTACCATAAATCGTGACCATTTAACACCAGAAGGCCGCAGTCGTAATATGGCTAAAATTGGACCAAAAGATACAAAACCCGAGAAAATAGTTCGCAGTCTTTTGCATCGAGCTGGGTTTCGATTCAGGAAAAATGTTCAAAATCTTCCCGGAAAACCGGATATCGTTCTTCCAAAATATGAAACTGTCATTTTTGTACACGGCTGTTTTTGGCATCGTCATGACTGCAAAAGAGGACAAAGTATTCCCTCAAATCGTCGGGAATTTTGGAAAGAAAAGTTTAACCGTACAATTGAACGTGATGAAGAAAATCGAATAAACTTGGAAGAAGCAGGCTGGAAAGTAATTGTCGTTTGGGAGTGTGATCTAAAAAATCAGTCGACGTTGAAGGCTAGTTTAATGCAGATGCTTCTTAAAAGCACTATTGCTGAACACTAAAAAATGTATTAACTTATAAGATTAAACAAATACTGATTTGATAATTTTTTGATTTTGGCCGTTAATGAGATTTATTTTGAAGTTAAAAGCTGATCTTTCGCAAGCGAAAGATTATGATTTTTGAAAGATATA
>CAZHNG010000527.1:0-3534 GCA_964533785.1 uncultured Saprospiraceae bacterium | reverse complement strand
AATACAAAGCGTCTCAGAATGAATTGAGAGCACAATGGGAAAGCATTGATGCGATGAACCCGCATAGTGCAGCCCATTACGGTACCTATGTTTTTAAGCCTGCTTATTTATTGAGCAGTTTGGACGAGGGTGTGAATAGCATCACGGGAAATGTACTGCGAGTAGAAGGACACGTACAAAACGAAATTGTCCATTCTGAAGCATCGCAAATGCAAAGTATTTCCAAATTTGGTAAACTCAAAAGTTCCTTATTACTGCAATACATCGTTCCCATTTTATTGATTTTCTTGGCGTTCAGCAGCATCAGTAGTGAAAAACGAAGTGGGAGATTAAAACTACTGGTATTGCAGGGCGCAAAGCCATTTTCGCTGATTTTCGCCAAAACACTTTCGATTTGGTTGTATGGGGTTGGATTATTAGCCGTGACTATTTTGGCTTATACCCTATTCAATTTACAAGATTTGAATAGTGAAATTTTGAGTCGTACCGCCCTGTTTTTCTTGTCTTACAGTTTGTACTATTTCATCGTAACCGGCTTGACCGTTTTCTTCTCGGCACGCTGGCACAACCCTACTTTCGCTTTGACTTCTATGTTAGGCTTATGGATACTGTGGACGATTTTCCTGCCCAATATCCTGATGAGTTCGGTAGAGAAATGGCACGAATTGCCCAGCCGGAATGAATTTAAGACTGCTATGCGAGAAGATCGATCTAAAGGTTTGGACGGACACAACCCTTCCGATGAGCGTTCAAAAGAATTGGAAGCAAAAATTTTGAAAGAATATGAAGTGGATAGTCTATCACAATTACCGATCAACTTCGACGGACTTGTGATGCAGGCAGACGAAGAATACGGCAATAAGGTTTGGGATAAGCATTTCGGCAATTTGAGAAGCGTATTCGCACAACAAAAACAAAGTTATCAGTTGGGGGGCATAGTAAATCCTTTCATTTCCCTGCAAAATGCAAGTATGGGCTTTTCGGGCAATGACAATTTGCATCATCAGGAGTTTTTAGTACAAGTAGAAAATTACCGCAGAGGATTTATCAAAACACTCAACGACAAGCACGCCTTTGGCGGCTCAAAAACAGGTGATTGGGGCTGGAAAGCCGACAATGATTTCTATAAATCAGTCCCAGATTTTGAGCATCAGCCCACGGCTTTGGCTTCGGTATTCACGAATTATATCACCGATTTATTGCTGTTAATGGGTTGGACAATCGCAGTGTTTGGCTTGATGATGTTGGGGACTAAAAAAATGCAAGTGTTATGAAAAGTCTAAATATACTCTTGTACGAATGGACGCATTTCTTTAGAAATCCATTCAAAATAATAGCTGTTTTATTGTTCGTTGTAGCGGGTATCTATGGTTTGCGCAATGGGCAGCATTTGTATCAAAATCAAATGGCTGAAATTGAGAAAATACAAGAGAAAATTGAAACCGATAAACAAAAATATCTTGCCCAATATGAAGAAGGAAAGCTGGTTGATGCAAATCGTCCATGGATTGATATGGGCAATCCGTTCTGGGCTATCTGGAACACGCCAACGTATCAGCTAAAAACACCTTCGCCCGCCATTGTTTACAGCATTGGGCAGGCAGAACAGTATGGTTTTTATAAGCGCGTTACCTTCTGGGCAAGTCCGTATGATGCGGACATGGCAGAGGAAATTGCCAATCCCGAACGCTTGCAAACCAGGACTTTGGATTTTGCTTTTGTCTTGCTTTTTCTATTGCCGCTCTTATTGTTGATCCTCCTGTACAATATCGGAAGTGCAGAAGCCGAACAAGGTTTTTTGCCATTGATTGAAGTACAAACGGCTGCTAAAAATAGTTGGCTGCTGGCTCGAATGGCTTTTTATTACCTGCTTGTTGCTACAGTCGCCCTAGTTTTATTGCTCTATGGAGCCATGCTCACGGATGTATTCAAAGCAACAAGCAATGCCTTTGGGCAAATGCTGCTTTACACGGTACTATACCTTTCATTCTGGTCGGTTATCTTCTTTTTTATTCTAAAAAAAGGGAAAAATATTTTGGGAAACACCTTACAAATGGTGGGCATTTGGCTACTATTTGCTTTCGTTATTCCCGCCATTGTGCATCAAAGTATTAGCATCATTAAACCTGCCAATTTGATGACCGATTTTATCGATGTTAGAGATAAGCAACAAGACCTTTATGCCAACGATAGTCTCTTTCAACAAAAGCTGATTGATTTATTTCCGGAGATAACGAACAGTCCGGTTTATCAAGACAGCACTAAAATTGATTTAGCAAGAAATCGGTCTGCTTCTGCCTTAGTGAATGAACTCAAAAAGGAAAGTATTCAACCCATTGAGCAAGAAAGTAAAGATAAAAACAGCTTGATCCAAGCTACTTATTGGTTCAATCCGGTGATGTTTTTCCAAAATTCATTGAATAGCATTTCAAAAACGCATTATACCGATTACCAACAATTTCGGGACGGCATCCAAACTTTGATTGATAAACGCACAGCAGTTTTAATACAGGAGCTTTGGAATGATACGAAAGTAGATAAGGAGAAGTATTTGGAGTATAATCAGGAATTAAGTCGCATTGAATAACCCCATTAAATAGCTCAAAATGAAAACTAATTTAATCAAACTGATAGCAATAATAGTTTTCCACTTGTTCTGCTCAAGTCAAATTACGGCTCAGGGCTTTAAGGGCTATTACCAGCAACCTGACATTCATCAAAATAACATAGTCTTTGTTGCTGAGGGCGACATCTGGAAAGTTTCTGCTGATGGAGGACTGGCTCAAAGACTGACGACCCACACCGAACAAGAACGATCTCCCTCTTTTTCTCCAGATGGCAAAACCATTGCCTATTCAGCTACTTATGAAGGACCTATAGAGGTGTATACGATACCTTTGGAGGGTGGCGTAACAAGCAGACGCACCTACCTGGGAAACGCAAATGCGGTAGGCTGGACGCCCGATGGAAAACTAATCTTCAGCACGAGCGTATTCAACAAATTTCCTGAGCCCCAATTAGTAACACTAGACTTAAATTCCAAAACAAAGTCAATCGTACCCCTTCACCGGGCTCATGATGGGATACAAAATGAGGACGGGATTTGGTTTTTTGTGCATATGCGCGATCAAAACGAAAATGTAAAGCGCTATCAGGGTGGTCAAGCTCGCCAACTATGGAAGTTTGACGGGAAAAATGAAGCCGTAAAACTCACCACCGATCATTTAGGGGAAAGCTTCAACCCTTTATGGCATAATGGAAGGCTTTACTTTATCACTGACCGTGATGGTATCCAAAATATCTGGTCAATGGATATCGCTGGAAAAGACCTGCAACAACACACCACTCATACCGAATACGATGTTCGCTCTGCAAATGTCCATGACGGAAAAATAGTTTATCAACATGAGGCTGACCTGTGGCTATTGGATATAGCTTCTGGCGAATACCATAAAATTGATATTCGCTTAGCTTCAGATATGGAGCATTTAAGAGAGCAGTGGATAGAAGATCCCGCTTCGTACATCACCTCTG
>CAZHNG010000526.1:0-3560 GCA_964533785.1 uncultured Saprospiraceae bacterium | reverse complement strand
ACTAACCGCCTTTCTTTCCTCGTCGTTACTTTACATCAGATTTGGGCTGCACCCTCGAAATATTTAATTTGATGAGCAAATTCGTATTTTGATCCGAATCTTTGCCAATAATTTGGCAAATTGATGCCATTTTCATAAGTAAAATCGGCTGAATAGTTCCCTTATTTCAACACAAAATCATCAATATATCTAAAAATTTTTTCTGTCTCAACATATCTATTTTTATCAAAAATATATGTATTGCATATAACATAAGATTCATCAATTATAATAAAATAAGGACTGTTTCCGTTATCTAAAGGAGTTATCATTTCCTCCTGTTTTGTCACATATATGTTTTCTAGTTCCATTCTATTATACCTCATATAACTTGCCAAATAATTATCCATCCCTTCCGGTATAATCAATTTTATGTGATGTATTTCGTCTTCCTCGTAATATCTAACCATCTGTGACAAAAGTGAATCAATACATGTTGTACACGCAAACTTTGGAAACCTAAGAATAGGAATTGGAAATTGATCAGAGGAAAATTTTTCTATATGAAAGGAATCTAACCTTATTCCATTGTTGGGAAATGCACTAAAAATTCGATCAATGACATCACTATAATCATCTTCTATTCTTATAATTTCATGCTCAAATTGAATAATTTTTTTTTATATTTATTAAAATTCGAATAATTAACCCAAGACACAAATCCACACAGTAAAAAAAACAAACCCAATATAAATTTATAAACTTTCATATGTGATAGTTTTTTTAGCATATTTTGGTTTTTACTAATATCGACTTTGTTGCATCAACACTGGGTGTAGTCCTGCCGTGATGCAGCTTAAGCGGCATATTTCATATATTTTTTCCAAAATTGATCATACCTACTGGGAGTCAACTTCAGCGCTCTTGCCGCGATGAGATGGTCGGCCTTATGTATATGCCACCTCATGCCACTCTGCGCAAATCGTTGTTTAATAAGGGGTTTACAACTAGCTTCGACTACCCCTGATCCGATTGGCCAGCCCTCATCCTGGAAATATTTATACTGCATACGATGGTTTTGGTTTTCAAAATAAGTCAGGTGGGCTTGCGCTTTTTCCTGCTTTTCTTTATCAATAATGTCCTTGAAGTATCCTTGCATTTGTTCGTAAACCTTTGCTGGTCCACGGATCTGTTCAAGGAGTAGTTTAGTCGCCTGATTGATCCACGCTTTTCGTTTTTGGGTCCGGGGGATTGTTAATTGTGCAAATTGGCCCACTCTCTCAATGACATGGTAGAAGTCGATGCCTTGCTGGTCTGTTGTAGATTCTAAAAACGGCCAGTTGTCTACAGCTCCGTCGGCGATCCCAATCCACTGTGGCCGATATCCACTTTGGAAAGTCTGAGAGCTAGCTTCAAATTCCTCGACTGTCAATCTATGGAAGCCTTCTTCTTTAAGATGGCCCAATTTTATAAAATTCAGATCGAATGAACATGAATTTGAGAATTGCTGAGTTGATGTACAAAATCACCGTTCATACATCCATCTAACTATCAAAGCTTTTGGCATGCTGAATAATTACCCTTACACCCTTACTTTTTATTAATGTCAAAAGAAGCGATTATTGGATTGTCTGTTTCATTTAAATCATTCATCAATTCTAAGTACATTTTATTCTCTTCTGTATATGCATCGTTTTTTTCATTTTTCAGTATTGTATTTGCCTCAATAGGGAAATATAATCTACCCTCATCGATGGTATAAACAAAAGGAAAATGAAATTCATCAATGAAAAAATCAGTAAAGAACCTCCCTGAAATACACCTCCCAGCATCCATAAAGTAAAAACCAGTATACAAATATTTTTCCGCAATAAATGTAAAAAACAACACATCTTCACTAATATGGACATTACGCAAAATGTTATTTTTTTCTGTCTCCCCAATCAAGTTTCTAGTTTTCTTAATTTCACGAACGTCAACATCAAAGTTTCTAGTACCAAAGTCAAAACTGTATACACAAACAAGTCCATCAGCAACAATTTCATATATATCATATTCGCCATATTGGGGAGACACAAAAAACACTCGATCATCTATTTTTTGGAATCGGTTGCTCAGCGTCATCTCTTTTCTTATAGCAGGCAGATACTTATCTGAAAAATTAAATTCAAGATCTGTTTTAATAATCTGATAGTCAGGAAATACTCCTTTAGATAGATGAGCATTAACAAAAAGGTAAACGTTATTGTCTTCAGAGACACAAATATTCTCTGCAGGCCAAGCCATATTTTTACTCTCCAAAAAATTGCCATTCAGATCATAGGACAATACTTTTTGAAAATCAAGTATATACAACTTACCGTTAGCAATATCAAAATCCCTCATGTCTAGGATTTCCCCTGGTCCTTTACCAGCAGAGCTAATTTTATAAACAAACCTTCCTTTATCATCAAAAACAAATAAGGCATTCGCTACCGATTCATCCATTATGAAATAGTATCCATTAAATATTTTAATTTTCCAGATTTGTCCAATTATAGAAATACCTGTAGTTTCCAAGGGAACAAAACGCCCTTTTATCAACGTTTTTTCAGGTTGTTTCCTATTTAATGAAGAACCTACATCGATATTAAGGCAATCAGAATTATCAACAACATCATGAATCCTTGTGGAATGTCTACAGGAAAACATACTAAGGAGTAAAATGAAAAATACGATTATAATACTATTCATTGGAAAGATTGAAAATAAAAGACCAAAAGGATGCAACCCAGATGATGTAACATTAAAGCTAAGTAAGTGAGAAGCCAGATATAAGATGCTAGATGCTAGACTGTGTGTGATTGATTGTAAGGGTACTGATGCTTGCGATCAGGACATTTATCGTCCTGACTGTAAACGTCAGGAGAGTGTGTAATAAGCATAACTTATAATTGTCCATCCACTTAGAGTTCTTGAAGTATCTTCCTTTTATTTTGGGTTACCTATATTACATCAAATCATTATATTCAAAAGGACTGCAACACTTTATTCTTGAAACGCTATATTACTTTTTAAAATTCATCGGAGCTGCAGAAAGTTGGTGTACAATCAGAGTTTCCAGGGGAGCATGCTGTTTTCTCGCCAATTGTACCACCTTTCAAAACACATTCCACAGATTTATCTTCCTCATCATCATTACCAAAAGCAAATACAACACTATCACTACTAATTTCAAATACTTCTCTACTTTGCAATAAAGTTATATTAAAAAAAATAACTAAAACAGCAAAAAACGTTAAAAATAGACTTAAAAAATTATTTTTCATTTGAATTATATTTTAAATTAATAAGAAACATTAACAATACCAGTCCTTGGGTTACACCTGGTTGCCCCCACTACAATTAGTTGGCGTACAATCAGAGTTTCCCACTGTACACTCATTAAAAGTTGACATTTCTCCCTCAGGATTTTTACATTCTTTATAATCATCTTCCTCATCATCTTGTCCAGCATGTAGATAAACCGACAATCTATCATCTAAACCTAGGGTGTTCAGTCTGCCTATGTTTCGACACCAGCGTTTTTTAACTCTTTGTCC
>CAZHNG010000525.1:0-3560 GCA_964533785.1 uncultured Saprospiraceae bacterium | reverse complement strand
GGTAGTTTGGCGGAAGCCGATAAAAAAATCAGTAAACACACCGCCGGCGGTTTAATCCCTCAGGGTGGCATCGTCATTGGATTAGCCTTGACGATCCGCCAAAACCCTGCCTTCTCCGAATTTTCTGATCTTTTATTGACGATGGTCATGGGAGCTACGGTGGTCCATGAGATCATCGGACCTTTGATGGCGCGGCAGGCTTTGAGGAAAGCCGGGGAGATAGAGCGTGACTTATAGAGGTCGCCTCTGACCTCTTACATCGTAGCCAACCTGATCGCCCCCACCACGACCAGCGTAAAAAGCGCCCCCAAAAACAACCAGAAAAATATGCCAAACATGGTGAGCGCCGCTTGATCTTTTTTGGCTTCTTCTACTAGGTCCACTTCCTTGCGGTACTTTTTGCTTTTGTTGTTGGCTTCTCCCGCGGCACTGAGGAAAAGTGCCAGGAAAAGACCGACGAACAGCAAGTCGACCCAGGCTACCCCGTACCACAAGGGCCCGATGGGGTTGAACCATAAACTCACACCCCATACACCAAAGAAGACGACCAATAAAAATATCCAAAAATTATCCCACGGCCCTTTTTGTTTTAGTAAACTGGCAAAGAGCATCGCTAGTATGACTGCAATAAAAAAGGAATATCCTATTGTGTACCAAACCATTATTGATATTTGTTTATAGTGATCGTTTAATGTGATTCTTATTGAAAATAGGGTTCTGTTGGGGGAGTTTTGATAAAAAATGTCATCAGGGGCGGTGATTTTTGTCAAGGAAGCACCATAATTAATTTTCTTTTAGGGAATAAGTAGTCGAGCAGAATTATTTTATGTTATGTTCACACTCCCCTGACGTTTACAGGCAGAACGATGAAGTCCTGATCGCAAGCATCAGTACCCTTCACAATCTAACAACTGAACATCTCATCAGTATTTACTTTCTATTGGCATAAGGATAAGGAGAAAAATATCGAAATTGTCAATCATGAGAAACATATTAACAATAGTCCTGATGTTTGGAATTACGTTTGCCTTTACTCAGCCGTTATTGAATGTTAAAGGCGGGCTAAATTTTACACAGCAGAATGAAGATTTTCCTGAAAATGGAAAAATTCAAGGAGCGACAGGCTATCAGATAGGGGCGGAAATGCGCTTTGGTGACCGGTTGTACATTTCACCTGGGGTATATTATTTTCAACATAAATCTGAAATCAACTTTCTTGAGAATTCCGGAATAACGGATATAAACTTGGAATTTAATGGTATGCGTATCCCGGTGTACTTAGGATTGGATCTTATCGACAGCGAGACAACTGGTTTACGGTTATATGGCGGTCCCAATGTTTCTTTTTTGCTAAATGCTGAAAAGAATGATTTGTCTAACTTTTTTCAGGTTGATCCGGTTCGGGATGTGTTTTGGGGATTAAACTTTGGGGTAGGAATTGATCTGCATATATTTACCCTGGATGTCACGCGAGAATGGAGAATCGATGGAGCCTTTGATAGTGATGAAGTGGATTTTAACAATGATCTTTTATACCTAACCGCAGGTGTATTATTCTAACAAAAATTCAATTTAAGATATGAGATTTTTAATCACCTTGTTGATCAACGGTTTGATCCTTTACGGAGCGGCAAGCATTTTGTCAGGCGTAATGGTCAGTAGCTTTGCTGAGGCAGTTATTGTCGTGTTGCTTTTGGCCTTAGTTAATAGACTTGTCTAAACGGTGTCTTCAAAAGTTAAAATGGGCCTTTTTATCTATATCATTCGAATTTTTCATTGCTTAGCGATGCTAGGCGGCTTCAAAATTAGTAATGATATAAATAAAAATTCCTCATTTTTCCAATTTGAATACACCGTCTAGACAAGTCTAATGTATTTATAAAACCCATCATTACACTTATAACCTTACCCATTACGATCCTTACCCTGGGTTTATTCCTTTTTGTGATCAATGGAGCTATGATCCTTCTCGTCGATTGGTTTCTGGAAGGTTTTTATGTTGCCGGCTGGTTTTGGGCGATATTATTAGCCATCATACTAGCTTTCTTTAATTTACTGATCGGAGGAGAGGTTGTAGGTACTAGAAAATCTCATTAGATTTTTTTATGCGAGCAACTTGAATTCTAGGGAGCTAAACTCAAAATATCCAGCAATTTCAATGTTGGGTCGATCTGTAACAAAAATAAATCGACACCAGAACCGGTTTTTGTATGGTATTATTTCAATAGAATAAATTTCATCTACTTCTTTCCAATCATTGGATGGAAAGTTTCGGACAAACATTCCCACCTGTTTAAAAGTCAAAAGATGAGGCTCGCCGTTATCAATCTCAAAAGACAATACTCGGTCGGTTTGTATACGGTTATCTACCGATACGAGTTCTGCATCGTGAAGGTCCGGTAATAGATTGTAATCTTTTATTGTTGAGTGCTTAACGTTATTCATTTTAATGCATTTAACATTCTGTATAGATATGTGATGGGCAATCTTTCTTCTTGCCGGCTCTTGGGTAATTATATCGATCTAAGTAACGAGTCGATTTTGTGGTTTTGTAAGGGTTATACCGATGCCAATGTGGTTTTGCTCCATCTCCATTCGCGTGTTTTTTATCGAAAGCAACAGTTATAACTATTCCATCAACCACTTTCTCAAACCATCTCCTATCATTTAATTGATCTTTGGGTTTCGGAATTTCTTTATATCCTTTTTCCATCAGCTCTTCAGGTCCGCAAGGCACGTCATTTGCCCAATCCACTCCGTCATCTAAGTCGACTTTGGGGTGCTCTTTGGGCGGCGTATCCATGCTCGGCATTATTAAGAAGCCTATTAGTATCAGCAAGATAAAAGTGGATACTAATTTGTAAACTTTAATGCGGTTTGTTCTGAAGTGCACGACTTCCAAATGATTGCGTCGTTCAAATTTTGGAGCGGGAAGGCCCATATTTGTTTTCTATTTAATATCAACTATAAATATAAAAAAGTTCCGGATGGCACCATTTTTTCTAGGGGTTAATGTATCAACTTATTTTTATAAGAGGATATGTTTTACCGGTATCGGGTATTTACTTTGCCGGCTGGTTGAGAGGGAGTATCCAATTATGGTCAGACACTTTAAAAAGGGTGTTCTTTTGAAGAACGGTTTGATTTTGATGACATCAATTTGGAATGTTTGTTGAGTTTCAGCGATTACCAGTATAAATTCATTGAAGATGGCACTCGCTGGGTACCTGACCCGAGAAATATATATCGCGTATCTGATGGGCACGAAGGGGTAAATAGTAGATTCGAAATCCAGGCAACCTCTTAGCTCTGAAAAATCTTACTATTTTTAGCAGCCATGTGAAATGAAGAGACTGAAGAAAGTGTTTATTAGGAGCAGTTCATTGGCAAACACGAAATGAAAAAACCATGCTTATATTTTATCGGGACAGATCAATACCATCATAGCTAAGAAATGGATGGGCAAAAAACGTAAAATTGCCGTTTGCGGTACGGTGGTCAGTACCCGAACCTCCAGGAGTGGAAATATTCTCATGAACCTGGACAAGCCCTTTCCCGAT
>CAZHNG010000524.1:0-3568 GCA_964533785.1 uncultured Saprospiraceae bacterium | reverse complement strand
TAACTAAATTATGAGACAGGTTCCTTTTAGGTTATGCTAAAAACGCTTGTGCTGGTATCTCATCAGATTGAACAGCTTACCATGATGGTCCTATGTCTACCTATCCCCAATCCACAATGCTCCAATCCCCGCCTCCCAAAGTTTCTCATTAAGCGCCGGAATGGCTTCGTGCATGATGACTTCTCCTTCCTGCTTCAGTTTTTCCCAAACCAAGTTCAATTCCGCAATCCGGTCCCTTGTCGGTTGATTGACCTTTGGGATCTCACTATCCCCATGATTAAGGGCGAAGAGATAATTGGCCGTAAATTTATTGGGGAAGTTTTCCACATCATCGTAAGCTTTGGATTTGCGCTGCACCATTTCTTCATCCCAGGCTTTCATTCTTTTCACCATGGCTTTGGCTTCTGCTTTCAAATCCTCGTGTTCCATTTTGGCCATGATCTTGTTCAACTGCTTCTGCAACTGCATCATATCGTTGACCATTTGGTGCATGGTATTCAACTCCTGCTCCGCTTTGCTCATGAATTGGTGGTAGTCTTCGTAATCTTTTGCAGTTAATTCGTAAAGCGGATTTTCGAGGATGGTACAGGTGGTTTTCAATTCTTCGTCTCCAGCTTCCAGGGTTAAGTTATATTCACCCGGAGCTGCCTTATGGCCACGGTAGCTTCCTTCAATGTAAGCGGTAGGAATCCCCTTCATGAGGGGGTAGCGCATATCCCAAACGAAGCGATTTAAGCCTTTTTTCTTGGATAGCCTCGGTGCAGGGGGCGGACCACCGGCATAAGACTGAAAATCTTTATCTCTTTTGGAACTCAGCTTCCGCACCAGCTTTCCATCTTTATCGGTAATGGTAAGGGTGATGTCACCTGCCCCTATTTTTTCGGGCAGGTAGTAGTAGATCACAACACCATTAGCCGGATTGACCCCGCGCAGAGGATGGGTGCCATCAAAGGATTCCCGGCTGGCATTCAATTCACTGCCGCCATTGGTCAACAGCGCATCTTCCGGTTGGTATATTATGGCTTCCTCTTTTTCACCATCGTACTGGCGGATCAGATCCATGTCGTCCAATACCCAAAAGGAGCGGCCGGAAGTGGCGACGATCAGGTCATCGTGTTTGATCATCAAATCGGTAATGGGGGTTACGGGCAGGTTTAAATTGAAGTTTTCCCACTGCTTTCCACCATCCCAGGAAATGTAGATACCGGTTTCAGTGCCCGCGATTAATAGATCCTTCCGCTTATCGTCTTCCCTAACTACCCGGGTATAAGCGCCATTCGGAATATTACCGGTAATGTCTGTCCAGGTTTTGCCGTAATTGGTAGTTTTCATCAATCTGGGTGTATGGTCGTTGAATTTATAGCGGGTAGTGGCGATGTAAACGATGCCCGGGTCGTGGGGTGAAATGTCAATGGCGTTGACCAGGCATTCTTCCAGTCCTTGTGGGGTGACGTTAGTCCAGTTTTCGCCACCGTCTTTTGTCAATTGTACCAAACCATCGTCGGTACCTACCCAGATCACCCCTGCTTCGTGGGGCGATTCGATGACGTAGCTGATGGTACCGTAGTTTTCCGCGCCTACCGCTTCATTGGTCAAAGGGCCACCGCCTTTACCTTGTTTTTCTTTTTCATTGCGCGTCAGGTCGGGCGAAGCTTCTTCCCAGGTTTGCCCCATGTCTTTGGTCCGTAGTAGCATCTGTGCGGCGTGGTAATAGGTGTTCGGCTCGTGTTGCGACCAGATGATGGGGGCATTCCAGTTGAACCGGTATTTCATATCGCTGGCATCCCTGCCCAGGTATTGAATGGGGGCTGCCATGATCTTGGTGCCGGCTACGGCTTGATTGTCCAATAATTCGATCGTTCCCAGGTAACTGCCTCCCAGCACATAACGCGGATTGTCAGGATCGAAGGCAAGAAAGGCGCTTTCACCACCAGCCGACGCCTTCCAGCTTTTACCACTGATGCCGTAGGAACCCATTTCCCGGTGAGCAATGGTTACGGAGGAGTTGTCTTGCTGCCCCCCGTAAATACGGTAAGGAAATCCATTATCCACATTGATGCGATAGAACTGTGCGGTAGGCATATTGCTTTGGGTAGACCAGGATTTGCCTTGATTAAAACTGATGGCTGCACCCCCGTCATTGGCAATACATAAATTCTTAGGGTTGTCGGGGTTGATCCACAAGTCGTGGTAGTCACCGTGCGTGCCGCTTAATCTTTCCCAGGTCTTGCCGCCGTCGATGGAGCGGAGGGCTGGAGCACTAAGCACGTAGACCGTATTTTCATTCCGCGGATCGGCAAATACTTCGATGTAATACCAGGCCCGCTGCACCAAACGGTGGTCTTTGCTGACTCTGCTCCAGGATTTGCCGGCATTGTTGGAAACAAAAAGACCTCCTTTCTCTTCTTCGGAATTGCCTTCTATTAAAGCGTAGACTTTTTGTGGATTGGCCTGGCTGACCGCTATTGCCATCTTCCCTTTTTCTTCGGGCAGACCTTCCGTCATTTCTTTCCAGGTTTCGCCACCATCCATGGATTTGTACAAACCACTGCCGGGGCCGCCGCTGATGACTTTCCAGGGCAAACGCTGGTGTTCCCACATAGCCGCGTATAGAATATTGGGATCCGAAAGATCCATGGATAATTCGGAACAGCCCGTCCGGTCATCTACGTAGAGCATCTTGTTCCAGGTAGCTCCCCCGTCGGTCGATTTATAGATGCCTCTTTCTTCATTTCTTCCGTACAGTTGACCTTGCGCAGCAACGTACACCACGTTTGGATCATCCGGATGAATGACAATGCGGGAAATATGCTGTGTTTCTTTCAGCCCTATGTGTTTCCAGGTTTTACCGGCATCGGTGGATTTGTAAACACCGTCTCCGTGAGAGGTCATTACTCCTCTGGGAGCATGCTCTCCCATACCGACGTATACAACATTGGGATGGCTGGCAGAAACGGCTACCGCTCCCACCGATCCTGTTTTAAAGTAGCCATCGGAAATGTTTAGCCAATGCTGGCCGGCATCCTCGGTTTTCCAGACACCGCCGCCCGTAGTACCCATATAATAGGTTAACGGATCTCCAATGACACCCGAGGCACAAACCGACCTGCCGCCCCGGAAAGGACCGATATTTCTGTATTTAACCGGCTTAAAATAAGTGGAAAGTTTCGATGCATCATTGGCATCATTGGCTGCTTCCTGCGCAACGGCAATAAGAGAACAGCATAGAATAGCGAGCGTAACGATTATTTTCTTTTGCATTCTTCCTTTTTAACGGAAAAGATAGTGAATATTCAGAATTTAATACTGGCATCTCGTTTTAGGGTGACAGGAATATAAAAGAACATTACTAAATCACTTTATTCGTTTATGGCTTACTAAGGTCGGGTAATACTGTCTATCCAGCTAAGCGAATAATCACATAACCATTCTCCTTTCTTAATAGACTTGTTCGGCGGGATCATCAAACGGCTACAAGCGGCAAATTTTATACTGCACTTCGTTAAAAAGCCTCGCTGATGCTTTGGCATCACCTGCGTTTTTTGCCTCGTTCAGCATAAAATTTGCC
>CAZHNG010000523.1:0-3593 GCA_964533785.1 uncultured Saprospiraceae bacterium | reverse complement strand
TTAGAGACTATTTTTAAATTGATAATGAATCGACTACACTTATGTTAATTTTTAACTGACGCCAATGGCCTGAGGCGGATGCCGCTTGTAGCCGTTTGATGATCCCGCCGAACAAGTCTAGTAATTGCTTTGTATGCTTGGTACCAACTTCTCAGTTGATTACGCAAGACTCGCTTAAGATGGCTAGTCGAGCATTAGACTTGTCTAAACGGTGTTCTCAATCTGATTACACCGTCTAGACAAGTCCATTGTCCTTCAGGATGGATTAACTAAAGGCAGATATTGAGATGTTTCTTCTATTTGTTCTAAGCATTTTGTAGATGCCCATACACGGGCTTTCCTCGGCGCAACTGTAAATAAAGATTGAAATGATTTACGAATGGGAAATGGAAGAACAGGAGCAGCCTCTTCATTTCCTCGGTACCAAAGGCTTAGTTGGGTCGGGGTTGCCAACATCCCAGCCATCGTAGGTTTCAACATTATACCTTTTGGCCAGGTCCATCATTTCCAGCTCCTGGTAGTACAGGGTTTCTCTCGAGAAAACCGCTACTTTTTCCACGTGCAACATAAATTTATCTGAATCTTCAAGCTTTTCCAACCGGGCCAGTTTGAAATCGATCGTCTTAAGGTGATCCATTAACACTTCCAGGTCTATCTTATTCTCGTCGAGAAAATAGAAACCGTAGAGTAATTCGCTATCAGTATCTATGCCATTGGCTTCCATTTCGGTAAAAATGGTATCGATCCCTTCCTGGTGGTTGCTTATGGAATCTTGGGTGCAATAGGAAAATGCTATCATACAAGCGATGATTACTGGTAGTTTAGATCTTTTTATCAGCATGTTGTCTGGTTTAATAAATTAAGATGCCTGCTCTGTTTCCTCCTTTTCCAATTGCCAGTATTTTAAACCCATTTTCAATTCACCATAGGAAAAGTCCTCTCCGAAGTGGATTTTGGCTTCTTTCAGCGATTCACTTTCATTATTATTAAAATACGTTAATATTTTATGCAACTTATCCTTATTTAAAAATTGCAAAACATCCAACTCCCCCGTACCGATAAAGTGAGCCAGATGCCCTTCGATGGTCGAAGGAGCCAGTCCTCTTTCTTCGGCGATTTCAGCAATACTTTTTCCGCTTTCATATAATTCCCGGGTCACCTTTTTGGTGTCGGGCTTAGGTGGTTGGGGTACTTTTCCCGTCGCAAATTGCAGTTGATCGGTAAGGAGCTCTTTTTCCTGGCAATAGGTATTCACCATGTCCAGGATCACTTCCCCGTATTGCTGCAATTTGGCTTTGCCGATGCCCTTAATTCTTTTGAGTGCTTTTGTGTTGGTGGGGAGTACTTGTGCAATTTCAATTAGTGTTCTGGTACTAAATACCGTATAACGGGGCAACTGGTTGGCATCCGCCGTTTCAGCCCGCCAGCGGTCCAATTGATTGAAAAATTCTTTGTGCTCGATATTCTTGGGAATGGCAGGCGGTTTGGGTTTGGCTTTTTTCGATCGTTGGAATTCCAGGTCGGCATCCGCTTTCGCTTTGACGTATCGTTGCGCATGAAATCCTTGCTGACAAGATTCAAAGCTGACCAATTTGCTGGATATTTCCCTCTGTAAGTCTTCCAGTCTTTCTTTTGCCTGTTGCTCTACGGTTTGATTGTCGGTCAATATTTGAAAATCAAACGCATCGGATAACAATTCCGCTTTGATCACCCGAGAGAAATAATCGCCGGCTTTTTTAAGCCGGTTTTGTAGGTCGTCGTTATCTTCCGGTAAGGTGGTTTCCGTAAAATAATTATCCAGTTGGGGGATAAATTTTCTGGCCAGTGTGACTACTTTCTGCTCTGCTTTTGCTTTTAAAACTTCGTATTCTTCTAGTATGCCCTCTTGTAGTGATCTTTCGTGTTCAAGAATGACGCGTCGAAGACGGGCAAAAGCATTCACCAGTTTCCGGAAGTCAAACAATTCGTAGATACACTCCTGTTGGTAGGCACGCTTAGCTTCTAATAATTCGGCGGCGGTCGGTTCATTCTTCTGGGCTTCTTCCGTATAGTTGCGAACCACTTTATCCGTTTTCACGCTGGAAGAAATGATCTGGGAGCGCAGGACAATCCCTTCAAAACTTTTACACCGGCTTAGAGCGACGTACACCTGTCCGTGCGCGAAAGCAGCCTGCGCATCGATGATCGCTTTTTCGAAGGTCAAACCCTGGCTTTTGTGAATGGTAATGGCCCATGCCAGCTTTAAAGGGTGTTGGATAAAGGTGCCAATGATCTTTTCTTCTACGACTTTGGTTTCGGGATTGAGTTCGAATTTGCGGTTTTGCCATTCATCGGGCTTTACGATGATGGTCTCTTCATCGTCGGGACAACTGACGTATATTTGATCTTCCCGGAAATCGACAATCTGGCCAATCTTTCCGTTGTAGTAGCGCTTTTCAGGGGAAATATCGTTTTTTACGAACATGACCTGCGCACCGATCTTAAAGGCTAGCTCCAATTCGGTGGGATAAGCGTATTCGGGAAAATCGCCGTCGATCCTGGCGCGGAAGAGATGTGTTTCGCCAGGTAGTTTGGCCAATTGCGCATCATTGATCTCTTGTGCGGTGATGTTGTGGGAGGTTAAGGTGATGTATCCTTCTTTTTCGTCGGGTTCAAAGTTGGGGATGTAGCGGCTGTTCAGCTTTTGCAGAATGGCTTCATCAATGTGATTGTTGCGTACTTTATTCAACAATGCTATGAATTCGCCGTCCGATTGCCGGTAAATATGTTTCAGCTCAATAGAAATGGGGGAAGATTTTTGCAGTGCCAGACTCCCGAAAAAATAAGGCGTCTGGTAATGATCTTTGAGCAAGTGCCAATCCTGCTGTTTGACCACTGGCGGTAATTGGTGCAGGTCACCGATCATCAACAACTGCACACCACCGAACGGGCGCTGATCTCGGCGAAAGCGCCGCAGTACGGCATCGATCGCATCCAGGACATCTGCCCGTACCATACTTATCTCATCGATGATCAACAGATCGAGGCTGCGTAATAAATTGATCTTTTTGCGTGTAAACCTGCGTTTTTGATTTTCTGCCCCCTTTTGTCCGGGTAAGATCGGCCCGAAAGGTAGTTGAAATAAGGAGTGAATGGTAACTCCCTTGGCATTAATGGCGGCTACTCCCGTTGGAGCAACAACGACCAGTCTTTTAGGTACTTGCTCACGCACGCGATGCAGGAAAGTGGTTTTTCCCGTTCCGGCTTTACCGGTCAGAAAGATGTTTTTATCCGTGTGACAAACATAGTCGAAAGCCAGTTCGAGCTGCGGATTGGAATGTATTTTCATAGTCATGCGGTGTGTGTTTAGATGTAAAGTAATTATTTTTTGGAATGATTAAAAATGATAGCATTTCTAACCATTAAGTAGGAAATATAGTTTCCAAACCGTTTCAATCCTTAATCTTAAAAAATGGTCACCCCCCCTTAGTACTACTTTGTCACTTTAAAGAAAAGTCTATATTAACTGATTTTCAACTTGTGACGGACTTGGTTATGGATGACGAAAAGTTTTTGTCACCATAAAAGGGGCTATGAATGACGAAATAGGTTTG
>CAZHNG010000522.1:0-3611 GCA_964533785.1 uncultured Saprospiraceae bacterium | reverse complement strand
CACAGGTGAATGTCAAGGGAATCAGGACAGGAGATGAATCGCTGGCAAAGGTGGAAAGCCAAAATGCAAAACACCTACCGTTTCGTTATTATGAACGGGGAAACATTCGAAGAAGTTTCTTCTTACCGGCTTACCCTGCTGAATGTATGGGTATTGATCAGTACGGTGGTCGTTGTGGTAAGTGCATTAGTCGTTTGCCTAATCGTATTCACGCCTCTAAAACGCTACATCCCAGGTTATTCTACGGAAAATTATGCCGAAAAAGTTTATACCCTGAACAAACAAATCGTAGAATTACAAAAAGAATTATCCGCCCAACAAGTATACACTGAACGGGTACGGAAAATACTGGTCGGTGATTATTCGTCCGAAGAAGAAGCGATCAGCAAAGACGAAGCTGCTGCCGCCGCCGCTGAATTAGATCAAGGACAGCTGAATACGGTGGACCCCGAGTTGGACGAAGTCGAACCCATTGAAGTAGACCGACAGTTGAGGGAAGAAGTAGAGTTCCAGGAAATTGGCCAGCAAGCCCAAATCCCTAACACTACGACTAATTTTTCTCCGCGCAATCTGCCGCTGGAGCGAATGATCTTTAACCCTCCCGTGCGGGGAGCCATCAGCGCCGGCTTTTTGGTCAACGATGAGCACTACGGAGTGGATATTCTGGCACCTAAAAATACCGCCATCAAAGCTACTCGCGCCGGCTACATCTTTTTCGCCGGCTGGACGGTAGAAACCGGCAACACCATCGCCATTCAACACGACAACAACGTCATCTCCGTTTACAAACACAACTCCGCCATCCTCAAAAAAGTCGGTGAATTCGTCGAAGCCGGAGAAGCCGTAGCCATCATCGGCAATACAGGCACCCTGTCGGACGGTCCCCACCTACATTTTGAGCTTTGGCACGAAGGTACGCCGGTAGATCCCACGATCTACATGTCTTTTTAAAAGAAATGGTTGAGCAAACACAAAACAGGTCCTTCAATCAGCAGCTATTGCTCCTTGCATCAATGAAAGTAAGTTTGACGGGTTAGCGAATTCAATGAGTTCCGGCGCAATGCCCGCTATTGATCACCGCACCATTGTTCATTGTTCATTGTTCATTGTTCATTGTTCATTGTTCATTGTTCATTGTTCATTACATTTATTGTTCACTGAAAATAGGTTAGAAGAGTCGCTACGGATAACCTGTTGCTTCAAAATATTATTACACCATATAACCCCATAACCATCCAACCAATAAGAACGAGCTAAACAGAGTCAAAGAGCTCAGAACCCACACCAACACTGCTCATTGCACCATTGTATTATTGTTCATTGTATTACTGCTCATTGCTCACATTGCTCATTGCTCACATTGTTCATTGCTCACATTGCTCATTGCAACCTCTCCGGCCCCTCCTAATCCCCGTTAATCCGCCAACGTTCTTCCTGGATAGATTTGTAGGTAATTTGCAGATCCAGCCCATTTTCAACGAGTTGATCGATGGATTCGGTTATTAAACGGTATGAAATTTCTGATTCCCTTACACCGATTGCCGTATAAGTTGTATTTGAAGGCAATGCCAAACCTTTATTCAAGGTGCTGGTGTTAATATTCCGAACGGTGTCCAAAGCAGGTGCTATTGACACCAAAAAAGTCAATAAATCGTGATCATAATCAGCAAGGTTGTAATTCTCACCCTGGTAAGTTAAAATAACCGATTCGATAATGGCTGGTCCTACTCCGTGGTTTTTCAGGTTTAACTCATAAGAATGATTACCCGGATTATTAGAAGTAGCTATCATTAGGTAAGGCATGATCGACAAGTCGTTCTGCCGCCGCATGAGATTGGTCTGGTAGATAAAAATGACAAGGGTAATAAAGCTGATACTGATGGCGAAGAATCCCAACATGCGGTCCGTATTCCATTTCATTTTGTTTTTTGCCATTTCTTTTATCTTTATAACAGTGAAAGATGAATATCCCTAAAATATGGAAGAATATTTAACAAAGTTAAAATTAAAGGATTACCTGCGAGTGGAATTGCAAATGGATAAAATCGAATTCGTCAAACGCTTTCGAACAAAAGTAGACGAAGCTGAGATCACTTCTCTATCGGACTGGATCGCCTGGCATTCTTTCAGTGGAAACGAATTTAAGGGTACCATCGATCACAACGGTTTCAAGATCAAGAGACACCGCAGGCTTTTTGATAGTAACGGATATTTGGCTACGGCCGTTGGAATCTTCCGGACTCAGGGTGATGCTTTGATTATCGAAATAGAGATCAATAGCTTCCCTTCAATTATGGTAGCGGTTTTAGTTGTTATGATGCTCCTCCTGGGGTTTTCCATTTCAATCATATTGCGTCAGGGCGAGTCAGTACAAACCTTCCCCTGGTTCTTTTGGCCGTTTGTGCTTTTTGCTCTTGTATTGTTATTGGGTATTCCTTACCTGGTGATGCGGAGTAGCACCAGCCGGATGAAGGAAAAATTGGAAAGGGTGTTTGGGGAGATGGGTGGGAGGAGTAAAGAAGCTTGGTAATTTTACGAGGCACTCTTGTTTCACCCTATGGATTGCAAATTCCGCTCACTCACGCTTCAACCCAATACTTTTTTAGTTCCCCGAAATCAAGACTGAACAAATCTGCCTTGAAGTTAAGGATATCAAAATCGCTGGGGAAGAAATTTACAGTTATGCCATCTACCAAGCCATGGACCATCATTTGAAAATAAGCCGCTAAATCCGCCGCTACGGCATGATCTACGTCCAACTTGTACCTAATCTCCAATTCACGGCTATCGGCCTTATAACGGCAGTATGGCTCAATAAAACCTTCCGCCTTTTGGCTAACAACAGGAGCAAAATAAATATGCCGGACAGCATCACCATATTTAGCTAAATCAATCCGTTCATTGAGTAAACACCGGAAAGGATAAGTCATAGATGTTTTTTCCAGCCCCAAAAGATCGCTTTCAATATATGCCGTTGAAGAGAATTGTTCCATAGCAGTAAAGATTGTTACTACAAAGATAACATATTAATTGCGGTAAGCATTCCCCGGTGGTTGTTTCAACTCTACTTCCGGTTTAAAGCGTTCTGGTAATGTTTGGTACCCAATAATTTTAGCAGCTTACAGGGCTTCACATTCTTCAAAAGTCCCACGGTGTTGTGGCTCAAAGCGGACACCAAGAGTCCGATATTCCTGTTTGGTAAATCGCTCATCCTCTTGCCGGGTGATGCCATACCGGTAAACCTCATTCACTCTAACGGTAACGGTTTTTATTCCGCCCGGGCATCTTAGGCAGGGTCTTGGTCCTGTGTATTCTGCTTTGAGCGCATATTGTATCCATTCCCCTTTTTTGGATTGGTAGTCTTCAAATTCTTTTTGTGCTTCCTCTACCAATTCTTGATCAGTATTAGGGTTATCTGCTCCTCCAGATTTGAGGTGTAACCAATGTAAATCTTATCGAAATTTTCAGAGTAAAGAACATAAACGGTGTACATGAGTTAAGGGTTTTGGTAAATAAAAAAGTCCCAATAGAGTTTACTCTAATTGGAACCTTACTTCGTAGCGGCGGCAGGACTTGAACCTACGACCTTCGGGTTATGAGCCCGACGAGCT
>CAZHNG010000521.1:0-3616 GCA_964533785.1 uncultured Saprospiraceae bacterium | reverse complement strand
TGGGAAAAAGGCGGAACGGTCTACCTACTCAGTGAGAATGGAGAAAAGTCAAGCGAACCGTTAATTGATATTTCCGACGAAGTAGGCAACTGGGGAGATCATGGTCTTTTAGGCTTTACACTGGATCCTGATTTTCAAGAGAATGGCTATTTCTATATGTTGTATGTAGTTGACCGTCATCATTTAGAAGCTTTTGGAACAGATCGTTATGACCGGGGAAAGGATATTTATAAGCAAGCTACCATCGGCAGGGTAACGCGCTATACAGCAGATCTGCTAACCGGGTTCACCAGTGTGGTACCCGACAGTAGGAAGGTATTAATTGGCAAAGGATACTCGGATGGCATACCTGTTCTTTTACCCTCGCATGGGGTAGGAGCCTTGGTTTTTGGGGACGATGGCACCCTACTGGTCTCTTGCGGAGACGGCGGAAGTTATGAATCCATAGATGTGGGCAATGCGGAGGAAACCTACTATGCTCAGGCTTTGGAGGACGGTATTATTCAGCCGGAAGAAAATGTTGGCGCTTTTAAGTCTTTGCAAGTAAATAGTTTAAACGGAAAAATTTTGCGTATAGATCCTGGAACAGGTATGGGAGTATCGAGCAATCCTTTTTTTGATACGGATTCTCCCAATAGCCCTCGATCAAAGGTATGGGCTTTAGGTTTTAGGAACCCTTTCCGTTTCGTTCATATTCCGAATACTGGCGAGCATTTTCCTGAAGACGGGAATCCCGGAACTTTAATCATTGGTGATGTAGGGTCAGCCGGATGGGAAGAGCTCAATATAGTAAAGGAGGGGGGTATTAATTTTGGCTGGCCCATGTTTGAAGGTACAGAATACCATTGGGGCTTTTTCCATGCTTATACGCCTAATCCCGAAGCAGCTAATCCACTCAAGGCAAGCAGTGGCTGCGGTGATTTTTTGAATTTTCAGGATATTATTATGCCTGATATTGCGAGAGATACATTTTTTGCGATACCCTGTGATCCAACGGTACGCATCCCGTCCTCCGTTCACACTTTCATTCAACGCCGGCCAACCATTACCTGGTCCGGCAAATTGTGGAATCCACCGGCACGGGCAAAGGTGACTACTTTTGATGCAGAAGGTTATCCGCTAGAATTTCAATTCGACGAGAAGAACGCTCCGATAGAAGCCGCTAATTTCAATGGATTTACGAGTTTACCGGGGTTTTTCTACGAAGGGGAAAGTTTTCCACAGAAATTTCAAGGCTTGTTCTTTCAAGCTGATCTAAGTGGATGGATACGGACTTTCCGGTTTAATGAGGAGCTTCGAGTAACAAAGATAGACTCTTTTGCCTTGTGGGATGATAAAGGAGTGGTACATATTGCGCAAAACCCGAAAGACGGATGTCTTTACTGGTGTCATATTTATTCGAGTGAAGTGCACAAGATCTGCTACGGTGGTAATCCACCACCGGTCGCATTGTTAGCAGCTGATAAAAGTTACGGGACTAGCCCACTGGAAGTGCAATTTACCGGCGACCAATCTTTTGACCCGGACGGAAGTAACATTTCCTATTTTTGGGAGTTTGGAGATGGTACGACCAGCACAGATCCTAATCCTAAACATACTTTTACTGCGAGTTCCGATCAGCCGCAAAGCTATAGTATACAGTTAACGGTTACGGATACGGCAGGATTGTCCCATACGGAAAGTATTGCGGTTTCATTAAATAATACGCCGCCACAGGTTGCCATCAACAATATTCAGGATAGTGCTTATTATTCCGTCACCGGTCACAATTATCTTCCGCTTTCTGCAACAGTAACCGATCAGGAGCATAGTTTATCTCAATTGGATTACCAATGGGAAGTGTTTTTTCATCATAATGACCATTACCACCCGGAAGCGCCCATCTATGAGGTTGAAACGAGTACTGTAATTGACCCGGTAGGATGTAAGGAAGAGCTTTACTGGTATAGAATAAAATTGACGGTTACAGATGCAAACGGCTTAGCAGGTAGTGATGAAAAAGAGTTATTTCCTTATTGTGGAGACCCCATCGTAGATTTGGATCCCTTGCAAGGAGAGGTAGTGGAAACAGCTATCCAATTAAACTGGACTACGCTTTTCGAAGATCAAATAGAGGCCTTTGAAATTGAACGTACCCTGAATTATCGGTTTGAAACTATCGGTCAGGTGAATGCAAGGGGCAGTATGGTCGACTATACGTTTTTTGACGAAGCACCTTTAAAAGGCATGAACCACTATCGTATCAAAGCCATTAATGCGCAAGGTATTTACGAGTATTCAAATATTGTTGCATTGGATTATCCTCCGAAACTAAGTCATTATATTGCGCCTAATCCAATTAGAGACAACTATCAGATTTACATTGAAAGGACAAGATCATCAGCGGTTGAATTTAACCTATACAACAGTCTCGGGAAACTGCTTAAACATTATATTTGGCAGGTCAATCCCGGAGCCGAGTTTGTGCAGGAGATGTCAGCATTTGACTTACCTAGCGGTGTTTACATCTACCAGTTGAAAGACGGTGACCTGGAGAAGATCGAGGAATTGCTGATTATGAATTAAAAAAAATGTAAATGCATTGTTGAAAAAACAAAAAATGTTATTTATATTTGTGGCGAACAAAGAAGCCCAGTCTTTTATTGAAAAATAATAAAAAGTTCCAGCTAAGGTTGGGTTTTTACCTTTCCTGAAAATACCATATCAAAATCTTTGTTCACCTAGCTTCCGATATACAAGTTTGGTTAAAGTAGAGAAATATTTTCCTCTACCATTAGGGGTTGTATGCCCGTGAATTATCTCTCTATTTGAATTGAGATGATGGTGTCAATTTATTATCGTCACCTTAATTGAAATGGGTTATACCTTTCGGCAAAGTGGGTACTACCGCAGATGTATCAATGCGTTAGGTCGCTTGTAATCAGATTACTGTTTAAAACATTTTTGCTGATTATCAATTAGTTGATCCATTTACGCATATGCAAGAGGCGGTGACAGCCAGGCCGGGACATTGGTTGACCGTAATGATCAATTTTGATTAGCTAATTCAGATAGGTGTAATTGATTTTCACCCTGTCGAATAACACTGATGTGAAATTATAATGTCCTATGATTTCATCAGGAATATACCATTTTGAGTTCAGATGGAAGACAAGGAAATGCGCCATCATAAATTCAAAATAGTATAAATGGCTAAAATCAAGGTGATAACAACTTCAAATAGGGATAATATTGGTTTGTCTTCTGTGTAAATAACAAGAAGTACCCGGATATAGCTTTGCCTATTTTGAGCTACTTGGCGTTGGTAAGGGCGAGTATCTGGGGAGTATTTCCGGAAGGAGGAATATTTCAACGGACATTAATAGACTTTTGACACAACATGCTAAATGATTGATAATCAATAAAAAAGCGTTGCTGTTATTACGTCTAGCGTCTAACTGTATTGACCTCTAAACTTGGGGGCAATTTCAATCACCACTTAAGAACGCTAAGTTCTTGCCTGGGAAAGCCTCGGAGGTTAAATCAACGCTAAGAACGCGAAGTTCTTTTTCTTAGCGGTTCTTTAGTACACTGTAACATAAGTTTCTTAGTGTTTTGAACCACCGGATTTTTGTCC
>CAZHNG010000520.1:0-3636 GCA_964533785.1 uncultured Saprospiraceae bacterium | reverse complement strand
AGCTGAGCTACCACGCCATTTTGTTTCAAAATCAGGACTGCAAATATACAGCTTTTCCCCACAAAAATGCAAGCTCTTTTTTCTACTCAAAGAAGTTTTCTTCGGTATCCGGACCCAGGGGCTCTATTTTGCCGAAAAGTAAGTTGAGCCCCACCCTGAAGTTGGCATTATTGGCGTCTTTGAAGTTAAAAGCGGTAATGATGTTATCCGTTGCAGCCAGTACCTGTAGCGGACCGAGCGTGAAGTGGGCATTCAGCCCCAGGTTATCGTAAGACTCATGGCGGTAGCTATAGTTAGCGCCTATGGTAAGCCAATCGTAGAGCTGACCGGTAGTGCCTATCCCAATAGCGGTAAAAGATTCGCCGCGCAAACTCGCTGTGTAAAAGGTGGTCCCTACTTTCCAGCGATCGTTTAACTGATAACTCAAGTGGGCGTAACCCCGGTTGAGCAATCTGGTGGAATAGCTGTTGAACGTTTCTTCCGGTTCATAGACTTGTTCGAGAGAATCGATGATAGAAGGGAAATCGGGGTTGTTATCCAGGATGTCGTCGAGGACGTCGATGCCCTGGAAAGCCCGGGTGCCGGTCAGGGAATAATTTTGGGCGCCTTCCTCCCAGGTAATCTCCCCGATATCCAGTAAGCTGGCCGCTACTTGAAATTTACCGAAATGGGCATTGATCCCCACATCGAACGCCAATCCATTATTGGAGGAGAATAAGTCTTCGGCCGAAAGATTACCGAAATTGGAATTTAGGGCGATATCGGATAAGCCATTATACGCTACGAAGTCGGTGGAGTTGATGACGTAATCGGCATTGAGGGTAAGGTCATAAGCGACTTCATCGGTAAAGAGGTCGAGTTGGTCGCCTTCATTGGAAGCATCGCCAACGCCACTGAGGTACTTGAGGCGTCCGCCGATCGTGATATTTTCCGTAATATCATAAGCGGTACCCAACGACCATTCGTGGTAGGCGCTGACTTGAAAATCGGGGGCGAAGCCGATTTCCTGTCCGATAAACTGGGCATTCCCCTCCCAAATCAATTGGGCCAGGGTCTTCGGGTATTTGATATAAGCGCCAAAATTCAGGGCGTGTCCAAAGGAAAATTTCCAGGCACCCAGGTTCAACCCCAAACTAAAGGACTGCGTATGGGCGTTTTCCCGTAAAAAGTTGACCTCCTCCAGCTGGGCGATCCCTTTATTGGCATTCAAAACCGTATTGCCATTTTCATCGGTTTCTTCCAAATCACCGTACGTAACATTCGAAATGAAAGAGTTGCTGTACAAACCAGGCAATCCCACCACGATTTTATGACTTTTCGGAAAAAACGCGGGATTTAACTGATTGCTTTGCCAGGCATCTTCTAATAAGAAAAGACCCATTTCCTGCTGGGCAAATGCGGTTTGGAATAGACAACAAAGCATTATTATGGTAGTTATTCTCATTATTATTTGGTTGAACCACGGAGCAAACGGAGTCCATGGATAGTTTTCTGGTAGTTTAGAGATCTTAAAATTGAAAATACGATTCGCTGTTCCTTGATTGGGGATCCTCGGGAAAATGAGCATTCTTTAGAGTTTAATCTCAAAAAAAAACTTCATGTTCTCCGTAGTTAGAAAACTATTTTTTAACATTAAGTTTAGCCCCGATCCGCACATCAATATTCTGGTTGCTATTGATCCGTACCGGGTTTTCTCCATTACCGGTAGAGGAGAAAGAGACGGCCAGGATCAGTTGATTTGCACCTTTGATATTGGCAAAGCGTTGTTTGTTGTACGGTACTAAAATTTCTTTTTTACTGCTTTCCGTAGGGTTGCCGAACTTATCGATCGGTGCCCCGTCAACCACCATCGTCCTTTCCGTGAACAGAGAATCGATCACAAAGCCGGATTCGTGCGCGAAGTAGCCTTGAATAGTTGCTTCCAGGGGAATACCATTATCGGAAAAGAGCTTAAATTCGGCATCAACGACATTGTCCAGGTCGTTAAAATTGATATCGATCGTATCGTTGGCGATGAATTCATTAACGGTAGCGTATAAGGGGAGATCCACTTCTACTTGTACGTTGTAGAAACTATTTTCGGTGATAAAACCACGGATACCGCGGTTGCCGTCAGGGTTGGTGATGGCATCGACATCGTAATCGACGGCTACCGGTCCGGAGCCCAGGATAACGTCAATATTGGAATTGCCTTCGGTAAAGGTAAAGGTCTTACTTTTTACTTCGCCCACCTCACCGAGGGTCGGGTAGGGAAAGTCAAACCCTTGTTCGATGAATCGGCTTTCCAGGGCGAGTTTCTCACCATTGACGGTAAAAACGTCAAAGACATTGACCAGGGAGCGGGTTGGAATACCGAAGGAATTTTGGATATTAAAGGTAACCGTGGGTTGAGCGAAGTATATATCTCCTCCCAGGTAATTATCGAAGAAGTCGATATTGATCGTATCCCTTCCGCCTTCGTAGACGAGTGTTCCCAGGAAGCCTTCGGTATAGGCAAATTCCAGGTCTTTGATGGTGACGAGGATCAGGTCGAGGTTTCCTTCTTTACCATCGAGGGTTTTAACGGAATAATCTACATATACGGAATCGTTGCGCGGAATGATCGTATAATCTTTGAGCGAAGAAGGCACAGTCTGGTTTGTAGCTACGGGCCGAGGGCCGTTCCCGGCGTAGGGAGGCAAAGTTTCCACAACGGTGAGCGGTCGACCGTCTTTGATTAACTGCGGCATAGTAATGGTCACCTCCACGGGTTCCGTATTAGGAGATTCAAAGAAATAGGAAAAATTTCCGCTCTTTAATTCCATGTAATCGATCTGGATACCGTCGGGCGACGACAAAGGCAAAGCCATACCCGATTCGGTAATAGGGATGGCCGGCGGTAAGGCATCGTTGATCTCTTCAAACATTTGGTCTACGGTTGCCCTGATCACATCACCGGAATATTTAAAGCGCATACTACCATCAGGCTCAACGATCAAGGTATTGTCATTTTCGTATCCTTCTAATAAGTCTTGAATGGCAATTTTAGAATTGATGATAGGAATGGCATACTCCGCATCGTAGGTTATTCCGTCAAGATCTTCGATCGCATCATACTGGCCGCAATTGGTCAGGGTAGTGCTCACAAAAATAATCAGCAACCAATCAAATCTTTTCATTATGAATATTAATTTTATTGGAAAAAGCGGCATTAAAAAAAATTATGCCCTTTCTAAGCGCATGGTGATTTATGAAGGGTGCTTATGGAGAAGAAGATGAAATACAAAGTTACGAAAGAAAGGGATAGAAATCGTTAATAAAATGATAAAGGTTTAACAGCGAACAAAAAAAGTATCCCTTCAATCGTTTCTACGTATCATGTAAAAATACTAAATTCAATCCCTTAAGTAATGATAAAACAGTACACCCATCATTTTGTGAGCGACCCTTTTGATGCCAAGTTTCGTTAATTCCGCCGCGTAGGGCCCGGTCTGGGCAGCAAGCGCGGGTACCGTCCGCTCGTTGAAGGGGCCTACGTTTATACTTAGCACCAAAATAGCTAGCTCAAAAATCGGGTTTATTTTTTCATCATTACTTATCTCATTGGACTTTTGACGCTAGATTTTAGACAACAAAACGCTGATATTCAATGGATAT
>CAZHNG010000519.1:0-3642 GCA_964533785.1 uncultured Saprospiraceae bacterium | reverse complement strand
AAATCAAAGATTTCAAGAGTTCTTTAACTCGATACTACAAATTAACGCTTAACCTAGACCCTACGGGCCCTACGTGGCGGCCCCACGTGGACGGCTATGGCCGCTGGCACAGCCATGTAGGGCGCGCCACGTAGGGCGCGTATGGGGCTGGGCAGGCGGGCTGGCGGTACTATCGCATATGCATAAGTTTTATAATTTGAAAATCAGAGACTCAGTCTCGGTGCGCAAAACATCCATTCTCTGAATGCTGTGTCCACCCACTTACTTATGTAATTTCTTTGCTTAGCAATTAAGTCCTTTTCATATAAAACACAGGATCTACTATCTTTTCTAAACCGAATCAACCCTTTTCTTGTTTGGCTTGTGAAAATCAATACGAGGAATATGAGCAGATTAAACTGGGTTATAATTATTTTAATCCTACTATTGCAGGCTTCCTGCCACGGACAGAGTGGTTCATCCGTCGAAGTATATGAAACTACTTTTGCTTCCCGTGATGGTATTGGCAAGGTATACATGGGGCGGGAGATTGCACACGTCATGGGCCATCTGGGGGCAAACTGGCTGAACCGCCCGGAAAGGAACCAGGAAGAAAATACTAAACAAGTGGTCAGAAACCTGGATTTGCAACCCACCGATGTAATAGCAGACATTGGTGCCGGCTCTGGTTACTATACCTTTCGCATGGCTAAAAAAGTGCCGGAAGGCAGCGTTTACGCCGTCGATATCCAAGAGGAGATGATCGCCATCATGCGCAAAAAACTTAAAAAGCAGAAAGCCGAAAACATAGAACTCGTATTGGGAGAACCTACTGATCCGCAGTTGCCCAAAAATTCCGTTGATATAGTATTCATGGTAGATGTTTACCACGAACTGGAATATCCCCGGGAAATGATGCTCGAACTTATTAAAGCACTAAAACCCAATGGCAAAGTAATTCTGGTAGAGTATCGCATGGAAGATCCTACCTTGATGATCAAACGCTTACACAAGATGTCCTTGGAACAAGCGACGAAGGAAATGGAGGCCGTTGGCTTAGAGCTGATCGAGAATATCGGTCATCTACCCTGGCAACATTTTATGGTGTTTGGGAAGAAGTGATCAGGGACATCCTAAGATCTTCAATCGTTCCTGGAAGCAAACATCTTAAAATTTGACTTCATTGCTTCGAAGTTTCTGACAAAGTCATTGAATTGCTGGCGTACTTCATTGTGTTCTTCCGAAGAAGTAGCTCTACCAGCTGCTAATTGTTTTTCGTGCTTAATGATCTGGTGGCGGATGTCATCAATGTGCTCCAGTTTTTTCATGAAAAGCTTGCGGTATTCGTCTACGTGCTCAATAATGGACATAGACTCCATACGTTCTTTCAACACCATAACCAATTCGTTTTGAAAAAACTTAATTTCATCTTGATAGAAATTAAGCTGGCTCAGCCATTCCCGGTGTTCTTTGTGGTAAAAAACCTTGTCCTCTGATAATAAATCGATTTTCATTGTTCTTGAAATTAGGTGAATAATGAACTAATTAAATCGAAATTGTCAGTATTTACTTTGATAAAAATCACTGGCGAAGTTAAATTTTATCATAGGACAAAGGTGGGGGCTTTAAAGGCGCCATACCCTGTTAATTGACGGGTAGCTTACCTTGAAGTGCTTCTTGCGCTTCTATAAAATCGGGATCAAAGCGCAAAGCCTGTTCATAGTTTTCCCGTGCCTGTTCGGGTTTGCCCATCAATTCCAGTGCTACTCCCCGGTAATAATAGGCTTTGGCATGAGTGGGAGTTATGTTTACAGTGATGTCAAATTGCCGGTAAGCTTGCTGAATGGAATCGAGGTCCAGGTACAATAAACCGGCATTGAAATAAGCATTATCGTATTGAGGGTCGATCCTGCTGATGTGTTTAAAAGCCGCAATGGACTCTGCGAGTTTATCCTGTTCTTGCAAATAGAAAGCTTTTGCGTGGAGAACTTCTACATTATCGGGAGCTATCTCCAGGGCACTATTGAAATAGCGGATGGCCGAAGGATCATTAGCATCTGCTTTTAACTGACCCAAAATGATCCATGCATCAATAATATCTGGATCGAGCTCAATGGTCTGTTGCAAGGCCTTCATCGCTTGTTCCGGTTGGCCGATCTCCCGGAAGTTTAAGCCTCGCATGAAAAATGCATCAGCGTTTTGTGGATC
Source organism: uncultured Saprospiraceae bacterium (assembly GCA_964533785.1). Lineage (GTDB taxonomy): Bacteria > Bacteroidota > Bacteroidia > Chitinophagales > Saprospiraceae > JANQRV01. Next base: position 1,455 of record CAZHNG010000519.1, on the reverse strand, counting down.
GAGCGCTAAAATTCTTTGTAAGGTTTCAAAAGATTCGTCGTGCTGTTTAAGAATGTATTGAAATTCACTCATTTTTAACAGAGTAGGAATGCGGCCAGGATATAATGCAATGGCGCGTTCCATGGTTTCAATCGCTTTTCTGGATTGATAATAATCGAGATAAACATCAGCCAGCAAATGTAGGTACAAGATATTGGTGGAGTCTATGGCAAGCGCTTTCCGGAGATCGGTGATCGCTTCATCAAAGCGTTCTTTTTCGTAAAATAATTCTGCTCGTTGTGCGAAAAGTTGTGCGTCGTTAGGCGTTAACTCCAGTTCTTCGGACAAAGCATCAATAGCAGCATCTCCTGTTTGAGAGGATGCTTTGAATTCCTCGGTAGTGCTATTATTACAGCTAAGGGCAAGAATGAAAATGGTACCCAGCGTCAGGAAAAAACGAAATTTCATCGATTTTTTATTTTCAAAACGAATGGGATTTCAAAAAAATTTCGAAAGGATTGACCACTCTCAGGAGCGATCAACCTTTTAATTTGTATGCGATTTTGGGATTTATTCCTCTGCAACAGGAGCAGCAGTTGCTGCAGCAGCTTCTTTTTCTTTCGCAGAAGTAGCACTTCGCATGGCACGCGGTACTTCAACGAGCGCAACGGGGATGCTGGGAGAATTGATGATCTCAACACCTTCAAGACCTTGAATGTCTCTTACCCGGATAGATTGCCCCATTTCGAGGCTGGAAATATCGAGTACCATCTCGTCAACAAGTTTTTCGGGGACCGTTTTGATTTTAATACGGCGGACTTGTCGAATAAGCTTTCCTCCGGCTTTTACACCGGGAGATGTACCGGTAAAACGAACGGGCACTTCCACCTTCACCGGGTGACCCGCGATCAGCTTTAGAAAATCGATGTGCAGTATCTCGTCGTTAACTGGATGAAACTGTACGTCCTTCAAGATGCAACGGTAAGTTTCGCCGCCTAATTTCACTTCTGCAAGCTTAAAGTCAGGAGTGTAAATCAAACTTTTAACATCTTTGAATTCAGTTGAAAAGTGTACAACTTCGTCTTTTCCGTATAATACACATGGAATTTTCCCCTCTTTTCTGGCTCGCGTTGTTGCTTTTTTTCCCAACTCTTTTCTGACTTCTCCGTTGATTGTAACCGTCTGCATTTTATCTATAATTTAACAAATTCTCGATTAGATCTTTTTGGGCACGCAAAGGTAGATAATTATTTTTTCTTTTCCAATAATTAGTAGAACTTTGATGCTAGACGCTAGACGCTAGACGCTAGATGTGCTGACAATCTTTCTTGTACCTCGTTTTGTTTATAATGTTGATGTGTTGATGTAAATCCCCTATCTGGATTCTGTCCATTATGGGTACCAGTTCAAATGTCAGTAAAATCCATTTTAGTTTATATAAGTTTTGGTTATGACTGGATTAAAGGTTGGAGTCAA
>CAZHNG010000518.1:0-3668 GCA_964533785.1 uncultured Saprospiraceae bacterium | reverse complement strand
CAATGAGCAATGGTTGGAAAAACCGGTTGTGGGGCATTTTTGTAACCGGTGTTTAATCCCCCTTTTCCTTCAAAAACCTACCGCTTTCTAAAAATATTTTTTGTCTTATAAAAAATTGTAATATCTTTAAGAAATAAATCTTAAGTGCTCCTCCTCCCAAGCGTAATTGATCATTCTTGTTTGCGCATCTACTCCTTGTTTCACAAAAGAGCTTTCGAAGAGATTAAACTAATCAGAACCGACTTCAAAGGTTAAAACTTTTGTTTTTCCATTATTGAAGGGGAATTTCTATGAAACACATAGAAAACAACCTCTCACACTTGTAACACTATAGTGGCCCGGCTCTCCAGCCGGGCTATTTTTTTTAGTTGGGAACAAAGAAGATTTCGACTTAATCCCGTCTAATGCCCCATTGCTCATCGCCCATTGCTCATTGTTCATCGCCCCATTGCTCATCACTCATCGCTCATTGCTCATTGTTCATCGCTCATTGCTCATTGCCCCATTGTTCATTGTTCCATCGCTCATCGTTCATTGTTCATTGCCCCATTGCTCATCGCTCATTACCAACTCCCCGGCAATTTATCTTCTCCCTCCTCGTTTTAAAACATACATCACCTCAGTCCGAAGACTTCCTCCCCAGTTTAAATTAATGATACTTAGTAATGTCCATCATTACTTAAAATCTCCGCTATGCCGTATTGTTATATTAAACTATGGGTCAGTATATTTCTATCTTGGTGTGGTACAGTAAATGGGGTCGATTTTCTCACCATAGATGTAGATACAGCACTAGAAAAAGCAATGGCAACCGAAAAAGACGTATTTATTTATTTTTCGGCAGATTGGTGTGCGCCATGTCAGTGGATGGAAGAAAATACTTTTGAAGATGAATTGGTGACTTTTTGGTTGCAGGAACGGTTCGTTGCAGTGAAAGCCGATATTGAAACCCCCATGGGTGCAAAAATTCAACGGGATTACAAGGTAAAGGCCGTTCCGGCCATGATCTTTTTAGATCAGGCAGGTAACCTGTTGAAACAAATAAACACCTCTGTCGATGCAAAAGAACTGCGTGATGCTATCCGGGAAGTAACGCAATCAGCTCAGCGGAAAGACCAAATAGAAAAGCTGAAACCGCCTGCTTACCAGTTAAAAAAAGATCGCAACCTGACCCGTCCGCCGCTTGTTCCCGAAAGACCTGTAATAGCTAAGCCTACTATAAAACCCCAACCTCCAGCACGCCAGGAAGCATTCAATTACCAGCAAACCCAAACTTATGTCGTGCCCCGGCGGCCTGTAACTTATCAAATAGACTTCGGTAGGGTAGAGCATTACAATATGGCCGTAAAGCGGGTAATAAGAATTGAGCAAATCATCCAACAAAAGATCGAGATCATTCCTGAACCAAATGGGGAGCAAATGACTTATTCTCTTAGGATCAGCAAAGTGGAGGATAAAGCTAAGGCGGAGCAATACCAAAAACAGCTCTCTTTATTGGGCATAAAAACGACGATTAAGCAAAATGATGAGGTGAAATAAGATTTCTTTTCCCATTTTTGCAACGCATTTTACTTGACAATTCCTACCTCAATAAACCGCAATAATTCCTTCTACCCGACGTTTTGACTATTTGTAACCATGTTATACATAATCCGAAAATAATGACTAAAAAGCTAATATCTCTGGCCATCGCAGTTGCCGTGTTTGGTGTTTTATGGGGCCAACAACCAGTTAATATCATTTTGAATGGGGGGGATTACGTCGATGAAGACCGGTCGGTTGAGTTGCGATCTGTTGTGCAATGTTCTGATAATATTCTTGGTAATGTGCGTTTACGCAATCCTATTGGAGAGAGTAATGATATTGTGCGACCTTCTATTTTTTTGTGCTTTGGTGACCAATTTGAAATGTTTCAAAATGGAACGCCTTCATTTGGTGGCGACCCCAACACCTCTACCCAACCAGGTATTAGCTATGCTTTTTATGATCAACCGCCTACCGTGGACGGCCCAGATCTTACTTCCGTTCTAGCGGATCCTAGCTTAAATAATAGTGTCCGTCAAATTGGCCCTAACCCAGAGGACACACTCAGCCAAACGCAAGGTATTTGGATTGCTCCAAGTGCGGATCGCCTGGGAGGGCTTACCTTTATTAATGACGGGAGCATACAAAGTGAATTTAACAATGGTAACCCCACCCTGATGTGGTTTGCTCCTATTACCGTGGACAATTTTCCCGACGGATTCGAACCTGCATCTGAAGGAGCACCCAGAGGCCCCTGCGTTTCTGTGGGCGCTAACCAAGCCTTTTCCGTCGTTTACCTGAACCCTATCGACGTCGTTTTTTCGAACACAGCCGCCACTGCTACCGGTTGTGGCGCTGAACTAGTCATCGAAGGCGGGTGGCCGGAGTTCGACCCGGCACAGAATTACACCATCACCGCTACCTTACAAGGTGACCCCACGGTTACGGCTCAGATCCCGAATTCTTTCGGAAACGGCGATACCGTTCGATTTGATGTTCCGCAACCAGGTATTTACGATATTGCAATTGAAGATGGTAAAAGCTGCGGAACGACGACCACCCTGGACATGAGTGCCTGTAATTCCGTAAGTTTAACGATCCTTCCGAGAAATGCTTTGCCTAATGAAACGAATGTTTGTATGGATGTCCTCGTCGCCGGCTTTACGGATGTGGGGGCCCTGCAGTTCTCATTGAATTGGGATAATACCGTTTTGGAATACGAATCTTCCCCATTTTTTGCGCTTACCGGCAGCTTTATTAATGAAGCCGATGCAATGGACGGCAGGCTATCTATCCAGTGGCCTTTGACCGTTCAATTGAACGGAGCAACGCTGAACGACGGGGAAGTGCTGATGACGGTTTGTTTTACGGTCATTGGAAATATTGGGGATGAATCACCGGTCGCTTTTACGAATGATCCGACGGAAATTGAATTTGGAGATACTTCCAACCCTTTTCCGGTTCGCCTTGGGGTAGTCACTAATGATGGACAGGTGAACGTATCCGCTAATGATCTGTTCCTGGATGTTACGGCGGATAGTGTGGTCTGTTTTGGGGATCCCACTGGGGTTATTCGACTAAAAATTAATGGAGGTACACCTGACTACCAGGTATTTCACGAAAATACGGCCACCGGCCAGAGGGTCGGACCAATTCCTTATCCAGCGGGACTTCCGGAGTTGGTATTGCCGGGTTTTGTTGCGGGTGAATATGATATAGAGATCGTCGAAGACGGTGGCAATGGACCAACGACCACCCAGACTGTCACTGTTGGCGAGCCTTCCAGGATTGGGGTGGACCTGGATGTCACCGGTACCGGGCCACAGTGTTTTGATGACAGCATCCGGCAAATTACCGTAGTGGTTTCCGAAGGAGGGATACGGGTGCCCAACCCACAAGATCGGTTTACTTTCACCTGGGATACTCCCTTTGGCAGCAATTTACCATTAAATACTCCTTTTATAGAAAACGTACCGGTTGACTTTTATTCTGTAACCGTAACGGATAGTAAGGGATGTACCGGTGAGGCAGCCCGGACCTTTTCTCCGCCGTCAATGATCACTGTTCCGGCCGGTAACAGTACCATAACCGATGCAACCTGCAGCGGCGCTGATGATGGCGCCATCCAGGTCGCTGCCATTGGC
>CAZHNG010000517.1:0-3671 GCA_964533785.1 uncultured Saprospiraceae bacterium | reverse complement strand
CGCGTAAATCGAAGGAAGCACAAATAAGTTCAGGGAATCTCTAGTTCACGTTATTTAGTCAACTCCTGAAAAACCTCCTCCACATTTTGCTTTTCCTTATGCAATTCCAATAATGTCAATTTGTTTTCTACCGCCAAATTGAAAAAATAAGGCCTGAGGTCTTTATCGGATTCAGTGGTTATCCGCCAGAATTGACGGTTGATGGGGGTGGCCTCTTTTACTCCCGTAACAGACAGTAGTAACTCACGGTCAATTTCCTCCTGAAAACCTACGGAAAGAATAGTTTGCCCCTTTTTCCTAGCCTGCAATTGTTCGATGGAATCATCTGCGACGATCTGGCCTTTGTTGATGATCACCACCCGGTCGCAAATGGCTTGTACTTCCTGCATGATGTGGGTAGAAAGAATAACGGTTTTCGCTTTTCCTAATTCCTTGATCAAGGCCCGGATCTCTACCAACTGATTAGGGTCTAAACCAGAAGTGGGCTCATCCAGGATCAGTACTTCGGGGTCGTGCAACATAGCCTGTGCCAATCCAACTCGTTGGCGATAACCTTTTGACAAAGCACCGATCAGTTTGTGCTGTTCCCTTTCCAGTCCGGTCATCTCAATCAATTCGGTAATCCGTTGTTTGGGGGCTTTAACTTTATGGACCTGGGCAACAAAAGATAAGTATTCTTTTACGTACATGTCCTTATATAAAGGATTATGTTCCGGTAAGTATCCAATTCTTTTTCGAACCTCCATCGGCTCCTGCTCCGTATCAAAACCACATACTTCCACTTTTCCGGATGTTTGGGGTATGAAGCAGGTAATGATCTTCATCGTCGTTGACTTGCCGGCACCATTTGGCCCAAGGAAGCCAAGCACCTCGCCTCTATGAGCTTCGAAGCTGATATTGTCAACTGCTTTTTGTCTACCGTATATTTTTGTAAGGGCTTCTACTTTGATCGACATGACATACTTTTTACTATCAATTACTAGTAACGTGTATTCACAATATACAAGTATTTTAAAGTAGTTTGGTTTTCTTCTGCTACACCTAAAAAATCATTATCTATGTAGCCGCTTTGTAAAACCAATATTTGAATATGTCTACCAAATCAGATCTTGTAAAGATTGCTCGACAAATTGTATCAACACAATACGGCTTTCAGGCGGAAATCACTCCTCTGCCCGGTGAAATCGACGATAATTTCCTTTTAAAAACCCAAAACGGTGAACAATATATACTCAAATTTGCCCATCCCGATACAACATCAGCCCAAATCGAATTCCGAATTCAATTGTTGGATTGGGTGCGTAACAATACTGACCAATTAACCTTTCCTTCCATCATTCCTACGAATAACGGCGACCTGTATCTTACTCTGAACAATCGCATTGTAAGACTGCACTCCTGGATACCTGGTCGCCCCTGGGCGAATGTTTGCCCAAAAACGAGTCAATTGAGAGCTGCATTGGGTCGTACCTGTGCGATTTTGACAAAAGCCCTTCAAGGTTTTGAACACCGAGCCGCCCACCGCTTCCTCAAATGGGATGTGGCTCAAACAGATTGGACCAAGGAACATCTGGATATCTTTTCTGACCCTCATCAACGGAAAATTGTCCGAAATTGCTTCACTTTGTACGAAGAAAAAGTTTTGCCTAATCAACATGCATTACGAAAAAGTATAACCCACAACGATCTCAATGACTACAATATCATCGTTAGGGAGGTTTCTGATAAGCACGTGATCAATGGGCTCATTGATTTTGGTGATGCCGTGTATACTTATACCATCAGCGAATTGGCCATAGCTTGTGCATATGCTATTATGGATTTGCCGGATCCTTTACAAGCCCTTAACGAAGTCGTTTCGGGCTACCATGAGGTCTTTCCGTTGACGGAGTTGGAAATGGAGCTGCTTTTTCCGTTGATTCAAGCCAGACTTTTGATCAGTGTTACTGCTTCAGCGATCAACAAGTCAGCGCATCCCGATAATGAATATCTCCAAATCAGCGAAAGGCCAGCCTGGACATTATTACATAAATTGGATGCGCTATCTCCTGATCTGGTACATTATAGCATTCGTAATACCTGTGGATTAGAGCCTTGCCCCTTATATTTCCGCTTTGTTAATTGGGCCAAAAAAAAGCAAGGGATTTTTCATTCAGTGGTTGGAATAGATTATGAAAAGGTGCGTTGTCGTTCTCTGGATTTGTCGGTAGATAGTCAGGAGCTAGGTAATTTTTCAGGCTTTGCTGATGATTTCTTGTTTCAACAGACGATAAAAAAGTTATTGTTGGACGCTGATGTTGGGGTTGGAGGTTATGGTGAAACTCGCCCTTTATATACGACTGATAATTACCTGGTTAATGGTAACGAGGGGCCTAAATGGCGTACCGTTCACCTTGGGTTGGATATTTGGATGCCCCCTGATACGCCCGTGTATGCTCCCTATGAAGGCATAATTTACAATGTGCACAATAATGCTGGTGACCGGGATTATGGACCAACTATTATCATAAAACATCAGCCGGAAGAAGGTCCTGTTTTTTACACTTTGTATGGTCATCTCAGTCTGGACAGCCTTGATTTTTGCCAGCCGGGTAATAGGGTGGTGGCTGGTCAACAAATAGGAAAGATCGGTCAATCTCCCGAAAATGGCAATTGGCCCCCACATCTTCATTTTCAGATTATATTAGACCTATTGGGGCAGCAGCACGACTTTCCGGGAGTGGCCTTTCCTGATGAACAGCAAGTTTGGTTGAGCCTGTGTCCTGACCCCAATCTGCTGGAAAACATTGCTTTTGAGCGCGGGAGTGAGAAATTATCCACCGAGGATATTTTAGCAAGGCGCCGGCACCTGATCGGCCCTAATTTAAGCATCTCTTATCAGGATCACCTGCATATGGTTAGAGGGAATATGCAGTATCTCTATGACAAGCATGGTCAACGCTATTTGGATATGGTGAATAATGTAGCGCACGTTGGTCATGAGCACCCGGCAGTGGTCAAAGCCGGGCAACAACAAATGGCGGTCTTGAATACCAATTCCCGTTATTTGCACGAAAATTTAATTTTTTACGCAGAAGAACTATTGGCAACACTACCGCCGGAACTAGAGGTGTGTTATTTTGTCAACTCTGGAAGTGAAGCCAACGAATTGGCGCTGCGGATGGCTCATACGGCTACGGGGTCTCGTGAAATGATCGCGGTTGAAGTTGGATACCACGGGCATACCTCGGGGACGCTAGATATCAGTTCCTACAAATTTGACCGTAAAGGGGGGAAAGGGGCACCGCCTCATACGCACATCGTGCCCATCCCGGATACTTATCGGGGCCGGCATCGATCCAAGACGGAGGCGGGCCACCAGTATGCGCGTTATGTTAATGAAAAAATTCACCTCTTAGCTCAGCAGAACAAAAAGCCGGCTGCATTTATTTGTGAAAGCATTTTGAGTTGTGGTGGCCAAATCGTATTGCCGCCGGGCTATTTACAGGAAGCCTTTCATTATGTCAGAGCCGCCGGAGGGCTTTGTATAATGGATGAAGTACAAGTTGGATTTGGCCGGGTAGGCACTCACTTTTGGGGTTTTGAATTACAAGGTGTGGTACCCGATATCGTTACCTTAGGGAAGCCAATAGGTAATGGTCATCCTTTGGGAGCGGTAGTGACGACCAGGG
>CAZHNG010000516.1:0-3676 GCA_964533785.1 uncultured Saprospiraceae bacterium | reverse complement strand
CAGGCGGGCCCTACGTGGCGGAGCAAACTAATACTTTTGAAAGACATAATATCTCTATGCACTACATGTTCTCTATGCCTGCCCGCCATTACTGGCACAGTAGGCGGGTTTCAAAATAAATAAGTTTCCCTTAGCCTGACGGCTATGGCGATGCCGCAAGGCAGGCAGGTTTGCCGGCCTTTGCCCGACTGAGTCGGGGTGATTAATTAGGCCATTGTTTTTTAAGACTTACTTTTGATACAACCTCCTGACTCAATATTATTTTACTGACATCACAAAAGACCACTGATAGGCACCCGCCTTTAGCATATGCTCTTCGTGCGGCCTTGCATTGGTAGTCCAGGTATCGTCTCCTCCCAGTCCCATTTGACCGTAGTCCAGGTTGACCGTAATATAATCCCGTTGCGGTAAATCAATGGTGTGACTTGCCGCAATTAAATCTTCCAGGCTGTAGGGCCATGCACTGACATTAAGATCATTGCTTTCGAAGCGGAGACCTTTATTGTTATTGTCCAAAAATTCGACCCAGCGGATACCCATGTGATTTCCGTGTTCTTGCGGCCGGATATAAGGTGTACCGAACTCAGATAATGGTAAGGTGAAAACACCAAGTTTTGTTCCCAGTTGGCGATCTACGTAGCTTTCATGAGGGCCTTTCCCGTAAAATTTTACGGTATTGTACTGTTGAGGAATGGTCATTTCCAATCCCAGTTTAGGTAAGTTGGGCAGGTTGCGCGGGGCATCAAAGCTGGCTGTGATCGATACTTCGCCGGTACCTGTAACCTGATAAACCAGTTCCATAAACGCATTCTCCGATGGCCATTCGAAAACAGAACGAATCTGCTGCTGATTATCGATTGGATTAGCATTGCATTGTACTAATCTGGCCATATTGAAAGCATCTTTCCAACCTGCCATTTCTTTGGGTAATTGTGCTGCCAGGTCGTTGTCCGTGGGAGCACGCCAGAAATTCGGAGTTGGTGATTGTTTGAGGTATTCTTGACCATCAAAGGTGTAACTGGTTAACAATCCGGTCTTTTTATCAACCTTAACCTGGAAATTGTCACCGGTGATTAAAAAATGATCAGGAGCACTTTCTAAATTGGGTAATTCAGCAGACGCAGGTATGTCAGCTTTTGGTCCCTGTAAAATAAATTGTTCCCAGGCGATTTCGTGGCCTTTTGCTGCCCAGTTGGTGTTTTCTTTTAAAACAAAGCTTAGCGAAAGAACGTGTTCTTGTGCTCCTTGGATTTGCGTATCGGGGAGATTGATCCTGGCCGTTTGGTTAGGCTTGGTAGCCGGAAGATCTATCTGGCCATTTTGTACAACCTCTCCTGCCCGTAAAAGCGACCAATTCAGTTCAAAAGCATCGAGGGATAAAAAGTTATGCTGATTGAGAACCTCCAACTGGTCGTTGTTTAGCTTGATTTGAATGGGTTGAAAGACCTTTTTGCATTCCCATAACGCAGGCTGTGGTTTGCGGTCTGGAAAAATTAAGCCATTGAGGCAGAATGCTCCGTCCGTTATTGCTTCTCCGAAATCACCACCGTAGGCAAAGAAACGATTGCCATTTTCATCGGTCTTATACAATCCCTGGTCTACCCAGTCCCAGATGAAGCCGCCAATAAAGCGTGGATTTTCTCTAAAGGCTTTGGCAAATTTATATAGGTGGCCGGTAGAGTTTCCCATGGAATGTGCATATTCGCAGTACATCAGGGGACGATCTTCACCGGGGCGTTTGAGGACGGCATCCATGGCGGCTTCCGAATCGTACATCCGGCTCATAACATCGATATAATCTTCGTCAGAGGTGCCGTCTGGCAGGTAATACATCGCACTTTCGTTGTGGAGAAAACGGCTGGGATCATAGGCTTTGATCCAGCCGGCCATTGCCCGGTGGTTAGGGCCGCTGCCCGACTCATTACCCAGCGACCAGCAAATAATACTGGGGTGATTTTTATCTCTTTCCACCATGCGCATACCGCGCTCCAGCATGGCGGACCCATAATCAGAACGCATAGATAACGCACCGGCAATTTTATGCGTTTCAATATTTGATTCATCTATTACGTATAGGCCGTATTCGTCGCACAGGTCGTAAAACCGTGGATCATTAGGATAATGAGAGGTACGTACCGCATTAATATTAAAACGCTTCATTAACAACACATCCTCCAACATACTCTCGTAACTGACCGTTTTACCCGTTTCAGGATGGTGATCGTGGCGGTTGACACCAAAAAGGATCACCTCTTCACCGTTGATTTTCAATCCTTCTGAGCCTAGCGCTACTTCACGAAAACCAATTTTTGTACTGGTGATTTCTTGTACCTGACCTGCTCCATTTTTCACGGTCAGCACCAGGGTGTAGCGATTAGGGGTTTCAGCGGACCACTTCAAGGGGGCTTCAACTTCTTTGGTAATTGCCGGCCTCGAATATTGACCATAAGGTGGGGCGTAACTCTTTCTTTTGAAAGGCCTGGTCAATCTATCCAGGGTCAATTTCCCGACGGTGTTCCAGACCGGTTGTTGATCGGCGTCGAAGAGCTGGGCCTCCAATACCCAGTCTTCTATTTCATCCGCGTTGCGGAAATAAAAGGTAGGCTCAATGCGGACGGTGGCATCTTCATAATTGTCGTCCAGATCTGTTTTAACAAAAAAATCTTCCAGGTAATTGGGGTTACGGGCCAGTAAATATACCTCCCGGTGAATGCCGCTCATTCGCCAGTGGTCTTGGTCTTCGAGGTAAGAACCGTCACTCCAGCGATACACTTGGACTGCTATAGCGTTGTTTCCAGGCTGGACAAGGTCAGTAATATCAAACTCAGCTGGTAGTCGACTGCCCTGGCTATAACCGGCTTGAACGCCGTTGATCCAGACGTAAAAGGCGGAGCTTACTCCACCAAAGTGTAGAATGACGCGTTTCCCGTTCCAGGAGTTGTCGAGATTGAAGGAATGGCTGTACAATCCAACCGGATTACTTTGGTGTTTATCTTCACTCGTATTGTGAGGAATGAAAGGTGGATTGACCGGTTCAAAAGGGTATTCCCAGTTGGTATAGATCGGATGACCAAAGCCTTGTATTTCCCAGTTTCCGGGAACTCGTATGTCTGGCCAGGTATTGGCATCGAAATCAGATGCATAAAAGCCAGGCGTAATGTCCTTAGGATTCTTTGCCAGGTTGAATTTCCAGGTTCCATCAAGGGATTTGAAAAAGGGAGAGTTATTGCGATCGCCTCGAAGGGCAGTGGTTTGATCAGCAAACGGATAAAAAGTGGCGTGGGCTTTCAATTTGTTCCATTGGACGTTGGAAGGGTGTTCCCAGGCGTTAGTTTGTGCTGTCGACGTAAAATAAAGCATGAGAAATGCTGTAGATAGCAGGTATTTCATTTTGTTGATATTGATTGAGAACGGAAAATTAATAAAAAATCGTAGATCGCACGGAAGAGTTGGTATTGCTTTCAGATGCAAGGTTATGCGCTTGTAAAGGGACGATTTTTTGAATAAAAAAAACTTTTTTGTGTTATTTTTTTGAGTTTAAAAATTTATTTTTTACTTTTGTAAAGTAATCATGGATTGGAAGTTTTCAGTGCTGAATTCAAATTGTCTAGTGCCCGTAGGTCTAGACGCTAGACGCTAGACGCTAGACGCTAGACGCTAGACGCTAGACGCTAGA
>CAZHNG010000515.1:0-3693 GCA_964533785.1 uncultured Saprospiraceae bacterium | reverse complement strand
CTGGGTAAACTTGGGGTCAAAGGCTTTTACTCACCGCAAAGGGCACGAAGAACCGCTAAGAAAAAGGAACTTCCCGTTCTTTGCGTTCTTAGTGGTGATTGAAATTGCTCCCAAGTTTAAAAGCCAATAGGGCTAGACGCTAGACGTAAGAGATCGATTTCAACCTGGTAGGGTGGAGTAGAGGTGCTGCCAATCCTCTGAAAAGTTTTACCAGTGATAAAAAACTGATGAGGCACTTAATCGTAACGAAATTGGTGAACGACTTCGTGTCTTATAATCTGGTGTAAATAGTACAACGTTCCTGCTAATGATATAGAAAAAGAAAGCAAGGTTTTTTAAGGGGAAACACCATTTCAATGCATCAGTAAATAAAAAAGGTATGAAAACATTTTTGTTATTGCTGGTGGCTTTGGTTTGGGCAATTCCCGCTTATGCTTGTTTTATTATGGTGATGACCGATGGAGATTGTGTATTGGTTGCGAACCATGAAGACTGGTACGATACTGATCCTCAAATAAGGGTTCTTCCTGCCAATTCATCCAGGTACGGGTCGATCATTTTTACTTTTGCCAGTGAAGGCTGGGCTCAAGGCGGTATGAACGAAAAAGGATTGTTCTTTGACGGTGCCCGTACCCCTTTGGATCCCATCGATTTTGATCCCAACCTCGTTGAACCTGATGAATATATCTGGCAAGCCGTGCTGGATAAATGCGCTACCGTAGAAGAGGCAATAAGCCTGCTGGAGCAATACAAATTGCCGGAGTTGGAGCAACTCCACATGGTAATAGCTGATGCTTCCGGAAGGTCAGTGATTATGGGGACAAACCACGGAAAAATCACCTTTCATGAACGAGAGGAGCCTTATCAAATACAGACCAATTTCAATAAAGCACAACCGGATTTAGGAGGGGAACCCGCCTGTCAACGCTACGCTACGGCCCAAAGAATGATCACGGAAAAAGGAATTTGCAGCATTGAAAATGCAGAAAAAATCCTTGCCCAAACCCACCAGGACGACCTTACGGTATATTCCAATATTTACGACCTTAAAAACCGTAAGGTAACGGTGTATCAGCGTGCGGATTTTACCAAAAAGGCTACGCTTAGATGAATCTCATTTGAGAGATACCATCACTTTTTCTGCATTGGGCTACGAACCGGAGAAGCTCCCTGTATTTGATCTTACCAATACAGGGAAACTGGAAATTAAGTTGGTGCCGAAAGCCCTGCGGTTGGAGCAAGTTACCGTCACCGGAAAAGTCTTGAAACTGAATAAAGCGAAGCGTTGGGGGTGGATGAAAGGAAAAAATGGTATTTTACCACTAGATTCGGCACAGGGTGGGGCAGCGGTAGCTTACCTGGTGGAAGCTCCTCCAACGCAAGAAGAGTTTCTGCTGGAAAAGATCTGGTTGAGGGTCTTATACAGTTCAGAGGATAGCTTCCAATTTCGTTTAAGGCTGTACGAAGTAGATCCCGCCGATGGTTCACCGGGAGAGGAGTTATTGGAGCAGACTATATTCCTTCGGGCAAGTAAAAGAATCGGTTGGGAAAAGATCGATCTTTCCCCTCATCATATTTATCTTAAAGAAGATACTTTTTTTGTAGCCTTGGAATGGATTACGAGTAGATCGCAACGAAAGCAGATAATGGCCTCACTTTCGGATTGGGAAGCATGGAAGCGGGAGCAGTACCAAAAGGGAAACGCCAAAGTAGAACTCAAAAAAGCCGTGCCTGATAATGAAACAGAAGCGGTGGAGTGGTACGATTATAAAGGAGATATGCGGGATTGGCCGGGTTTTGTGAATATGCCAGGACTTACCGCCTTGGTTGTAGATGATGATATCAATAAGAAAAATCAACAATACCGGACTTATTTTCGCAATCAAAGTCTGGATGAATGGAAGCCCGTTCCGTCCATTTTGAATGTGGTTGTCCGCATGAAACATTGACAATTGATAAATATGAAAGTTTGTAACCTGCTGATCTTAGCTACCCTCATGTTTGCTTGTAAATCGCCGGAAAGTACTCCTTCAACCTCATCTCCTAATATCGTTTTCTTGCTGGTCGATGATCTGGGTTGGAATGACGTAGGCTGTTACGGCAGTATCTTCCACGAAACCCCCAATATTGATCAATTGGCCAGGGAAGGCATGCGGTTTACGGATGCTTATGCAGCGGCCTCTATTTGTTCACCTACCCGCGCTAGTATGCTGACTGGAAAATATCCGGCCCGTTTAAATCTTACGGATTGGCTGCCTGGGATGGATCCAAAAGACCGGAAATTATTGGGAACCAAAGATGTGAACGAAATGCCTTTAGAAGAATATACGCTGGCCGAAGCGCTCAAAGATGTGGGTTATGCAACGGGCTTTTTTGGAAAATGGCATTTGGGGGACCAGGGCTTTTTTCCCGAAGACCAGGGCTTTGACGTCAATAAAGGCGGGCATTGGGCCGGACAGCCGGCTTCTTACTTTTATCCGTATAAAAATGAACGGAAACACTGGGATGTACCAGGGCTGGAAGGTGGTAAGGAAGGAGAATATCTTACGGACCGGTTGACCACTGAAGCACTCCAATTTATCGAGAAAAACAAAGAACGGCCCTTTCTTCTATATTTTGCCTATTACAACGTTCATACACCCATTCAAGCCAAGCCGGAATTGGTCGCCAAATACGAGGCTAAAAAAGAAGGAATGGATACTACCGACCAGCCTGATTTTATTAATGAAAGGGAAAATCACACCAAGCAAAAACAAGATAACCCGGCTTATGCGGGCATGGTGCAGAGTGTGGACGAAAGCGTTGGTCGGATCATGCAGTATTTACAAGAATCGGATCTTGCAGATAACACCGTTATTGTCTTCACTTCCGATAATGGCGGGCTGTCCACATTGCCGGCGAATCGTACCGCACCCACATCGGTCGTACCGCTGCGTGCCGGTAAGGGGTGGTTGTACGAAGGAGGTATTCGCGTACCGCTGATCGTCAAATGGCCGGGAGTAGTCCAACCGGGAAGTACTTCGGATTTTCCGGTGATCAGTACGGATTATTATCCGACGCTGTTATCCATGACGGGTATCTCTTTTAACAAGGAACAAGCGATAGATGGGGAAGATCTGGTGCCTTTATTGAAAGATGGGGTTATGCCATCAAGATCAACTCTGTATTGGCATTTTCCGCATTACCACGGATCGGGGAACCGGCCGTCAGCTGCCATTAGAGTTGGAGATTATAAGTTGATAGAATGGTTTGAAAATCAAAAGATTGAGTTGTATGACTTAAAGCAGGACTTGAGTGAAAAAAATGACCTTGCCGAAGCAATGCCTGATAAAGCTGCGGAACTAAGAAAAGCGTTGCATGACTGGCGGAAAGAAGTGGGGGCTTTAATGCCTGAGCCTAATCCTGATTATGAAGGTGAAATGGGTAATTAAAGTTGAACTCAGAAGGTTTTTAGCAAGCAACAATAGTTGTATTGCCCTTCCGGGGAAAATGTCCCGGCGGCCGGCGAGTTTGTTGTTGTTTTTATACAGATACGGGTAGGGTAAAAAGCCCGCCCTATTAACCACCCTGCCTGCCATTAGCAACATAGCCGTCCACGTAGGGCCCGTCTGGGCAGGTTAAGCGTTAATTTGTAGTATCGAGTTAAAGAACTCTTGAAATCTTTGATTTTTCAAGACTTCGTCTCTCAAAATT
>CAZHNG010000514.1:0-3697 GCA_964533785.1 uncultured Saprospiraceae bacterium | reverse complement strand
CATGAATCGATTCAAAGAGCATATCGCCAAACGCCGATCCGTTGAACCATCAGAACCCCTGCCGGAACTGGAACCCGCTGAGTTCTTCTCCTACTTCAAAAACCTGCCGACACTGAAACGGGCGAGACAGCTCCTGATCACGGAAGCGGTCAAGCGCTCGGATGGCAACAAGGCGGTTGCGGCAGAAATGCTGGGTATCAGCCGTTCCGGTCTCACCAAGCTCCTGAAGCGACTCGAAGAGGTGTGACTTTTGTCACGTCTTGCCGGAATGTCACACCCTATTGTTGCAAAATTCAGTTGGATTAAGCGGCATTATGGGCGGCAATCAGCAGGTTTTCCATTTTTTCCGGTAATGTCGGTGATTTCAAAAGGGGTTTGAACCCCGGTAGTATCCGGTCAACATATTCAGAAAGACCGGACAGGTCGGTTGTTGTCATTTCGGATTGCAGGCTTGCAAAACAGTCCGCCAGGGTTTCTTCTCCGCCCAAAAGCAGATCGAAATAGACAGGATTCTCAAGGTTTTTAACCAGGGGCGTATCCGCAAGCATGGATTGTAATGTTTTTGACAAAGCGTTATTGCCTGTTTTCCGGCGTTGTCCCCGCCGCAATGCCCGAAAGAACTGTTCGAGAATGTTGTTGGTTCGCCCAGGGTAAAGAACATTGCTGCTGCCATCGCGGGTGACGACCTCGATGGGATCGGCAAAAAGTTTGGTCTCATATTTATCGATTTGTTTGGCCATTTTCAAAGCCAGCAAATCATTTGACAGTTTGGGGTCTGTATCGAGTTCAAGACGAAAGCGTTTCACGTCTTTTTCGATAGTGGATATCGCTTTAGCGCCCCCATCATCATTGAGGGCCTTATGGCCATCAGGCAAAGCAATGCGCATAGCTTGGCGAAGACGATCGAATATTTCGATGCGCCACTTCAGCTCTTTTGTTGCTCTTTGAAAAACGTCATCTTTGGTAATACTGGAGACGAGTTCTTGCAGGTGGCACAACAGACGATCCTGGCCGCAGGTATGAGGCAGCTTTTGAGTGAGTTTGGGTAAACAATCGGACAACACCAGCAGACGATCGGCAAAGGTCAACAAGGGCCTGTCAAAAGGAAATCCATAACCGTTGCCGCTTTTTTTGCCCTGCAGGCACCATAAAGCCAGACCATAGCTGCTAATATGGGGGAGTAAAGTCGGTTTTTCCGGCGGCAGGGTTTCTTTAACCGCCTTTGCTGTGGCAAGGGCATCGATATTTTCGGCAAGGAGGCACTGTTTCGACTCTCTGGCCAGGGCATGGATTTTGGTACTTGCCCCGTGACGGAACAGACATCGGCGTAAATGTTGGTAAGCCGGCTCCAGAAAGTCTTTGCCGATATCGCGCAGAAAATGAAAATGGCAGATAAGATGGTGTATGCCGGGAAAAACGGTCGATACCGCCTTGCCGATCCCGCTTCCCATGTCGCGGACACAAGCCTGCGGTACGCCATAGGTGGCCTTGAGCTTTTCCAAAAAAGGGATGATGGTATCGGCATTCTCGCTGGGTAGTTTTACATTGCCCAGCACGATCTGGCTGATACCGTCGATTCCGGTCATCAAAGCAGGCGCTTCTCCTTCATGGGTGGCATCGAGATGAAGGATATAACCGCCACCGGTGGACATGAGTTCCTGAATCTTTGGAGACGCCCGGCGGTGAGCCATGGCCAGAAAGGCGATGAATTTGCGTCCCAGATGGCTGATCTCGGAAGGGCTTAAACGAACGTGACGTTCGGCCAGTTCGGAGCAGACCTCCTTAATGTTGCGGTGGTGTAAAAACAAGGCATAACCCACATGGACTAAAAGGTCATAGCCGACCTGACATCGGCTCTGGACCAGTCGCAACAAGGCAGGTGAACCCGAAATCCGACCACAGTCTCCACAGCGG
Source organism: uncultured Saprospiraceae bacterium (assembly GCA_964533785.1). GTDB lineage: Bacteria > Bacteroidota > Bacteroidia > Chitinophagales > Saprospiraceae > JANQRV01. The sequence goes on along the minus strand of CAZHNG010000514.1, from coordinate 1,783 downwards.
GTAATCGTCTCATGGGCCAGATAAGGACCGTTCAAAGTGAAGATCGTTTTCTTTCGGGTTTTGGTAACCCGACACGGGCCGCCACAGACACAGATTTTGGATTCCTGAGGAAAATGAATCACAGGAGGTACAGGAAACAGCGCGGCTGGTGATGTCTCGGTTATCAGCCGTTCTTGCCAGTGGTTTAACGCTTTGAGGGCTTTAAAGCCCCAGTCGGAAGCTTTTTTTTTAAACCGTGCGCCTCGAAAAGCGCTTCGACCTGAGCTATTTGAACGGAGACTTTTCGGTCGCGCCGGATGGCTTTGGCCAGTTGAGTGAAGCTGAAATCCGGATGGCGAATGGCCTCGGCCAGTACCAGTACCGCCAGCTCTGCCGGCAGAGGAGCTGAATGTAGATGTTTCTGATTGATGAGACGACGTTGCTGAGCATACGTATCCGGATCTACCGACAGATAGATGTTGGAGCGACCCAGTTTGTACCGCTGCAATTTGCCGGAGCGATAAAGTCCAACCAGGATGGAGTGACACCGGGATCTCAGTTTGCCGCCGATTTCCTCGGCAGTCAGCCCCTGCTGACTGCGATTGATCAGATGAATAATCGTCTGTGTCAAACTGCCGCTCCTGGAAAAACCAGTGGTACCTGAAAACCAGATTCCATCGTGATTGAAAAGGGGAATGTGACTCAAGGTGTACCACCGACCGTTGTGTGTGAAGCTGCTGAAATAACCGATATTGGCTAGAAATCGACGAACCGACGGCACTGAATATTCGATCGCTTCCGCAAGTGGTTTGATCATCCAGCAGGGTTGTTTTTCGAACAGGGAAACAAGCCGCTGTTTTGCTTTGGCAGAGGGCATAATTGGCTCCTGATAAAGTATTGCATAAAACCTGAAGAAAACCTTCTTTATGCATTACTTTATCGGCGCTTTGTCGTTCTGTCAATTTGGCCGGTTGTGCTGCCATTTTCCCAGATATCTATTTCACTTCAAAAGCTTACATGAAAATACAAATAGAATTACGTAACAATCAAGAGGCCTTGATGTTGGTGTTATGCTCGAAAATCTTGATCAAGTATAGCATCAACTAACGTTTAACATACTGTAATCATTCAACCCAACTGAATATTGTGCCCATAGCAACTCGACTCTCTCTTAAGTTTATGCCACAAACAAGTTTATAATGAACCAGCTATTAAGACAATGTCAAGCCGGAATTTTACCCCGGGTATGTGGAGCGGCAGGTAACGGTGACAGGCGCAGTCTGCTGGTTGGCTGAACAGATGCCATTGGTTCGGGATGTTTTCAGTGGACGCGCGGGCAGCCTGGCACGTGGAACGCGTGTTTCAGGGCTGTTGGATTCGGGATGATCAGATTTCGAGCAGGACAGTGGCGATGACGAAATAGAACGAGACGCTGGCGATGTCGATCGAGGTGGTGACGAAGGGTCCGGTGGCAACGGCCGGGTCGATATTGATGCGGGCCATGATCATGGGGACGAGGGAGCCCACGAGGGCGGCGATGGACATGGAGATGAGGACGGCCAGTCCCACCGATACGGCAAAATATCCGGAGTTCTGGACGTCAAAGAAGCGAACCTGGGCGACGCCCGCGATCAGCAGTCCGTAAAGCAGGCCGAGGATGAAGCCGGTGGCCATTTCCTTTGAGACAACCCTCCAGATGTCCCTGACGTGCAATCGTCCGGTGGCGAGTCCGCGGACGACGATGGTGGAGGACTGGGTGCCGATGTTCCCGCCCATTCCCATGATAATGGGGATAAAAGCGGCC
>CAZHNG010000513.1:0-3726 GCA_964533785.1 uncultured Saprospiraceae bacterium | reverse complement strand
GGCAAAATCGCTGCCGCGATTTCTAAATGGGTGTTTTAACCCTTGATTCGCATGTATAGTTATAATCTGGTATTTATTAAGTGGATGTACGGAAAAACAGATCTCTCTTCCAATTAATTTTGAAGGGCCGAAAATTTTTGTTAAAGGTGTTTTGCATGAGAAACAGCCATTATCGCTTCGAATTGGCAAAACTCAAGACCCAAATGCAATAACACTGAATTATTCTCTACCAAAAGCAAAAGTATTTCTTTTCAAAAATGATGAACTTGTTGATTCTTTAAACTTTTTCCCAACTACTGATCAGTTTCGAGAAGGAAGTCTTTACCTTTCTGCTTTAAACTACGCTCCTAAAGAAACGAATGCTAACTATCATATTGTGATAAATTCAATAGGGTTCCAATCAGTTAAATCAACGCTTATTAAATTTCCTCAATTGAGGCCCAAGATCAAGTTCCCAAATTTTTTTGTTGATACTGCCGGTTTGTTTCCACGATTAAGCATCGATTTTCAGTTGGAGAACTATTCTAATGAATATGCATATCAATTTAGAATTAAAAGTCAATACAAAAATGAATTACAAAATCTAGATACTATTTTACTTGTACTTTCCTTACCTTTAAATATACGCTGTTCAGTTTGATTGACATCCCGCACCAGCATCTTTTTACCAGGTAAATACCCTTTAATTCGCATTTCACTTTTCAAATACCACCCTTCTTAAATTCCACCGTTTCATCCCGTTGTTCAGCAATTTCTTGCCGAAAATCCAGCCGGACACCAACCCTGTAATGCCGACCAGGCATCACACGGCGCTCCACTACCCGGTATGGCTCATTCCACAGGTTTTCGATGTTAAGAAAAACTAGGCCCTGTAACCAACGACCCTCCCAGCCTTGCTCAAGCCGTACGCCGGCCACCTGGTAACCCGGTAGCGGTTCTACGACCGTAGTGATGGGTCCCGTGTACCTGTGTAGATATTGGAACCGCGTCTTCCTCCACTTCATGGACAATCTGGCAAAGGCTTGGTGGACAGGCACGTACACTAGTTGCTCGCCTTTAACAAGGCCCAATTCACTGACCGTCACTTGGTTAGTAGAATGTACAAGATCATGACCAGCTTCTGCCGTCATATGGCCGGTCCTAAATGGCCATTGCCAGCCCAACCTCTGCTCGATACCCCTACTCCAAACCAGAGCAATATTCTGGGCCGTCCACAATCTCGTCTCCTCGTCTGGGCTCCAGCGGATCCAGTCTTTGATATGCCGGTTATAGCCGGTAATGGCGTAATGAAAATGATGCTGATCTTTAGACCAGTTGAGATCAACCCCCAATTCCTGGCTCCAACCGCGCTCGGGCAGCAGGTCCGGATTGCCGCCGGGTTGCCAATAACGGTCATTCAAAGTAGGGAAGCGGTAGTTTTGGTTTATTTTCATTTTGAGCACTAGCCATCCAGCGGGTTCATATTCCAGCGCCAAAGCAGGCAAAAAGGGCAATATTTTGCCCTCCACCATGCCTTGACGGGCACTTAATTGGAGTTGCCACCGGCTAAAGTGGTGGTGAAAATGGCCAAAAAGAGCCATGCGGTGTTCCATAGGCAAAACCTGGTAACCGTCCGCCTGAGCGGTTGTAAAAGTATGGTTAGCGCCCCAATGGAATCGGCTTTTTGGGCTCCACTGCTACTGCTGTTCTACCTCGTTGATGAAGGTCTGAAAATCACTTTTTGCCCTGAGCCGTATCAGTTCATCGCGATAGTCGATCTTTTCTGCAAAAAAGCCGCTTCTGGCCTGCCAGACGGTCTTTTTGCCGGTCTTTCGCCAGTGAATGGAAGTCCTCAGCACTTCATCGCCCTGGGAAGCCATACTTTGGCTTTGGGTGGTAAGCGGGGGTATCTCCCGCTCGGATTCCTGCAGCCAAACGTGAAGCGCCAGTTGCTGACCAGGTTTGTATTTCCAGTACACTTCCTGCAGGCCTCCCCTCTGGTACAGGGCAAAGTTAGTCTGCCGCCTTTCTGGTAGGTCCGGTCGCAGCCGGTAAGGAAAGTCATTTTCCGCTTCCTGGAAGAACAACTTCGTTTTAACCGCAATTTTTTTCCCGCTGTAGCCTATTTGCAATTGCTGCTGGCGCCAACTAAAACTGCCGAGAATGGATTGGCTGACTACCCGGAAAGCCTGGCCAAATTCTGCCTTGTTATCTAAAAAGACCGTTCCGCCAATGCTGCCGCTCCCCCACCCAGCACTATTCCCGCCTAACTGAAAGTTGGCTTCATCTACCAAGAAGCTGGGCAACAACGAAAAGTCTAGCTGTCCCAGCATCGGGCTGGCAATAACAAAGCCGTTCCAAACCACAGCAGTATGCCCGGCGCTCCCTCCCCGCACAGAAGTAGTAGCCAAACTTCCCAATCCGTAATTTTTGACGAATACGCCGCTGGTTTGCTGCAGTACATCGGCAAGATTCGAGGCAGCCCGGTCAAGGGCCAGGCGCTCCGTTCGGCTGCCAATTTCACTGTGCCGTAAGGAAGCGCCCTTCACCTCCACCAAAGGCAAGGGAATAGTATCGGTCTGACCGAAAAGCCTTCCGGCCCAACAACAAAGCAGCCATGTGTAAAATAGGATTCTGATCATTTGCCCTGGTTTAGGGCTTGCAGAACGATAAGGAGAGGGACGCGGAATTGATAATTAAGGCTGAGCATTGAGAAATCGCCTTCGGTTTGGCTATTTTAGTGGTGCCAAATTTTCAGCCTTCGCTTTTGATAAAGACGGGTAAGCGAGCCAATTAGCTGATTGCTGAAAAGGACTTTCAATACCTCACACCGGATACACCATTTCGCTTGATGCTGCCGAAAGTCCACACCCACTCCTCTCCCGAGTACTCGGGATCTAAACCCACACAGTCTAGCATCTAGCTGTATTGCTCCCTAACTTAAGGGAAACGCCTGGAAAACCTCCGGGGCCTCTGAGGTTTAGGCCTCAATCACCACTAAGAATGCAAAGAACGCCAAGCTCTTGTCTTTTTTCTTAGCGTTTCTATGTGGCCTTTGCAGTGAGTAAAACCATTGACCCCAAGTTTATCCGGCAGTACATCTAGCATCCCCGCCTGGCGGGCAGGTTGCGTCTAGCGTCTGGCATCTAACATTTAAAAATCCCGCATTCACCCCAGCCTTTCCTCCGAAAGCCCGAATGAAAACTTCTATTGGCAGGTCTTCTGGCTTGCTCCATTTTTTGACGCCTTCCCTTTTGTTGTTTTAGACGCTGGATTTTAGAGAGTGGGGGTAAAAGAGATCGAGTATTGGGTGTGAAGCCCAGGTAAGCCGGAACTTTCTGGAACCGGCCCGTAGGGCCTGACGCTTGGCATCTAAAAAACAAAAAGTGGCAAAATGTCAAAAAATCTAAATAATGGACATCTCGGTTAGCTACTATTGACTACCCTTTAATTACGATCCACTATCTACTACACTGAGCTTACAGCAGCGGGGACTGCCCCGGATTCGCACCGGTGTTCCCTATTAAGCGCCTCATCCCTTTGGACAAGCTGCACCAATAAATGTTGGGTGAAGATAGGCTTAAAGGTTTGTTATACCAATCTTATTCATTTTTTTAACTCTTTGGAAGTGACCGGGAGGCTTTCACCATACCGTGAAAATCTCTTTGTCCTCGTGCACAGTCTTTTTCGAGGCACTAGTGCGTCAGGAACGAAGTTCCTGCGCAACTATTTTTTTTCGCAAACCCC
>CAZHNG010000512.1:0-3731 GCA_964533785.1 uncultured Saprospiraceae bacterium | reverse complement strand
CTGACCTGATGGACAATATTGATATTTTTCTGCGTGTCAACCGGGAAAATACGGCACCTTTTGGAGGGGTACAGTTGGTCCTTTTTGGTGACCTGTTCCAACTGCCGCCGGTGGTAGCTTCCGATGCGGAGGCCATGTTGTTTACCATGCAATACGATTCTCCTTATTTCTTTTCGGCAAGAGTGTTACGGGAAGAAATGGAGTTGGAAATGATCGAACTGCGCAAGGTCTACCGTCAGGACAACCGCCATTTTCTGCGCTTACTAGAGATGATCCGCCTGAACCAGGTCGACTGGGATGATCTGGAAGACTTGAACGAACGCTACATCCCAGATTTTGAATCACAAGGCGGATACATTACCCTTTCGGCACGCAATGCTACGGTTAACGCCATCAACAAACGTGCTATTGAAGCCCTCCCCACACTACCCCAAGTATACATGGCTACCATCAAAGGCAATTTTAATCCCCGGCTCTACCCTACCGATGCTGCTTTGGCACTAAAAGAAGGAGCACAAGTCATGTTCATCAAAAATGATCCGGAACGGAAATTCGTTAACGGGACCATCGGTAAAGTTATAGGCCTAAGGCCTGATAAGGTGGAAGTGGCCATCGAAAAAAAGGATGGTGCTTCGGAAATTATTGACTGTGTACCGTTGGAATGGGAGATCCTGAAGTACAAGGTTAACGAGAAGGATCCGAATAAGATCGAAACGGAAGTCATTGGCTCTTTTACGCAAATTCCTCTCAAACTCGCTTGGGCCATCACTATTCATAAATCCCAGGGCAAGACATTCGATAAAGTCATCATAGATTTAGGCAAAGGAGCTTTCGAACACGGGCAAACCTACGTTGCTTTTAGCCGGTGCCGAACTCTGGAAGGCATTATCCTCAAAAAAAAGCTGAAATTATCCGATATCAAAACGGATGAACGAGTGGTAGATTATTACAATCAACACTTTTGACTAAGCCGGATTTCACACCTTTGGGGTTCATCCCCTTATTTTTAAGGGCATCCAGGCAAAACTAATTTTTCTTTGATTTCAAACAATTAATATTTTGCTTTATTTAATAAAATATTTAATTTAGTGTTGCAATAAAAGGAGAGTAAGCAGGTGACCATTGTTGAGGACTGTATTGCCCATCGAACGTGGGGCCACCGGCTGGAATCCTGAGTTAGTAGGCCTCAATCACCTCTAAGAATGCAAAGAAGGCGAAGCCCTTTTTTGTTAATGTTTCTTTAGCGGTGATTAAAACCATTGCCCCTACATCTGGTGGGAAGCACTAGTGTCCAATAAGAAACCAAACCATTTCAAATATGACCACTGAACAAATCGCCAACCGACTGGTAGAATTATGCCGAAACTGGAAAAACAAAGAAGCCTACGAAGAGCTTTTTGCCGATCATGCTGTCGCTATAGAGCCCGAAGGCGCTCCTATGCGAGAAACGAAAGGCAAGGAGGCCTTACTGGCAAAAAACGATCAGTTTGGTGAAATGATGGAAGAATTCCACGAAAATTCTGTTACTGACCCGATCGTTATGGGGAATCATTTTACCGTAGGAATGATGCTCGACGTTACTATGAAAGGACGGGGCCGTGACCGCATGGAAGAATTATGCGTTTACGAAGTAAAAGACGGAAAGATCGTTAAGGAAGAATTTTTTTACGAAATGCCGCAACAAAAGTAGTGAAATCAAGGAATAGGAGTCATTCCGAATTGCGGGATATGATTCTATTGCTTTGATCCCTGGATCGGTTAGCGAGTTTCGAGTTCAACGGTTGCAGAACCCATTTACTCGCTAATTCGTTAACCGACCAATAGTTGTAGGGGTAATATCAGGCCTCAATGTTAAACAGTTCAGCTTAGGGGTAATTCTTTACTGAAGACGCTCCAGAACTACTTCCACCAAAGCCTTCGGAGCTTCAATAGGCAGCGGATGATCCCTACCTTTCAGTACGAATAAGGCTTCTGTTTGAGCTAATCTCTCCTTTAGGTAATATGAATTATTCAGATGGACCAGAACGTCTTCTTCTCCGTGGATAAGTACAACCGGCACTGTAATTTCATGATACAGTGGTTCGATTTTTTTTAAAGCTTCTATATGCCCGGTTTTTTCTTCATTGGCCGCCCACATCATTCGCGGTAAAAGGTAACGAAAGAAGGATTTCTTAATGAGCGGAGATATTGCGTAAGTGATTTCATCCTTTGGATTGTACTGACCGGAAATACCTATGATCTTATGGATAAGCTGTGGTGCTTTCTTGCCCATCATCATTACTATAGGGCCTCCGTAGCTATGTCCTAGAACGGTAGCTGTTTTATTTTCCTCTTTAAGAATGTTTAATAATAGATCTGCTTGTTTTTCAATGGAGAGGATCACTTCCCGTGGAAAACTGGCACCATATCCTGGCCTTTCGGGGATAATGAGACAGTATTCGGCATAAAGTCTCTTGAAGCGAACAAACCTGATCCAAGTGACCATTCCAGCAAAAGCACCATGAACCAACATTAATGCCGGTTTGCTTTCATCCCCAATCACGATATACCGTAAGCCCGTAGCGGATCGCCGTACTGAAATATTTTGGTGGCTACCCCAAAACAGTAATTTGACGCCCCAGGTAGTAGATACGATCCGGTCAAAACACTCCATTAAGATTAAAGGAATGATAGTACCGATAATAATGCTAATAACCACTACTCTAAAAACCCCTCTGAGATAGTAAATAATCTTATTCACTGAGCACAATTTCTAGTAACTTGTCAGGGACTTGCACGTGGACAGGATGATTGTGTCCCTTCATCGTTATCAATTTAGCTTTGTCTTGTAGTTCTTCCTTTAATGCCGTTGAATTTTCGTATAAGACCAGGGTATCTTTATCACCGTGGATCAACACTAAAGGTACCTTGATTTGATGGAACAAGGACTGAACCTCCCTTAAAGCATTTGGATGTCCCATTTTTTCTTCATTAGAAACCCATACCATTCTCGGCAGGATATATTTAAAAATGGGGAATACAATAAAATGAGAGACGTAAAAGATGATTTCATTATCGGGGTTGTACTGACCTGACACACCGTACACTTTTTCAACGCGTTGCGGATCGAGTGCTCCCATCGCCAGCGCTATCGGCGCACCGTAGCTGTGGCCAAGTACCGTAGCTGTGGTTTGTTCTGCCTCAAGCACATCGAGTAACCATTCGGCTTGCTCTTTTATTGAAACTACCGCCCCACGTGGTTTAGTACCGCCGTAGCCCGGCCGGTCGGGTATCAATAACCGGTATTGATCGTAGACCTTTTTTCTTTTGGCAATGGCCACCCAATCCAGCACACAGCCAGGAGCACCATGCACTAACAACAGTGACGGCTTATCAGGATCGCCAATGGATAAGTACCGAATACCCGATTTTGTTCGGTTGATCTCGATATTTTGGTGCGGCGTAGCGCTGTACAACCACCGCGTTCCTTTTTCAGAAGAAATATAGCGATCAAAAATTTCTAGGGCAACTAACAAAACAATAATAAGGACTGAGGCCCCTATTCCCGACCAAAAAAGTATCTTTTTAGTGATAAACCATGCCGTGCTCATAAGAAATATTATTGATCTAATTTATCTGCTAAATATGAACAGCGACTATGCAAAATAGGTTTATGAAATATTTTTGCAGTGAGCAATAAATACTAGACTTTTGACGCTAGACTCTAGAAGTTAGACTAAAAATTCTAACTA
>CAZHNG010000511.1:0-3747 GCA_964533785.1 uncultured Saprospiraceae bacterium | reverse complement strand
TAGACGCTAGACGCTAGACGCTAGACGCTAGACGCTAGACGCTAGACGCTAGAGCTAGACGCTAGACGCTAGACGCTAGAGCTAGACGCTAGACGCTAGACGCTAGAGCTAGACGCTAGACGGAACATCTGTTAAACTGAGGGTGCCGGCTGGAAAAAAGAGGCCGTCTCATAAGTAAAGTACAAAGGAAATAGAGAAAATTTTGTTTTATAAAATTCTGTCATCTTAAATTAATTTAACTAATAAGAAAGCCACTTTAGGGCGTCAAAACAGATGTATTCATTGACTTTTGCAACTAGTTTTGTTAAAAAATGAGATTTTGAGTACGAATAAATTCATAACCCGTTAAACACGCTTAACCCTTTTAGCTCGCTAACTCGTTCAAACCCGTTTCAACTATGAAAATCAACCATTATCTATCCCTGATAAAATTTAGCCATACCATATTCGCCTTACCCTTTGCTTTGGTAGGCTTCTTTTTGTACGTCGTAGAAAGCGGCCAACCGGTGCGTTGGCATTTATTCGGTCTGGTAATCCTGGCGATGGTTTTTGCTCGTAGTGCGGCGATGGCTTTTAACCGGTACCTGGACCGGGATATCGATGTAAAAAATGAGCGTACACAAAAGCGGGAGATTCCGGCGGGAGTCATATCTGCCGAAGCAGCATTAGTTTTTGTAGTGGTGAACTGCATTCTATTTATTGCCGCTACCTGGTTGATCAACCCTTTGTGTTTTTACTTGTCTCCGGTTGCTTTGCTCATTATTTTAGGATATAGTTATACGAAACGCTTTACTGCACTGTGCCATTTTGTGTTGGGCTTAGGACTTTCTCTGGCACCGATCGGTGCATACCTGGCTGCCGGCGGTTCTTTTGATTTGATCCCCATTTTGTATGCGACGGCGGTCTTGCTGTGGGTGGCCGGTTTTGATATCATTTATGCCTTACAGGATGATGGATTTGATAAATTGCATAGCCTGAATTCTATTCCGGTTGCCTTAGGCCGGAAGAATGCCTTATTGCTCTCCAGTATATTGCACCTGGTTTGCGGAACCATAATCCTGGTTGCCGCTTATTTGCTCAATGTGGAGTACGGTGCTTTTGGCTGGTTGAACTGGAGCGCTGCGGCCTTTTTTGTTTTGCTGTTGTTCTATCAACATACCCTTGTAAAACACGATGATCTGAGCCGGGTAAACCTTGCTTTTTTTACCACCAATGGATTGGCAAGCCTGGTCTTTGGATTACTTCTTATTCTGGATATGTTTGTAATTTAACCCGTAGCGATTGAAGTCGCCGTATGTTTTTTCACCCACTTCGGGATATTTAAATAGATCCGTGCTTTTTGTTCGATAGGAGAGGAGTTGAGCACTTCCTCCAGTTGCCGGTCGAATTTTTTAAAAGCCGGTAACCTTTCATCGGGCGAAACCCGGGAGATTTCCTTAATGAAATTCAAGGTCATTCCAGGTAACTGTCCCAGAGAGTTCGCCTTTCCAATGGAACGTTTAGCCGCGGGTATCAGGTACTCGTTCAAAATATGCAGTTCCTTCTTTTCGTAATAACACATCATTTGCAGCAAGCGGGCATTGATGTGTAATTCTTCGCTCAGTAGTGCCGTTTTATTGTTGATGACCTCTTTGATGTAATCTAATGCGGTATCGTATTCTTCCAGGCAAAAATTCAAATAGCAGAATTTATAGTAAAACAACATGACCCGGTGAATATCGGTATGCCTGGCGAAAAAGGGAAGCCCCGATTTGATCTCTTCGATCAGTGCGGGGCCGTCCTCATAGTTCTCCTTTAAAAAAATATGGTTAAGCCGGGACAGGTTCAAGTAATTAAAAGCCATGATCCGGGAATTTTGATTCAGGCTTTCTTTGAATTGATCCACGAACTGTTCAAACTGACGCAGTGCCTTTTCAAAAACTTCCAGGTTATTATTGAAATATGAAAAGGTGAGTAAATAATAAAGGCCTCGGATGAAAAGGTCCGGATCCTTGTCTTTCATTTGCGATTCTTCGATGAACAAATTCACCCATCTTCTGGCATAAAGCTGGCCATTGTCCAGGTCGAGTAAAACGTAATAGTACCACATATAGGACTGGTACAAATTTACTTTTTCGAGGAAGGTCAGGGTGCGGTCTTCAAAATCGGGAGAGATATTGGCGTTAAAATATTCCCGGAATACGGCCGCTTCTTTGGCGCTGCGGATATGTCCAAACTGAATGTACCATCCCTGGATCTTGATGTTTAGATTGGATAAACGGGAAGTCGTATGGGTGATCCTGCTGCGCCGAAATGATTCATTCAACAGGTTTTCCATCTTGTTCTCCACGCTACGGCTACGGGTAATGTGACGGGTCTCGATCATCTTTTGAAATTCAAGTACTTCGAGATGCAGGATATCCTGGTGGTTATCGAAAGCCACTTTTTCAACCCTCTCCAAAAGCTTTAAGGCTTGCATGTACATGCCTTTCCCATAAAGGATCCTCGCAAAATCGAGCTGTTCCCGGATCTGGATATCGATATTTTTTTGGGTGTGGATCAGGCGGAGGCTGATCAATATTTGCTTATACAGATGCCTCTTAAGATTGGTCAATTGTTTTTTCCTGACATCCTCCAGGTTTTCCAGGATAACATTTTCGTCATAAGCGTCCAGTTTATCCAGTATTTCAAACAGTTGAAGAAATTTAGCCTGTTTTCCTCCGTATTCTAGGCGGTTAGTGTATAGGGTGAAATTTCTTTTTTCCGCTTTATTTAATGATTTGACCAAAAGGAATAACTGGTCGCTACTGGCAATGGGCATAACTTTTATTTTGATGTAAATATTTGATAATGGATTATTTATGGAAATTTTCCTGGATTTGGATATGGCAAATCTACTAAAATTATATGAGGAATAGTCATCGTGTAAACCTATCTTTGTTTCAACTTTAAACTAAGGAAGAGACTAGAAACGACTTTTGTGCATCTGATCAATAATTGGTTCATGGTAAACTTAAAGAAAATAGAAGCAATCATTCGTTCCACCAAATTTGAAAAGGTGAGGAGCGCTTTGGCAAAAGTAGGTGTGAAGTTCTTTACGTTGATCGAAGTGAAAGGGTATGGATTACAAGGTGGCGAGAAGTTGGTTTATCGCGGGCATGCTTATGATACGCATTACATAGGCCGTTTGCGTTTGGACATTATTACACCCGAGGAAAAAGTAGATGAGGTCGTTGAAACCATTTTGAAGTCAGCCCATACCGGAGAGATCGGAGATGGTAAGATTACGATCGTGGGAGTAGACAATGTCTACAGGATCCGGAACGGGGAGAAGGGATTGGATGCTTTATAAAAAACGAATAATCGTTACGGTAGATTGAAAGGGTTCTTTTAATTTATCTTCGAATAAAACCTAGAATGAACGGATGGTCGGTCTTCCGTTGATTTTCCTTAACCATATTACCTACCAAATTACTTCGGATCGTTGTCAGGGTGAACTGATCGAAGTTCCCTGCAATGTTTTCACACGTTTTTAATGTTGCCAATTAGGGCTTCTATGATCCTGATAGCACCATTAGTGCTCGTTCACCATACGCTGAACAAAAAATAGCCGTTTAGCGGCAATGTATACAGACAATAGTTGTTATACCCTGTTTTATTTACAAGCTTTTAAAAATTCAAGGTATACTGCTCAATTGCCGGTACAACAATGATTTACTAGACTTTTGACGCTAGACTCTAGAAGTTAGACTAAAAATTCTAACTAAT
>CAZHNG010000510.1:0-3749 GCA_964533785.1 uncultured Saprospiraceae bacterium | reverse complement strand
TATTATATTGGACTTAAAAGTTTGATATTCTAAATTAATAGTGACTTTACGGTCAAAGCTTAGTCTACAAATATAGAATCCGTTTTTAAATCAACATTTAATTAAATATTATGAATAATTTATTGGACTTGCTGGAAGGGCAATTTTCTGAAGGCATGATCGACCAGCTCAGCAATCAATTAGGAGGAGCTGAAAAAGAAAAAACGGCAAAAGCGGCCTCTGGCATTATGAACACCCTATTGGGTGGCCTTGCCAAAAATGCTTCAACAACCGAAGGGGCTAATGCATTGAATAATGCCCTTGACCGGGATCACGACGGTAGTGTATTGGATGACATTATGGATATCGTTACCGGTAATAAGCAACTCGATAATCAAAAAGCGGTGGACGGCCAGGGTATCGTCAACCATATTTTGGGAGACCGCCAGAGTAATGCGATTCAGATGATCAGTAAACTAAGCGGATTAGAGCAGAATAAAACCGGGAACCTAATGACCATGTTAGCTCCGATGCTAATGGGTGCCCTGGGTAAAACGAAAAAACAGAACGGACTGGATGCTGCAGGTCTCGTTTCCTTGCTTTCCGGCACCGTTGGCCAGCAAAAACAGCAAGATCCTACGATGAGCTTGATCACTCGTTTTCTGGATAGCGATGGCGACGGCAGCATTATGGATGAAGTTGCCGGAATAGGCATGAAATTTTTAGGCAGCCTGTTCAGGAGGAAATAAGGTAAGCTAAAAATTTTGCTTACACCGGAATAAATTCCGGTTAACCAAAAACGCCTGAAAGTCCATTATGGGGAATTTCAGGCGTTTTAGTTTTTTCAAAAATCAAACACCAAACGCTTACTGCACTTCTGAAATAAATTCATAGTAGTGCGAAGAGTTTACTTCCCTTTTCGGGGAAACGCATCGATTTACGATTTTTGCTGTTCAGTCTTCTCTTGCTCTTTCATACCTTGCTTTAACTCAGTTTCAATGGTAGAACGAGCGCTGTTGAATTCTTTGATACCTTTTCCGATACCTCTCATTAATTCCGGAATTTTCTTCCCGCCAAACAACAAAAGTATCGCAAAGAAGATAATCAACATTTCCGGACCAAAAAAGTTAAATAATAATATCATTTCCATAATCCTTAATTTTCGTTATTTGTAAGATACTACACAATTTAGACAAAAACTTTCTAACCAAGTTTAATTGGAAGAAGTTCTCTTACGAAGTTAAGCATTTCTTTACTATTCTTTCAAACCAATTTCACGTAATCGCTCTTCCAGGTACTCTCCCGCTGTCATATCTTCGTAAGCTTTTGGCTGTAATGTGCTCACACAGCTATCCAGGCAAGCCAGATCCATATCCATTTTAGGGTGTAAAAAGAAAGGAATGGAAAGACGTGGCAGATGCCATTGATCCCGCGGAGGGTTGACTACCCGGTGCGTTGTTGACTTCAGATAATTATTGGTTAAGCGTTGCAACATATCCCCCACATTGATCACTATTTCGTTTTGTTCCGGCACGATGGGTAACCATTGATCATCCTTGCTCAGTATTTCCAGGCCGCCCGCCGAAGCTCCGACCAACAGGGTAATGAGATTAATGTCTTCGTGTTGTTCGGCTCGGATAGCAGTATCCGGTTCTTCTGTAATGGGTGGATAATGGATCGCTCTTAAAATACTATTCCCATTGTGCACCTGTTCGCCGAACCAATTTTCTGGTAGATCCAGAAATAGGGCAATAGCACGCAACAATTCTATTCCCACCTGCTCGAAAGCCTTAAAAAGCTCGATCGCCAGCGGAGTAAAACGGGGTATCTCCTCTACAAAAACATTCTCCGGATAAGTTTCCTTAACCGGGTCACCGTCGGTCACTTCCTGGCCTATTTGAAAAAATTCCTTTAAATCGGCCACTTCCGATTGCTTAGCATGCTCCTTTCCAAAAGACGTATACCCACGCTGACCAAATAAACCGGCGATTTCATACTTTTGCTTAGTAGCTGTCGGCATAGCAAAAAACGCCTTACTTTTAGCGTAGAAATCGTCTATCAAAGCCGGGCTTATGCCATGATCAACAACACCAACAAAACCAATCTCGTGAAAAGCTTCGCCCAGCTCTTTTGCAAATGTTACTTTATCTCCTTCTAAATATTGTTTTAAACTAACAACAGGGATCGTTCTTACCATTTATTCGATTGAATTTTTTGTTTAAATTTTTTCCACCACTTTGAGTTTCATCCCCAATTTTATCGTATTTGATCTTAGATTATTCCACTTGACCAATTGTTCAATAGTGATGTTAAATCGCTTAGATATATTCCAAAGGGTATCACCGGATTTTACTTCGTAGTAGTGTCCTTCTTGCCCAATGGCAGCATCTGAAGCGCCGCTTTCTGTTTTCATAATGGGCAAATTTATGCGATTAGGGTCGTTATTTATACTGTTGCCTCCAGTGTTTGGACCACCTGCGTTGTCAGCTACGCGCCGGTAAGGTTTATTCTGTGACCGGACGGGGATCTCACCGTTTTCGTTCAAAACGGCCTCTCCCATTTCCAGTTCCTCATCATCATGCGGCTTATCGCTAATAACTTTAGGAATAATAGGCTCTTCTTTCGCTTTTGGAAGCTCCTCTGCCTGGATGACTTCCTCTCCCATTTCCAGGTAAGATTCATTATTTACTAGCACAGGACGTGCAGTAGTATTGGCAGACAATCGATCACGCTCAATGGTAGGCGGTACTTCCAAAGGACTGCCGTTGATTTTGATCTTCACACCGGCTAAGGGCTCTTGTCCTGGTTCCATGGCATTTCTACGGTACAAAATATCCAGCCTGAGCCCATAAATTTGGGAGATTTTGTACATATCTTCCCCTTGTTGTACTTCGTGCCACCTTTTGCGGCCCCGGTAGCTGCTTCGTTTGGGCTGAAGATATATTCTTTCGCCGGCAACCAGGCGATCGCTTTCCGACTGCAGCCCTTCATTGTAACGGATGATCCGACTAGCGGTAGTTTCAGCTCGAGCAGCCAGTTCAGCTACCGTTTCATTGTTTTTAGCCAGGACATACCGCACATCATTATTGTATAAATAACCATTGATCGGAGCCTGGGCAAGCAACGGCTGTTCATCGGCAACCATTTCTTCCTCAAATTCCATACCCCAATCATCGTATTTATCCAGGTTATAACGCTTAATGATCTCGATCAGCTTTTTATGGTAATTCCTTGCTGTGGCATAACCCGCCTTTTTCAACCCGTAGGCCCATTTCTTATAATCTTTAGGATCCAGTTCAAATAAAAACCCGTAACGATTTTCCTTGTTCGGGTCCCGCAAAAACTCAGAATGATCAATAAAGCTATCGCGGTTGCGACTATAAGCGCGGAAGCAGGATTTTTTCAACCGCCCGTTCTCATAATCGTCGTCTTTTTTCCTAACGGATCGTCCATTCCATCTACTACCACATTTAATGCCGAAATGATTTTTGGCTTTCGTGGCCAAGACACTTTGGCCGGCATTGGATTCATGAATAGCCTGAGCCAGTTTGATGCTTGCCGGAATACCCGTCCTTTCCATTTCACTAATGGCAAGATCTCTGTATTCCTCGATGTATGCTTCTACCGGATCCTGCGCCGCACAACAACAAAACGTAACCAGTAGAACGCAACCAATCAACACTTTCATAATCACATTTTTTATGATGTCAATGAGATACCAGACTTTTGACGCTAGACTCTAGAAGTTAGACTAAAAATTCTAACTAATT
>CAZHNG010000509.1:3332-3786 GCA_964533785.1 uncultured Saprospiraceae bacterium | reverse complement strand
TCTAGCGTCTAGCGTCTAGCGTCTAGCGTCTAGCGTCTAGCGTCTAGCGTCTAAAGAAAAGACACCCCCAACAATACAAAGTTGCTTCGCAAAATATTACTATCTTTTCCGCAATAAAACGAATTGAACCGATATGACAAATTTTTCTACCACCGATATCATAGTCTTTGCGGGCTATTTGTTTATGATGGTGGGGGCTGCCATTTGGATTTCTTCCCGTAGTGCGAATAAAAGTTCCGAGGATTATTTTTTGGCCAGCAAATCCTTACCCTGGTGGGCGGTAGGCGGGTCATTGATCGCATCGAATATTTCGGCGGAACAGATGATTGGAATGGCGGGGTCGGGTTTTGCATTGGGATTGGCGATTGCCACCTATGAGTTTATGGCAGCGGCCACATTGATCGTGGTCGCTAAATTTCTGTTGCCGGTTTTCCTGAAAAACAACATCTACACC
>CAZHNG010000509.1:0-3322 GCA_964533785.1 uncultured Saprospiraceae bacterium | reverse complement strand
CTACACCATGCCCCAATTTCTGGAGCAACGCTTTGACGGACGCGTAAGAACGGGACTGGCTATTTTTTGGGTCTTGTTATTTGTCTTTGTCAATATCACCTCTTTGTTTTACCTGGGTGGACTGGCTTTAAAGAATATCGTCGGGATTCCGCTTTTATGGGGAGTCATCGGCTTAGCCTTGTATTCGGCCACCTTTTCAATTTTTGGCGGATTAAAGACGGTAGTCTGGACGGATGTGATCCAGGTAGTCATTTTAGTAGTAGGAGGCACCATTGCTTCCATTATGATCCTGAATGCCGTAAGCGGTGGCGAGGGAGTTATTGCGGGCTTGCAAACCTTATTAGAAAAAGCGCCGGAGAAGTTTGACATGATCTTTACCAAGGATGTCACTTATACGGATATTGAATCAGGGGAACAAAAATCCGCTTATGCTTTGTTACCGGGTATTGGTGTTTTAATCGGCGGAATGTGGATCGCCAATTTATATTATTGGGGATTCAATCAATACATTATTCAGCGGGCCTTAGCCGCTAAGAACTTAAAAGAAGCACAAAACGGAGTGGTTTTTGCAGCTTTGTTGAAGTTATTTATACCCTTTATTGTAGTGATCCCGGGTATTGCGGCTTTCGTGTTGAATGCCGATCTCAATGTAGCTGATGAAGCTTATCCCTGGGTAATCGATAAATACATTGGTGTCGGTTTAAAAGGCGTAGTTGTAGCTGCTCTGGTGGCTGCGATCGGTTCTTCCATTAGTTCTATGGTCAACAGTACTTCTACCATATACACCCTTGACATTCATGCCAAGTTATTCGACCGCGGTGCATCGGAAACCAAGTTGGTTTTGATCGGCCGGATCGCCGCCGCCGCCTCTATTATTCTGGGGGCCGTTATGGTACCTACGCTTGAAGGATATGACCAGATCTTCCAGTTCATCCAGGAATATACCGGCTTCATTAGCCCGGGTATTTTGGCCATTTTCCTATTCGGGATTTTCTGGAAACGCACAACTACCGTAGGGGCCCTGTCTGCAGTGGTAGCTGCTATTCCTTTATCGCTGGGATTAAAAGCGGGATTTCCGGAAATGCCCTTCCTGGACCGCATGGGCGTTAGTTTTTTGATACTGGCGGCTATCATCATCGTTGTTTCCATGATCAGCAGCGGAAAAAAATCGGAAAAAGCGGTCGATCTGCCGGAAGGTATTTTCAGTACAGGGACGGTGTTTAATTTGTTTAGTATTATTGTGGTTGGGATATTGGCGGTGATATATGGGGTATTTTGGTAAAGAGGGAAAGAGTAGGGTACATGCGTTCAAATTTTATTTCGGCATATTACTTTTCTCTTATCCACTTTAAGTAATTATCACTATTTATTACTTCGAAGCTACTTTGTGCATATCCTTTTTTCCATGCAACTGGTTGTTTTGCCTTTTTTTTCGAATTCCACTTAAACTCATACGCGTGCAGAACACCTCCCCGGTCTTCTATCCAATCTATTTCTTGTTGGTCATATGTCCTCCAAAAATAATTATATACTAGCATCCGACTATATTTCTGAAACTTTATTCTTTCACTTATGATATAGTTTTCCCACAATTGCCCAATATCATTCCTTAACTCAATAGCATTCATGTTACCCACCAAAATATTTCTCAACCCATTATCGTAGAAATACCACTTCTTCCCTTTTGATATTTCTTTCCTTAAGTTCCGGCTAAAAGCAGTGACTGAATGTAAAACATATACTTTCGACAACAAATCAAGATATTTCTCCACAGTATTCTTACTTATGGATAATTGCCTTCCTATCTCATTATATGAAATTTCACTTCCTATTTGAAAGGCTATCAGTCTCAATAAATTGAATATCTTATCTGAATTTCTAATATTCTCGAACTCAAGTATGTCTTTTAACAAATAAGCGTTTACCAAATCTTGCAAGTATTCTCTTTTTTCATCTTCATCCTCGAATTGCAGTAGTTCAGGGTAATTCCCGTATACTAAACGCTGTTTGAGGTTCGACATCTTTTGGATTTCATCTTCTACTTGGTCTAGCTCTTTTTCGGATAATGCAAACAAATTGAAGGTCTTTTTTCTTCCTGTAAGTGGTTCTCCTGTATATTTATTAATATCAAATGCGGAAGATCCTGTTACTAATATCTTTATCCCTTGTATCTCATCAACCATCAATTTCAGAAGACTTCCTACCTCTGGTATCTTCTGCGCTTCATCAATTATCAGTATTCTTTTACTTCCCAACAAATTCAAGTAATGCTGTTTGCTTCTATGTTCTAACCTCTTCCTGATATCAATATCTTCCCCATTCAGTAGTAGATAGGGTTCTTCGATGCTCTCTATTATTTGCCGTATTAAAACAGTCTTTCCTACCCGCCTTGGTCCTAAAAGAATGATTACCTTATTCGGTACTAAGCTTTTTAATACTTGGCTTTCAATACTTCTTGTGAGAATAGTCTGCATAAAAATCCATTTAGCTAAATTCAATATTTATGTTGACTAAATTTAGCTAAATTTAGTCACTTAAACAACTTTTTTATATTTCTATCGGAGCGGATTTTATAACACAGGCGAGGCACATTAGAAGGAACACCCAAACAATATTAACAATATTGATCATTAAAACGTAATTGTGTTCTGTGAAAATCCTTGGATGAGGTAACAAACGAATTTAGGAGACAGTCTCAATAAATTTAGTCTATGTTTATCAAAACTCTAGTGAAACACAAGGAGGATGTGTTTAAACCATGATTTATAAATACACTTACTTTTGAAAACGCCTCTGTGCCTAAAGGCTCAATTTAGAAATTGTCAATAGGCGTGCACATTTCAATTAAAAACCCATTTAAATCCCTCAAATACCCGACTTTCTGCCCCCAAGGTTTTTCAATGACTTTCTCTTCTTCCATTGCACCTGCTTCAATCGCTTTTTGATAATCTGCTGCGATATCTTCCGTAACAAAAGCCAACTCAATCCCAAAAGGTTGTCTACTAGGCTCACTTTCGATAAAACCTTTCTTTAAGTTGGAACGTCCAAGTTTGATGGAGGCAAAAGCAATAGTCGTTTCGCCAGAAATTAATTCCCCATAATCGTTTTCGGGCGTTATGAATTTCCTGTGAAACCCAAAGGCAGCTTCGTAAAAAGATATCGTCTTCCCAACATCTTCTACGTATAAAATGGTATAACCAAATTTCATTGTTGGAATTATTTCTGGTTTTTATCAATTACTAGACTTTTGACGCTAGATTCTAGAAGATAGACTAAAAATTCTAACTAATTGACAATCAACGGAAATTTTATTTATTCTGAA
>CAZHNG010000508.1:0-3829 GCA_964533785.1 uncultured Saprospiraceae bacterium | reverse complement strand
TGCCAGCAACGGGTGTATTGTACTACACGCTTACATCTGCTGACTACACTGCAACTAAGAAGATGATTACACTTGAGTAATTACGATAGTAAACCTAACAGGTTTGTTTATAAAGCCTGTTAGGTTTTCAAAACTTCTTAGGTTTGAAAACAAATTTAAATGGGAGTGTCTCTTTCTTGGAGGCACTCCCATTTTTTTTTATCTTTGATCAATAATTCCAGAATTACAAGTAGAATGTAAATACCGATTTAGCCGATTAGTGCTTGAATACAGACATAATCCCATGATAACAAAGATTTTAAGAGGAAATCCCAGGCCTCTTTATTGTTCTGCCATTTATCTTGGTGCTGATTTTGGTGCCAAACATTTCGTCAATGCAAAAGTCCTTTTTGCATTCTTTCCTATTTTAGAATTTGCACATAACCTTTTCGGGGACCATCAAATGCTTTTGGTGGGATCAAGATCGTTATGTTCGAACTGGTCCTACAGTCGTACTAATTGCGGACAAAAACTGTTTCCGGGGTTAAGTCATTTTGAAGTACATACATGCGCTACACTAAGAATGGCAAATAAATTACAATGACAATTTAGGAATTCCATGAACATTGAAGAACATCGTACTATTAACGCACATGACTTGAATATTACTGACACAAACGACAACGAAACAATTGTAGAAGAAAATTATCCCACATTCCGGTAAAAAAAATTGACATGAAAAGAACTATTTACACTTTATTACCAGCAATAGTTTTTTTGCTGGCTACAGTAACTTCTCCGATGCTGGGCCAGGCTCTAAAATTAGACATTGAAAGCGCTAACGGAGACGTAGGCAACCAGGTATGCATAACGGTGAACAACGTCGAAGCCAGAACCCTCACGGGTATAGGAGGAAGTTTTGCTTTTGATTCAACGCTGTTGCAATTTGACACCGTTTTAAATATCAATTCAAGACTAGTTGGTGGAAAGACCGAAATTTCTCAAACCGATGTAAAAAACTTGTTTGGAGCACAAAAATTTGGCAATGATATTCCTGCGAATAGGGTTATCTTTGCCTGGTTGGGCAACTTTTTTAATCCCGATAACTTTATGTCCAATGAAGCATTATTTGATCTGTGTTTCATTGTATTAGATGACGGAGACGCGTCGGTAACAATGGTTGATGATCCCCTTCAGCGGGAAGCATTCGATGAAACAGGATCCATGCGGTTGGCCATCGACGAAGATGGCATGGGAGGTGTGAATCGCGGTTCTTCTTCCGCTAATCCGCCTACTGCTGATTTTTCGGCTAACAGGACCACTATCACAGCCGGCGAATCAGTGAACTTCACCGATCTTTCAACCAATAATCCCGACAGTTGGTCCTGGAATTTTGCCGGTGGTATGCCGGGTATCAGCAGCCAACAAAATCCAACAATAACTTACAATACTCCAGGTACCTACACCGTCACACTAACTGTTTCTAATGCAGATGGCTCTGATACAGAAACAAAAACAAATTACATCACGGTAGAAGCCGGCATGACTTCCTTTGACGATTTTACCATTGATGCTACCGATGCCAATGGAAGTGTAGGAGATGTAGTTTGTATAAGCATACAAGCCTATAAATTTACCGAAATTAGTAGTATAAGCTTTGCGGTAGATTATGATCCGGATGTATTGGAGTTCGTAGAGTCTACAAACGTAAATAGCGAGATTGCGAGTGACGCGGCTATCATCGCTCCGGGGGTTGGAATTGTCACACCGGGAACGGTTTCTTTCCTGCTTTTTTCTGCTTCTGGTTCGGTCTTTACGGTAGATGATGGGGAAACCTTGTTCGATCTTTGTTTTGAGATCAGATCTGATGAGGCCACTACCATTGATTTTAAAGCGCCTCCTGGTCCGGCCGGCAACATAGAAGTAACTGATGTAAATGGTAGCCCTATTCCTTTTTCAGGTGATCCCGGACAGATTAACGGCGGTAATGTGAGTTCGGTCAATGCGGATTTCAGTGCTAGCAGACGCAACATTAATGTAGGGGAATCTGTCAATTTTACAGATCGATCAACGGGAAATCCGACAAGCTGGTCCTGGACCTTTCAGGGGGGTACCCCCAATTCAAGCAATGAACAGAACCCAACTGTAACCTACAATACACCGGGTACCTACCGGGTAGTGCTCGAAGCTACCGGTCCCGGTGGAAGCGATACAGAAAGAAAAAATGCTTATATCACTGTTGAGGAAATTGGATTTGATGAATTTACGATCGATGCTACCGATGCACAAGGCGAAGTGGGAGATGAAGTTTGTATCAGTATCGATGGATACAAATTTACGGAGATAAGTAGTATTAGTTTTGCCCTGGATTACGATCCGGACGTATTGGAGTTTGTCAGAACTGAAAATATCAATAGTACAATTGCCAGTGATGCTGCGATCATTGCTCCCGGAGTTGGAATTGTAACACCAGGTACGGTTTCATTTCTCTTATTTTCGGCTTCCGGTTCAGTATTTACCGTCGATGATGGAGAAGCGCTTTTCGACGTATGTTTTGAGATCAAAACTACGGAGGAAACCGTAGTGGACTTCAAAGCACCTCCTGGTCCGGCCGGCAATATAGAAGTAACCGATGTAGACGGAAATCCCATCATGTTTAATGGCGATCCAGGGGTGATTAATGGCCCTCCCGGTGGATTGAACGCCAACTTCAGTGCTAACGAGACTAGAATATTGATCGGTGAGGCGGTACAATTTCAAGACCAATCATCTGGTAACCCAACAAGTTGGTCCTGGTCTTTTCCGGGCGGCGTTCCCTCAACCAGCAACCAGCAAAACCCAGTTGTTACTTACAATACCCCGGGGATATATGCGGTGACTTTGACGATCACCGGCCCTGATGGAATGGATACGGAGACAAGAGCGGCCTACATCACCGTTGAAGAAGAAATAAGCTTCGATGTATTTACGCTAGATATAACTGACGGCTTGGGCGAGATTGGCGAAGAAGTCTGTGTAGAAGTGAATGCTTATAAATTCACGAATATTATCGGTGCCCAATTTGCAATTGATTATGATCCAGCATTGCTGGAATTCACCAGAACGAATAATTTGAATGCAAAGCTGAGCGATGCTCGAATCGGTAGACCGGGAGAAGGAGAGATCCAGCCTGGCTCTATTTCATTCTTGTGGGAGCCGGCGGATATCTTACCGCGTGATCTCGAAGACGGGGAAAAGATGTTCGATATTTGCTTTGAAGTACTGGATAAAGAAAAGGCCGTTATTGATTTCAAAGCTCCTCCCGTAGCGGGTGGTGCAATAGAAGTGATCGACGGCGATTTTAACGAAGTACCCTTCAGCGGTGATCCGGGAGAGATTAATGGTATCCAGCCTCCGACGATCAGCCAGGCAGAAGTGACTGATGTAGCCTGTAATGGTGAAAGTACCGGAGCTATCAATTTAACGGTTACCGGTGGAACAGGATCTTTTAATTACCAGTGGAGCGTACAAGGTAATACCGGCTCGAATTTGACAGGTGTTCCCGCTGGCGATTATATGGTAACAGTAACTGATGCCGGTTCTGGATTAATTACCATTAATTCTTATACCATTACTCAACCATCCTCCCGATTGACCATAAATAATGTCAATATTACCGACATCAGTTGTTTCGGTGAAACAGACGGCGAGATTGATATCGATGCGAATGGCGGTACGGGAAGTCTTTCGTACGCCTGGAGTGGAGGCTTGCCTGCTAATCCAACCCAAACTAACCTGGGCGGAGGTAACTACAGCGTCACCGTTACCGATGCGAACGGCTGTGAAGTGACTTCTAATGGAATTACCACTC
>CAZHNG010000507.1:0-3855 GCA_964533785.1 uncultured Saprospiraceae bacterium | reverse complement strand
TTACAGATGCTTGTACTACATCCGATCGTTGTACATCAAAATCGGGCTGCACCCATTTTATAGGCTGATCGTAGACCGCGACCACCAGGGGCACACGACAATATGCGTTTTTCTGCCACCAAAGCACAAAAACTGGTCTACACAGACAGACCCTGCGCGGCCAACAAAGGCAGGCACGAAAGCATCACTAAGTTGTTGTGTCGATGTGTAAATGTATTGTTACCAGGAGGCAGCTCTATTAAGGTAAATTAAAACTATGAAGAATTGAATCAACATACTCCCAAGAAAAAAGTGCCGCCCAACTTATGGGCGGCGCTCAAAATAAAGCCAGTAAATATCCCTAATTCTTTATATCCATTCCTTGCAATAGCTGCTGTATTGAAAGGACAGTTGTTGGCAAAAAGGGGTGCAACCGGGTATACTATTGAAACACTATATTCTTTTGGATATAGATTTCTCTCACACTTGTAAACTATTGAAAAGGGTTGCACCCACAACTCTTTAGGTTGTACAAATCATAATCTTGTTTATCTATGTCATTTTTTTGGTAAGAAGAATAGCCGTTTACCCCCAATTGACAGCATAATCAATTGAGTGATACATTGTCAGTTAAATACTGGCATACGGTCCTCGGTAGTGACCAAAAGCCGACCAAGTGTAATCGCTTACACAGCATCAAACAAACGATCTTAATTTTTTAATGGAAGCTCTAACTTTTAAAACGCCAATCTTTACAAATCAAAGCACATAACGAATTTTTGTTATTTTGCGGACGGTTGCCGCTACTGATTTTCTTTGTTAGAATTTACTTAGTGGCGAATTCGATTACACTAGATCAAGTACCGTACCAAAAATGAAAAACGTTTCAATTTTTTTTCTTTTTGCCATCATTTTTTTCTTCCCAAATTGCACTCAAATATCTGAAAAAGAGGGAGTTAAAAAAAGTAAAAAATATTTTATAAAAAAAACGGCAATTGCCGAAAAAGCCATGGTTGTCTCTGCTCATCCGGAAGCTACGGCTGTGGGTCTTGCCGTATTAAAGGATGGGGGTAACGCCATTGATGCGGCTATAGCAGTCCAATTTGCGTTGGCCGTAACTTATCCGGTCGCCGGCAATATCGGCGGAGGTGGTTTTATGGTCATTCGGAAAACCGATGGAGAGGTGGCCACTTTGGACTACCGGGAAAAGGCTCCTGCAGCCGCTACGGAAAGGATGTACCAGGATGAAGAGGGGGAGGTCATTGCCGGTATGAGCAGAAAAGGACATTTAGCGGCCGGCGTACCCGGTAGTGTGGCGGGTATGTTCGCTGCTCACGAAAAATACGGTAGCTTGCCCATGGAGCGCCTGATCCAGCCTTCGAGAGATTTGGCAGCAAATGGTTTCAGATTGACCCAACGGCAAGCGGAAGCATTGAACAGCAATCAACAAAACTTCAAAGACTATAATACCGCCTTACCCGTTTTTGTAAGAGAAACGCCTTGGGGTGAAGGAGACATCTTGATCCAGAAGGACCTGGCCAATACGATGCAATTGATCATGGAAGATGGAGCAGCGGGGTTTTACGAAGGAGAAACGGCGCAAAAAATCGTAAATGAAATGGAAGCCGGAGGAGGCTTGATTACTCTTCAGGATCTACGTACTTACGAAGCCAGGTGGCGAGAGCCGGTCATTTCAGCGTACAGAGATCATACCATCATCAGTATGCCTCCGCCTTCCAGTGGTGGCATTGCACTTACACAATTATTGGAGATGGTGGAACCCTACCCACTGGGAAGCTATGGATTCCATTCTCCGGAAGCGGTTCATTTGATGATCGAAGCGGAACGCAGAGTGTACGCTGACCGTGCTACTTATTTAGGAGACAGTGACTTCTATCCGGTGCCGAGAAAAGAGCTAATGGACAAAAGCTATCTGGAAGAAAGAATGTCCAGTTTTGATCCGGATGCCGCAACCCCGAGCGATCAGGTTGCAGCGGGAAATATCAAAGTTATGGCAGAAAGTGAAGAGACCACCCATTTTTCTATAGTAGATGAGAACGGCAATGCTGTGTCGGTAACGACAACGATCAATGGTGGTTATGGTTGCTACACCGTGGTTAACGGAGCCGGCTTTCTGCTGAATAACGAAATGGATGATTTCAGCTCGAAACCTGGGGTGCCAAATATGTTCGGACTAATTGGCGCCGAAGCTAATAAGATCGAACCTGGTAAACGAATGCTCAGCTCGATGACCCCGACCATCGTACTTCAAGACGATCAGTTAAAAATGGTGGTAGGTACTCCGGGAGGTTCCACCATCATTACTTCCGTTTTCCAATGTATTATCAATGTCTTGGACTTTGGAATGAGCATGAGTGAATCCGTACAGGCAAACCGCTTTCACCATCAGTGGTTGCCGCCGGTAGTGTTTGTTGAATCTGACAGCCTACCCCCCTCTACCATGGAAAAACTCAAGGCTAAAGGGCACGAATTCAGGGCAAGAGGCAATATCGGCAGAGTAGATGCTATATTAGTTAGACCCGACGGCAAACTGGAAGGGGCGGCTGATCCGCGTGGGGATGACCATGCCGCTGGTTATTGATTGCTGAATTGCCAGCCTTAACACGCACTATATGATCAATACGTAGGACACTCCAGGCGATTTCGCTTTTTCTCCGGGTGAATATATGTTAACGAAATTTCAAAAGCCCCGCGTCCATTATTAGCATTAGTAAGAGAGGAAGTGGTAATATCATAACTCAAACCAAGCATCCATCGTTCTGTTTCCAAAACGGCATTGACAATAAAAGCATCCATCAAAAATTCGCTTTCGAGCTTATTGGAGAAGTGCATCCAGCCACCTACCCGGAGGGCGAGCGCATCCCAGCTACCGTCCGTATACCTGAAATTTGCGCCGGCAGTAGTACTCATTGCCGGTCCTTGGCTCATAAAGGCCGCTGCGGGCAGAATGCTCAAATTATCTCCTCTGCTGATGGGGAGTTGCCCACCGAGATGACCAACGAATCTGCGGTCTAAATTTTCTTCGGCATCTCCGAGAAACGAAATATTAGGGGTATTGATATGGTGTACCGAACCTCCGGCATAAAAACTAGTATTTTCATCCATCAGTATGTACCAAAGTAAACCGGCATTGACGTCCAGGTGAATACCCGTGTTGACCTGAGTCATGGTTGGGATACTTTCTCCGGAGGCAGCATTAAAGTCAACCGAATAGCTCTCCGGGTCAAATTGTTGGCTAAACCACAAATTGCCCCAGTCAAAACCGCGTTGTCCAATGCCTACCTGTGCACCGGCTACCAGATATTGGCTACCCTTGCCGTACCTGCCTCCGCTCAATTCCTTAAGAAAAGAACCACCAACATTAGCACGCGTACGGTTAAAGTTCGCCAAACCAACCTCATCACGTAAAGCCGAAATTCCAAGACCGAAATAATCCCCTCTATTCACCGGATAACGAATATCAAAACTTGCCGCAACGGTACGGAAAGGATTATCCTGTAAAATACTGGCATACAGTTCACGGTAGTTTGCAACCAGGCGGTATTGTCCCTGATAAACCCCGATCATTGCCGGGTTCAATTGTAAAGGGGAGGCATTGATCTGTGAAAATCGCGCATCCTGAGCCTGTACGGTAAGAAAAATGGTGCAAAAGGATAGGAGTGTAAATATTTTTTTCATAATTGTTTAGTTGTAAAATTTTTACTTGGGGCGTGTTTTTGGAATTTGTGTTTTGAAGTGTGTAGGCAATGGGCAATGAACAATGGGCAATGAACAATGAACAATGAACAATGAACAATGGGCAATGAACAATGAACAATGAACAATGAACAATGAACAATGAACAATGAACAATGA
>CAZHNG010000506.1:0-3868 GCA_964533785.1 uncultured Saprospiraceae bacterium | reverse complement strand
TTAAGATTTAAGTACAATCAGCTACGTGGAACGAATATCGTGTATCATCGTAGGAAAACGATCAATAGTGTGGAGGAAATCAGAGAAATAGTAATCACCCTGGATCAAACCATGCTGGATATCATTGAAAGGTGGGGTTCAAAACCAGCTCATTCTGATCATTATATTTTTCCTACCCTGAATAGCGCAAGCTCTGAAGAAGAGCGGGTGAAAAAGATAAAACAATTCACCAAGCAAGTAAATAAATACCTCAAGGTCATCGCCGGTAAGATCGGAATCGATAAGCAGGTAACTACGTACTATGCTCGTCATACTTTCGCCGATGTTTTGAGAAAGAGTGGCGTCTCAACCGAAATGATTCAGGAAATGCTGGGGCATACCAATATCAAGACCACCGAAAATTATCTGAGTTCTTTTGAGGATGACGTGAAGAGTGAGCTTAAACGGAAGTTTTTACTGCCTGATTAAATTTCTATGATTTGGCAATAAAATTTATTTGTTGCCGAATCGTAGATTTGTTATTTTTGTAAAAACAATTGATCATCGCTAGTACATCACTACATATAAAGGAGCTGAAAAAAGCTTTTGGAACAGACCAGTTGATAAGGGTTGAGGATATCTTTCAATTCTATACCCGCTTTGGAGAAAAGCTTAACCGGTCTCTGATAGATTGGCGGATTCACGTGCTTACTCAAAAAGGGATCCTTCATAGAATAGAAAGGGGGACTTATTCCCTATCTGCATTAGAAGTAAAAGACTATGTGCCGGCAATTGACCGGCCCCTGAAAAACCTTTACCGTACGCTCCATAAAGAATTTCCTTTTGTTGATGTTTGTATTTGGTCAACCAAATGGATTAATGAATTTATGCAACATCAGCCTGGCCGCTTTAATACTTTGATTGAAGTTGAGAAAGAGCTGATGGAACCTGTCTTTCACTTTGTCCAGGGAAAAACGCCAAACGTTTTTTTGGATCCTTCGGAAGAAGTGATGAATAATTATATTACCAATACGAAGGAAGCCACCATCGTTACTCACCTGAGGACGGAAGCTCCAACTCAGCTGGTTGATACTGTACTTACCTGTACGATTGAAAAGATCCTGGTAGATATTTACAGCAATCCACTTTTGTTTGCAGCGCAACAGGGGGCGGAGTTGCGCCATATTTATAGCACTGCATTTGAGAAATACCGGGTCAGTACTTCTAAATTATTGCGTTACGCCGGTCGCAGAAATAAAAAGCAATCGGTAGAAAGGTTGATTGAACAAATTTCTAATAAACGGCAATAAGTTTTATTTGTCGCCAAATCTTAGTTCCTATGATTCATCTTACTTCACTAAAGGAAAATTGGATCAATACAGTTGCGAAAAAATACAAAGCGGATCCTATTCTGGTGGAGAAAATGATTCGTGCGCTTTATTTATTAGAACGATTGCAAGACAGTAGGTTGAATTTCATTTTCAAAGGAGGGACCGCATTAATGCTATTATTGCCGGAACCCAAACGTTTTTCAATAGACATAGATATCATCGTTCCCCGTAAGCCCGAACGGATTGAAGCAATTTTCAAGGACATCATCGCGAAAACGGATTTCATTGAGTACAAAGAAGATAAAAGAACAACCCAATTCGGGATCAATAAGGCACATTACAAATTTTATTATTTCCCGGTCACCAATGCGCGAGCCGAAAGGGAATATATCCTGCTGGATATTCTTTATGAGGAAAGTCACTACGGGCTTCATACACAGCAGGTTGAGATCAATTCTCCTTTTTTGATGACAAAAGAGCAGCCCGTAAAAGTCCTTGTTCCTACACCGGAAGCTATACTTGGCGATAAATTAACTGCCTTTGCACCCAAAACTACCGGAATTCTTTATGGAAGTGAAAAAGAGATTGAAATCATTAAGCAACTTTTTGACATAGGGGAGTTGTTCAACATTGTTGGAAAGGTTGCTATCATCGCTCAGGTTTTTGATGCATATGCAAAAGCGGAACTGAAGTATCGGAAAAACGAACACCTTTCTCCGAAAGACGTACTCCAAGACATTCTCGGAACAGCAATGTTGATAAGCACGCGAGGAAAGAGTGGAGACGGCAACTATGAAGAGCTGCAAAAAGGTATCAGAAATATCAAGAACTTCATTTTCACCGAGCACTTTCACCAAGAGCGTGCCATCCTTCCTGCTGCAAAAGCAGCCTATTTAGCTGCTCTTATCCAAACAAAGGCCCGACAATTACAAAGGTTTTCTGACCGTGAAGTAACGCCGGATTGGGTGATCAAACAACCTTTCGAAACAAGGTTGAATAAACTAAAAAAGTCAAACCTGGAGGCTTTCTTTCACTGGTATCATGTGTATGAGTTGATTGGAAAGGAATAATGTTGAGAAGAAAATCCAGGATTCCTACAACCTGAATTTTCTTCTTTAGTAATTCCGGAACCAGAAACGGCCTATCAAGCAGCAATATTTACTTCCTCTTTTGGTGCTTCCATCACCGGAGGATTGTAATTAATTGCTAATTCAATTTCCGCATCACCGGTAAACGTATCGATCCGCCAGACCGGAATGCCTTTTATTTTGAGTTGGGTTTCCCGAACCAATTTTTCCGGAATTTCTTCGTAGCTGAAGTCGGCAATATAATACTTACTGCCAGCACTTTTGTTGATACGTTCGATCGGAGTGATCGTCAGTTTAATGCTACACAAATCCACTTCGTCGTAATACATATCCTGTATCGTCCGCATCAGGTTATCAACGCTGTATTCATGTACTAATAGGTTGCACACCACATCTTTATCGTTGAGATAAAAAAATTCGGCCCACTTTCTAATGCCAAGGCCCAGGATATCATCACGGAAAATCCTTACCGCTACCGGAATAAATGACAAGGTGCCGCCTTTTTCAGTAATGGGCTTTCTACCGTTAATAGTAAAAATCCCTCTACTAGCGTCGAACCTTACGGACAAAGGTCTTCCAGGCAAATAGCGAATATTCATCACTTCTCCGGTTGTGGGATTGATCAATTGGTTGTTGACGTAATTCAAAACTGCTGTTTTCATAACGAAATAGTTTAACTGATTAGATATAAATAATGGAAATTATCTGTGAGTTCCAACCGTAGGAACTCGAGAACTGACTGGATTGAAATTATGGAATCAAGGAGCCCTGATTCGATCCTCTTTTATACACTCAAGCCGTTCAGCTTCTAAAGTCTCTGCCTGTGAATACAATGTTAGCAACTCGTCCAGGAGCTGTTCTTCCTGAAAGCTGGAAAGCGTGATTTCTTCCCCGACTTCATTGTAAATGGAGATAATTTCAGCGCTGATTTCTTTAACGCTATCACTTTTATGCTGGCGAGGGCAATAGCCTATGCAATAATCTTGCACAAGTACCTGGGCGTGAACGGTGATTTGGATGGCTTGATCTTGCGCATTATAAGCTGTAGTGTGTAAGTAAAGCTCCATAGCGTTAAGGGTGTGAAAATGGATTGAATAAAAGGATTGTTTCCCTTTGTTTGACAATATAAATATACGGAAATGTTTTGAAAAATACAAATTAAAACACAAAATAAATCATTGAAAAACAGTATTTTAAATCATATTTTCACTTGATTTTTTGCTTAAAATTCACTATATTGTTTTAAATTAAAACGCATGAAATTATTAGTTACCGGAAGCAGGTTGTTTCACAATTATGAAGCTTTCAAAAGCTTGATGGAAGCGCATTTTCCAGATGTGGAAATGATTGTACACGGAGGTGCAAAAGGTGTGGATCGTTTGGCGGACCGGTATGCTGATGAAAAAGGGCTTACTAAAAAAGTGATCAAACCTGATTATGACAAATATCCTCCCAAATTAGCTCCCTTGA
>CAZHNG010000505.1:0-3890 GCA_964533785.1 uncultured Saprospiraceae bacterium | reverse complement strand
TAACCCATATAACCCCATAACCCCATAACCAATAAACACAGTTCAAACAAGCAGCTTGTTATTCTTGTTTTGTAAACTGACTCTTGCCCTATATTGTAGTTTAATTCATTATTAAGGATATGCTTTGGAAAGGATTAAAAATTATAGGTTGGATATTGCTGGTGTTCCTTTTAGCCCTTTTGGCATTGGGATTATTTAGCCGGTCCTTCGTTACGGATGAAGAATTGGTTGACAAACGGTTTTGTGAACCCGACACCAATATCCTCAAGGCTTTAACTATAGAAGAATGCCCGGCGGATATACAACCGGCAGCAAAAATTGCCCTGTCTGCCTATCCTGAATTGAAGAACACCTCCATTAAATTTGAATACGCAACATTTCGATCCGTCAATGCAATTATGGCCGCCCAGCCGATCGTGAATTTCAAGATGTTCAATAAAAAAACCAGGGAATACGTCATTTATATCAATAATACCAAAGAAAGTGCCAAGGAATCTTTTTTTACAAATTTGCCCTTTGAAATTCAAGCCGGATGGTTGGCACATGAACTAGCTCATATCCTGGACTATTCTGACAGAAGTTTTCTGAGTATGCTTGGCTTTGTTTTTAATTATATAGTGAATCCAGGTTTCATAAAAAAAATTGAACGGGCAACGGATCTCATCACGGTTAACAGAGGCCTCGGCGATGAATTGAAAACGGGGGTAGAATTCCTGCTCATTAACCCTGCAATTAGTAAGGAGTATAAAAATAAAATTCAACTCAATTACTTGTCGGTTGAAGAAATGCAAGACTTGATACAGGAATATGAAGAGGCTTGCGCGATGAGCAATGAGCAATGAGCAATGAACAATGAACGATGAGCAATGGGCAATGAGCAATGAGCAATGGGCAATGAACGATGGGCAATGGGCAATGAGCAATGAACAATGAGCAATGAGCAATGAGCGATGAGGCAATGAGCAATGGGCAATGGGCGATGAATAATGGGATGCTTAACCCGTTCAAACCGTCTAACTCGTCTAACTCGCAACCCGTTAAACCCGTTAATTCTCAGCTCTTTTGTTTAAATTTGCTACAGATACAATAATTGGACTTTTGACACTAGATACTAGACGCTAGATTTAAGACAACAAAACGCTGATATTCGATGGATATCAATTTTTCAGAATAAATAATTTTTCCCTGATTGTCAATTAGTTAGGTTTTTTAGTCTAACTTCTAGAGTCTAGCGTCAAAAGTTTAGACAATAAATAACCATTAACCATGAGGAATATCCCAAAGAAAATATTCGTATTGCTACTAATGATCGCTTTTGCATTGCCGGCATCAGCACAGTTCCGGTCCTTGCTGAAAAGAGCAAACAAAGACTACGAATTACACGCCTTCAATTTAGCGATCAGGAGCTACAAAAACGCGCTGAAAAGACGACCTGACAACGAGGAAGCACTCGGTAAACTAGCCGATTGTTACCGGCATCTTAATGAAATGAATGAAGCGGCCAAATGGTATGCTCAGGCGGTCAAGCAAAGAAAAGTTGATGCCATTCACATCTTGAATTACGGAAAAGTGCTAAAAGCATTGGGAAGGTACGCAGAAGCCAAACAACTGTTTCAACGCTACGCCCAATTTGATCCGGTAGTCGGTAACCATTTTGCTGCCAGTTGTAATTTCGCCATTTCGCAATTGAGTGCCCCCTCCCCTTACATCGTACAGAATGAAAGGATCAACTCTAGCTCTGCCGAATTCGGTCCTGCTTTTTATGGGGATAGGCTGGTATATGCTTCCGCTCGCTCTGACATTCGACAAAGCAGTACCCCCGGCAGAGATGATACGGATAGAAGCGGCCGTTCATTCAATCAGTTATTTATCGCGACGATCAGTCCTCAAACGGGAGAGTTAACATCCCCGGTGTTCTTTAAACAGTCCCGGGAACCTTCGTATAAAGAAGGGCCTTTGGTTTTCTCCTCTGATTTGGAAACCGTAATTTTTACCAAGAACAACTTTTTGGATGGTACGCGTCACTTAGGTTCAAGCGGAATGGAATTAAATCTGTTTGAAGCAAGGACTACACCCTACGGTGGCTGGCAAAATGAAGTACCTTTTCCCTATAATGGCAACAATTATAGTACCGGATTCCCCCATCTTTCCCCCGACGGGGAGCAATTGTATTTTGCTTCCAATCGTCCGGATGGTTTTGGCGGATATGATATATACGTTTCGTTCCGCACCCGTGACGGTTGGAGTACGCCCGAAAATTTAGGCCCGGTCATTAATTCTCCCGGCGATGAGATATCTCCGTTTTTCGATGGACAGAATTTATACTTTTCTTCCGACTGGCACCAGGGCATGGGCGGTTACGATGTCTTTCGCGCAACGCAAAACAATAACCGCTGGTCAAGGATCTTTCATTTGGGCAGCAGAATTAATTCGCCCAGAGATGATTACGGCTTCATTTATGATAGTTTTCGCAACATAGGTTATATGACTTCCAATCGCAGCGATGGACGCGGTAACGGAGACATTTACCGCTTTGCGAAAACGGGTGACGGTATTGTGGTTAGGGTAAAAAATGCTTCGGACGGCTCGCCGATCAGCAATGCCGAAATTGATTTTTCGGAATGCGGTCGTGGTGTGCAATTGACAGACGCCAACGGCATTTACAGTTTTCAGGCTCAAGAAGGTATCGATTGCAGTGTCGTGATCCGCAAGGACAGCTTCATCAGCAGCAATCTCAACCTGACGGCTTTCGGCTTGACTAACAACCGCAGCTTTGAAGTCACCCTCAGCAAGGTGGGAGAAGAATACATCGGTAAAATCGTGAGTTATGCTACCCGCTTACCGGTGAAGGGAATATCGATCATGGCGACCAACCAAAACACGGGAAGCTTTACTGAAACTAAAAGCAACCAGACCGGTGAATATTCACTAGCCCTTAGCCCCGGAGCCGTTTATTTGTTACGCTACTCTGCTCCTGGTTTTCGTGATGTGAACAGAACGGTCAGAACGACTGAAGGTATTGATCTTTCGATCTTGGGGACCATCTCCATGCTTCCTTCCACGAGTGCAGGAGGAGGTGCAATCATATCCGATGAAGGCAGTTCTACCCCTTCGGATATTGAGGCTGGTTTTGCAGTTCAATTAGCAGCATTAGGTTCTCCTGATCTGGGTAAATTCAACAACCTTAGTGATCTTGGGCAATTGTATTACAAGAGTGAAGGCAATTTGTACAAGATCAGAATCGGAGTGTTTGGCAGTCGCCAGGCCGCTGAAGATGCGCTGGCTACCGTTAAGAACAGGGGCGTCTCCGGAGCCTTTATTACTGAAGAACGCGGGGGCCCTGTAAGTTCTATCAACCAACCTGAAGATGAAACCGAGGATACCAGCGGCGTTATCAGCAGATATAAAATTCAGTTAGGTGTATTTCGTAACCCCGCCGGTTTTGATGCTAGTAAAATCGAATACCTGGGCATGATCGAAGACCGTAAACGGAATAATCTGACCATCAAATTATTATCGGGTTTTGATACTGAAGCCAGCGCAAAGCAGGCCCTTGCTCAGGTGAAAAAACTTGGCTTCCGTGATGCTTTCGTCGTCATGGATCAGGACGGTCAGTTGGTGCGGGTCAAGTAATGGATAGTGGGTAGTAGAGAGTGAGTATAGATACTGCTTTGGTGGAGCAATAGTTAGCCATTAGTCTACCTTCTGATGATTTGGACGGGACATAACCCCTTAGGATTATCATCCCACTGCCCAAAGTACTATCGCCATAGCCCTGCGTGTAAGGATTAAGTATCTAATGTCCTTAGTACACTGTAACATAAGTTTCTTAGTGTTTTGAACCACCGGATTTTTGTCCAAATCGATGAGGAAATGGGATTAAGGGCCCC
>CAZHNG010000504.1:0-3901 GCA_964533785.1 uncultured Saprospiraceae bacterium | reverse complement strand
AATGCCCCTCTAATACAATCATTTCTCTATTCGTGCATCCGTGGCTTCTAAAATATAAAGCTTTAGTCCAGTGAGCTTTATGTCAAACAATAAAATTGATTCTAATGGAAATAAAATAAATCCTGTGTATACAGATTAGCTGACTCCGGTTAGGTAGCGTCTGGAATCTGCAGTGTCACATATTAATTCTTTTGAATATTTGCGCATGAAATGTCCAACAAGCTTTTTCTTCATTATATTTAGTGTTTTGCAGTCCTGTCAATCTGGTATAAGTATTTCAGAAGGGGAAATAAGAGAAGGGCAGGAATGTTTCACTATTCGTACGCCAGGCGCCACTTATTATTACCAAAAAGCAGCCGGTGGGTTTTCAAATATTCTCGACAATAACGGCGTGGACTGGATAAAATTCCACAAAACCGATTCGGCGGGATTTCCCCGTTCTGCCGCCAGTGATTACCGCGGACTTCCGAATCTGGTTTACCAATCCGCCGACGGTGGCTGTGGCCATCCCGGTTTTGCTAAAATGACTTCGGAAAAAATTAGCGACCATCAGATCCGATCCATTTCAAAAAGCGGACAATGGGAGTGGACCTGGTCATTCTATGATGATTATGCGCACTTATCTATTGAACAAACCGACCAACAAACCCCCTACTGGTTTTTGTACGAAGGCCCTATTGCCGGTAAATTCTCTCCTGCTACCCACTACTGGGGAACGGATCAGGAGGGCCCATTGACGGACCAGCCCGATCTGATACTCGGTCCGGAGCGTTACGGAAAATGGCAAACCGTTTATTTTGGGGACCGGAATTATGATCATACTTTCTTTGTCAAGCAAATTCAAGCAGATAGTATCCAAGACCTTTATACCTACATGGGCAATACCCGACAAGGTAATAAATCACCGGATGGCATGGTGGTATTTGGTTTTGGCAGAGCGCCCGGCGCGACACCGCTGCTTTACGAAAAACACGAATTTATTATTGGTGTTTACGACCAAAAGATTGAGGATGAAAAGGGGCACCTTGCTTTGATGAATTATATTGATGGTTTAACGCATAGAGATGACAGATTGTAGATACCAGATGCCAGACAGGTAGAATACTGTTTTCTTTCCGGCATCTGGCATCTGGTATCTAGCATCTAAAATCAAAGAAGAAACTACTCAACTTCCCCACTGTAATATTCATGATTCGGGTCTCCGCCCGCTTGGAGGAAAGCAAAAAGATCCACAATTTCTTCTTCGTTCAAACGGTTGAGCAAGCCCACCGGCATCGGAGAAATGGGGGAGAGTTCTTCGTTAACAATATCTTCTTTATTAAGTGTAATGGAATAGGTTTCATCGTAGGCATTGGGTTGAATGACCACCTCCGTTTCCGTTTCATTCAATAACCGTCCTGCGTGTTTCGTACCATCTTTCAGCGTGTACAAATTGAAAGCGTATTGATCGGAAATTTCTTCGCTGGGGATATAGATCGCATAAACCATTTCCCAGCGGTTAAAACGGGTATGGACCTGGGTGAGATCCGGACCGGCATTACCCCCTTCTCCGCGCATGCGATGACAGGTTTCACAGAGTGCTGCCTGGTAGATGAATTTGCCGCGTTCGTAATCTCCGTGGTAATCGGAAAGCCCTCTACTGACGATGCGATTGATCTCGCTGCCGATGTATTCTTTACCGGGGCCTTCAGGTTGCGGTAGATTGACCAGGGTCTTACTAGGATCGTAAATACCCGACATTTCTTCATATTTCTGTTTCTGATCTTCCGGCACATTTTCCAGGGCGTCAAACCGTACCCTGTCCATAAATCCTTTGAAACTCATCCCCCCTTTGCTGCTGAAAACGGTATAGAACCAGTTAAAATAGCGATCCCAGCTGTCTTTCGTCCACCCTTCTTTAGCGTAGGCCAAAGAAATGGAGTGGTAAATAGCATCGGAAGGAGGCATATTTTCCAGCATTTCCTGGATGGTAGGTCCGTATTGGTCACTTCTTTCGGTTACTTCCTGGCTGAGATAGCCTTTAGGATCATCCGCTTTTTCTTGTGTTACTTTTTCTAATATCGCCACCATTCTGGGCACAATTTCAGGCGCTTCCAGGTATACCAGTAATCGCCCGAGTTCCTTATCGATGGCTTTACCGTTTGCGGGAAAATGAGGGTTGAGACTATTGATCATTTCTTGGACCAGAGGATTGCCGGGCTTACCCAACCGGATCATTACCAGGGAGTAAGCGCGTAACAGCGCTAGTTTGGAGTCGCGAGAAAGGCTGCTAAAGTCGATGCTGTTCAGCTTATTAATAGCCTGATCACGGTATTCGGATTGGTCGGATCTGGCTAATGCAATGATCCCGTGGATGGTTACTTCAGGGTTCGGAGATAATAAAACCCTGCTGGCCCAGTAGCCAAGATCCTGGTGTTCCAAAGCAATTCTGGCCGCATAACGTATGAATCGATCAGGATGATCCAAGTGCTGCATAGCCAGAGGAACGGCCTGGCTGTTTTTTACATTGTGATAAGCTTCGAGCGAGCGTCTTAATCGCATTAAATCATTAACGGTACCGGTATTTTCAGGCGCTTCGGTTGATTCGTTGCCGGTATACCGTAAACGGTAGAGGTGTGATTCCAGGCGGCGTCCGCCGGTGGCGAAATACAAATGACCGTCACTACCTGTAATGGCGTCAGTCAAGGGTAGGGGAGTGCCCGCCAAAAATTCTTCGGAAGTACCCGTATATGTGCTGCCGTCCACTTCCAAATCCACAAAATAAATAGTACCAAAACTCCAATCCATCACGAATAGTCCTTCCTGGTACCTGCTTGGAAAGTTCAATCCTTTACCCATTAATATCCCCGTCGGAGATCCCTGCCCAAGGTTGACTACCGGCGGTAGATTATCCGGGTAATATACGGGCCACTTCCCGGAACCGGTCCGCCATCCGTATTCGCTGCCGCTGGTGGTATGGCACACCCTTACCGGACGGTACCAGGGCATCCCCAGGTCCCATTCCATATCGGCATCAAAGGTGAATAGTTCTCCCGCATCATTGAAAGCCAGGTCAAAAGGATTGCGATAACCGGCGGAGAATAATTCCCAGTTGTTGCCGTCGGGGTCCGTCTTGGCGATCCAGCCGCCGGGCGCTTCGATGTCCGCAGCATGACCACGCGCATCTTTGTACTGTGGAAATAAATTATCTTCTCCCCAGTTCATTGGAAGGCGGCTTTCCGTAATTTCTTCGGGTACTTTGGTATGATTTCCTGCTAACAGGTAGAGGGAATTACCGTCCGGGCCAACGACCAGGTTGTGGGGCCCGTGTTCGCCCGAACCGTCCAATTGAATTAAAATATCTAGCTTATCCAGCTCGTCATCATCGTCAGTGTCGGTGAGGCGATACACGCCGCTGCCAAGGAAATTTTCATCCGTTCTGCCGTTTACGACCACGTACAAGCTGTTAAAAGCCCATAGCATGCCATTGGCCCTGCCTAATGGAAAGGATACCTTTTTAATGGCATTGGTATCGAGTGGCGCTCCTATTTCAGGAATAGGGAAATGATAAATATGACCGTATTGGTCGCAAGCATACAACATTCCGTTCTCGCCTTCTTCCAAAGCAACCCAGGATCCCCGGTTGTGATCACTGGGAGTGTAAAGGTCTTCCAATTCAAAACCTTCCGGAACATCAATGACAATAGGCTTTTCTTCTTCATTTTCTTCCGTCTCGTTGACGGTTGCCTCTTCATTGACGCAACTGGTTATAACAAACAAAGAACAACACAAATAAATAAGTAAAAATCTCATCGTTGCTGGATTTTTCGTCTTTTTAAGGATTCACAATTATCTTTACTCAATAACATTATTGGACTTTTGACGCTAGACGCTAGACGCTAGATTTTAGACAACAAAACGC
>CAZHNG010000503.1:0-3912 GCA_964533785.1 uncultured Saprospiraceae bacterium | reverse complement strand
ACGCAATACTCTATATTTAGTCACGATTATTGAAAAAATTAACAGTGAATATTTATGGGGTTGTTGATCCTTTTCTTCTTGATGTCTATAATTTTTTCTTTTTTATGCTCCATGTGGGAGGCCGTTCTATTGAGTGTAACACCTTCCTATATCCAGGTGAGAAGTCAGGAAGGAAGTAGAACCGGTACATTGCTAAAAGAGTATAAAGACAATATTGACCGTCCTTTGGCGGCAATCCTCACGCTGAATACGATTGCCCATACCGTTGGTGCCATCGGCGTAGGCGCGCAGGCTTTGATCGTTTTTGGGGAGAGTTACATCACTGCCATTGTTGTTCCGGTTTTAATGACGCTCTTCATTCTCATCCTTTCTGAATTGATACCTAAAACCTTAGGAGCTAATAACTGGCAGTCTTTGTCCGGTTTTACTGTAAAGTCACTTGATATCGTTATCAAGTTATTGTTTCCGTTAGTTTGGTTGAGTCAAATAATTACCCGGTGGTTAAAGAAAGATAAAAGCAAAAGCGTGCTCAGTCGTTCTCACATTGCCGCAATTGCCTCAATCGGTGAGCAGGAAGGAGTAATTAAATCCGAAGAGCATAAGATCATCCAGAATCTGCTTAAATTCAATACAATAAGAGCTAAAGACATTATGACTCCGCGGACGGTTGTAAAAGCCACATCAGAGCACCAAAACATTCAGGAGTTCGATGAGCAAAATCAAAAATTACGCTTTACAAGAATACCACTCTACGACAAGGTGAAAGATCAAATCACCGGGTATTTTCTCAAAGAACATATGTTGAGACAAAGGGTTAAAGGAAAAGGCGATCAGCCTTTGGCAACCATCAAACGGCCGATCCTGGTTTGCCCGGAGACGATCAGTGTTCCCGATTTATTTGCTAAAATGATGGCCAAAAAAGAGCATATCTCGCTTATAGTGGATGAATTTGGCGGTATGGCGGGGATCGTCACTACCGAAGATGTTATTGAGACTTTATTGGGATTGGAAATCATTGATGAATTGGATAGCGTGGAAGACATGCGTAGCCTCGCCCGTAAGCAATGGGAAATGCGGGCCAAACACTTTGGGTTATTGGACGAAGAAATAAACATCGATAAAGATGATTCACCGCAAACCCAAACGTAATCTTTGTACATAAGCATAGTATTGACTTTACAGATTAGACTTGTCTAATTCATGATCTGAAAAACTATCAAACATGACCAACGCAAAAGGAGCAGAGGCTACCAGATTAAAAAATAATTACGCTGAAGGAAAAAAATGGCTCAAATGGGGGCCCTACTTGAGTGAACGCCAATGGGGTACCGTCAGGGAAGATTATAGTCCACTCGGACAAGCATGGGAGTATTTTCCGCATGATCAGGCACGTTCAAGAAGTTATCGATGGGGGGAGGACGGT
This sequence comes from uncultured Saprospiraceae bacterium, assembly GCA_964533785.1. Taxonomy (GTDB): domain Bacteria; phylum Bacteroidota; class Bacteroidia; order Chitinophagales; family Saprospiraceae; genus JANQRV01. The sequence goes on along the minus strand of CAZHNG010000503.1, from coordinate 2,489 downwards.
ATTGCGGGCATTTGTGATAACCTCTGTAACCTTTGTTTTGCACTGAGTATGTGGAACGGCAACGATCTTATTCTTAAAGAACGACTTTTTGGCCTGACGGGAAAGGAAGGTAATCATGGGGAGGATTGTAAAGAACTCTACTATTATCTGGACAACACTCCCACACACTCTTACATGAAGTATTTATATAAATATCCTCACTCAGCTTATCCTTACGAAGATCTGGTGGAAACGAACCGTCAGCGTTCTAAACAAGAACCGGAATACGAAATTCTGGATACCGGGGTTTTTGATGATGACCGGTACTTTGATGTCTACACCGAATATGCTAAAAATAGTGAGGAGGACATCCTCATCCGCATTACGGTTTACAACCGGGGTGCCGAATCGGCAAAGTTTGTTCTATTGCCTACTCTTTGGTTTCGTAACCGTTGGTCTTTTCTCGGAACGGAAGAAAAACCATCCATCAAAGTAGTAGACACAGGGAATAACACATACGGAATTGCCAGAGCCACCCATCACAATTTAGGAACTTATTATTTGTATTTTGATCAGCCTAACCGGACGTTAGTAACCGAGAATGAAACTAACAAAGCGCGTATTTTTAGTCTTCCCAATGAATCTTCTTTTGTAAAAGACGCTTTCCACCAGGCTGTAATACAGGACGATTTTACTTTCCTCGAAGGGAATACGGAAGGGACAAAGTTATCTCCTTTGTACGATCTGCTGATTGAAGGAAAAGGCAAAAAAGAGGTCGTTCTCCGGTTATCAAAAAAGCCAGTGGATGGGCATCCGCTGCAGGGCGCATTTTCTACTATTTTTGACGAAAGGAAAAATGAAGCGGATGAATTCTACGCCAATATTCAAAAAAACGTGCCGAATGCGGAGTTGAAAAATATTCAGCGGCAGGCATTTGCCGGAATGCTATGGACTAAACAGTATTACAATATAGACATGGAATACTGGTTGGAGGGGGATCCCGGGCAACCGCCACCACCTGAAATGCGAAAAGACGGTAGAAATAGCGATTGGCGGACTTTGAACAACGAAGATATTATTTCCATGCCGGATAAATGGGAATACCCCTGGTACGCCGTTTGGGACTCTGCATTTCATTGCATCCCCTTGGCCCTTATTGATCCTGATTTTGCCAAAGAACAACTACTTCTTTTTTTATGGGAATGGTATATGAAGCCAAATGGACAGATCCCTGCCTATGAATGGGAATTTGGGGATGTCAATCCTCCCGTACATGCCTGGGCGGTTAAAGAGGTTTATGATATTGACAAAAGCCGGAACAATGGTGAAGGCGATATCTTATTCTTAAAAAAGGGCTTTCAAAAATTACTCCTGAATTTCACCTGGTGGGTGAACAAAAAAGATTCAGATGGGAATAATGTCTTTGAAGGTGGTTTTCTGGGGCTCGATAATATCGGGATATTTGATCGCAGTGACGTTGTTCCTGGTGGCGGACACCTGGAACAAGCCGACGGCACCAGTTGGATGGCGATGTATTGTTTAAATATGCTTGATATTGCTATTGAAATTGCGCTGGTCGATCCGGCCTACGAAGATATGGCAACCAAGTTCCTGGAACATTTTATTTACATTGCCGAATCTTTGAACCAGATCGAAGAAAACTGGCCCAGCTCCTGGGACGATCATACCGAGTTTTTCTACGATGTGCTGGTTATGCCCGAAGGCGAATCCATTCCTTTGAAAGTGCGCTCCTTGGTAGGTTTGACGACAATGTTCGGGGTATTGGTCATTAAAAAAGAGGTACTGGGACAATTGAAAAACTTCAATTTGCGCCTGCAATGGTTCCAAAAATACCGGCGTAAGCTTAATAAATACAAGGTCATCGATGATTTCGACGGCTGTGATGATCTGTTGTTGTCGCTCATTCCTAAAGATCGCTTGCATCATTTGATGGAAACGTTGCTGGATGAAAAAGAATTCTTTAGTCCGGTGGGGATCCGCTCGCTTTCTAAGGTACACGAAAACCCTTATTCGATTGATATTAACGGTATACCATTTTCCATTCAGTATACACCGGCGGAGTCGAATACCTACATGTTTGGAGGGAATTCCAATTGGCGGGGCCCGGTATGGATGCCCATGAATTACCTGATCATTCAATCGTTGCGCAAATACCATGAGCACTACAAAGACCAAATGGCTAAGGTCGAGTGTCCGACCGGTTCGGGGCGATGGGTAAGTCTGGATACCGTCGCCGATGATATAGCTAAAAAATTAATTGGCATTTTCACCAAGGACGAGCAGGGGCACCGCCGGGTAAACGGTGAAAATTATATTTACCGTGATAATCCTCATTTTAAAGACCTGGTACTGTTCTACGAGTATTTCCACGGCGATACGGGTAGGGGAGTAGGGGCCTCTCACCAAACGGGGTGGACGGGGCTGGTAGCGGAGTTGATCCATGCCCTTTAACACTGAAAATTAAGGGTATCACTGTCATAGCAATTAAT
>CAZHNG010000502.1:0-3915 GCA_964533785.1 uncultured Saprospiraceae bacterium | reverse complement strand
ACGGCCAGGGACATCCGCCAGGAGTTCCTGACCGGCACGGCCATCACGGTCATCATCGCCCTGCTGATTCTGCTCGTTGGCCCCAAGGCCCGCGGCATGGTCAGCCGGCATCGGTGCCCGGTCTGCGACCATGGCGTGGCCGGCTCGGCCAAATACTGCGGCGAGTGCGGCAGCAAGGTCTGACCGAAATGCTCATGGTGATGTGCAAGGGGCCGTGGCCAACGATGGCTGCGGCCTTTTCGATTGGCTGCTGCCCGGGGCAGCACACTCTAGCCCTAAGTCCGCTTGCCGAATCGACGCATTTCCGGGATCATCAAGGCTGCGGACATTTAACATACAGGTTCGGTAACTGCGCGTTGGCGGACTCCAGCAACGGATGCAGGCTCGGGGGCAGGTGTTCCCATCCAACCCGATACTGATCTAGCGGTCGCCACGTCCCGGAGAGCGCCACACCCGTCGTGCTGCACAGCAAGCGCGAGATGGAGCCCGCATGGCGAAGAAGATGACCAGCAAGAAGTCGAAGAAGACGGCGCAGAAGGCCAACGGCAACGGCCACGCCGAGTTGCTGCAGTCACTGTTCGAGGCGGCCGTCGAACTTCGCGGGTCGATCGAGCCGAGTGACTACAAGCGGTACGTGTTGCCGCTGATCTTCCTTCGCTTCCTGTCGCTGCGCTACGAGCGCCGTCGCGCCGAGCTTGAGAAGCTCATCGCCGATCCCGACGGCGACTACCACACCACCGACCCCGAGGTAGCCGCCGACATCCTCAAAGACGAGGACGAGTACAAGGGCAAGGGCGCATTCATCGTGCCCGAGGACGCCCGGTGGGCCAACATCATCAAGATCGCCCAGGACGACGACCTGAAGATCAAGCTCGACAACATCCTCGACCTGCTCGAAAAAACATACCCCGAGCAGCTGCGAGGCCTGCTGCCCCGTATCTACGCCGGATCCAACATGACCCGCGACAATCTGGCTGGCCTGATCAACCTGTTCTCTCGCGATGTGTTCACCTTCGACCACGGCGGCGAGGACCTCATCGGCCGGGTCTACGAGTACTTCATCGGCGAGTTCGCCAACAGCGAGGGCAAACGCGGCGGCGAGTACTTCACCCCTGTCAGCATCGTCAAGCTGCTGGTCGCCATGCTCGAACCCACCGAGGGCACCGTCTTCGACCCCTGCTGCGGCTCGGGCGGCATGTTCGTCCAGTCCGACCTGTTCACCAGGCACTCGGGCAACCTGTCGTTCGTCGGGCAGGAGTCGAAGGATTTCACCTACCGTCTGTGCCGCATGAATCTGTTCATCCACGGCATCAACGGCAACATCAAGCTCGGCAACAGCTACGACAACGATCAACACGCCGACGTCAAGGCCGACTACCTGCTCGCCAATCCCCCGTTCAACGACGGCGCGAAATCCGAGGCCGGCTGGGGCTCCGACAAGATCCCCGACAAGGACACCCGCCTGTCACTTCCCGGCTCGACTCACCGGTTCACGCTCTCGCCTCGCAACGCCAACACGATGTGGATCCTGCATTTTCTCCACCACCTTGATGTCGGCGGTCGTGCGGGTTTCGTGATGGCGACAGGCGAACTGTCCAGTATGCAGACGGCTCGGCTGGAAGTACGCCAAGCGCTCGTCGAGAACAATTACGTCGACTGCATCGTGCAGCTCACCGGCCAGCTATTTGCCAACACGCAGATCCCGTGCGCATTGTGGTTCCTGTCGAAGGGCCGCGATGGATCGACCGGCGAGCGGGACCGGCGCGGCGAAGTGCTGTTCATCGACGGACGGAAGCTCGGTTCACTGATACCCGGATCGCGGAAGCAGAAGCAACTGAGCGTTGAGGAGCTTGACCGAGTCTCGGGCATCTACCGCGAGTTCCGAACAGTCCAACCACCAGAAGAATTGCCCGGTTTCTGCAGCGTCGCCACGGCCGACGACATTGCGAAGCACCGGTTCGCATTGACGCCGGGTCGATACGTGAGATCGAACAACGGTGAGGATGAGGGCGAACCGTTCGAGGAACGCATGCCGAAGCTCATGACCGCGTTGAGCGACCAGTTCGGGCGGGCCGATGCTCTTCAGGACGCCATTACCGACTCGCTGCAGGAGTTCGGGTATGGCGAATGACTGGCCAACTCCAACGGTCATCGACCTCCAAGACCGTGGCGTTCTACGCGTTGAGGACGGTAATCACGGTGAGTATCGGCCTCGGCCCAGCGAGTTCACCAGCGATGGTTGTGCCTCCTTCATACGCGCCGCTGACATGAATGACGGCCAGGTTCTGTTCGAGACAGCCGACCGTATCAACTCGGTCGCACGTAAACGGATTCGTAAAGGTATCGGTTGCCCGGGCGACGTCCTGTTCTCCCACAAGGGAACCGTTGGGAAACTCGCCCTCGTGCCAGATGATGCCCCGCCCTACGTGTGTTCGCCGCAGACGACGTTTTGGCGAACCCTCGATAAGGACCAGATCGATCGACGGTACCTCTACTGTTACTTGCGGTCGCCCGCCTTCCGACAGCAGTACGCAGCTCGAAAGGGCGAGACGGATATGGCTGATTACGTCAGCCTCACCGCTCAGCGAACCTTCAAAGTAACAACTCCACCCATCGATGAGCAGCGTAGAATCGGAGACGTTATAGGCCAACTCGACGACAAGATCGAACTGAATCGGCGGATGAACGAGACGTTGGAGGCGACGGCGCGGGCGATCTTCCGGTCGTGGTTCGTTGATTTCGATCCGGTCGTCGCCAAGGCCGAAGGCCGCCAGCCCGCCCTCATGTCCGCCGACACCGCCGCCCTGTTCCCCGACCACTTCGAAGAAACCCCCCAAGGCCCCATCCCCGCCGGTTGGAAGGTCAAGCCGATCGGCGACGCCGTGCGCTGCGTCGGCGGCGGCACACCCCGCACCGGCGAAGCGAGGTACTGGGAGAACGGCACCCACCCGTTCGCCACGCCGCGGGACATGTCCAAGCTGACCTGCCCCGTGATGCTCGACACCGAACGGCACATCACCGACGCCGGTGTGGCCAAGATCAGCTCAGGCCAACTGCCGGCTGGGACCGTTTTGCTTTCGTCGCGTGCCCCCATCGGCTACTTGGCAATCGCGCAGGTGCCGCTGTCGGTTACGCCACCAACGCCGAACTCGACCAAGCCGCCGTCGACCAACTGTTGACCGACCTGGTGATCAACGCGGTCACCAACGGATAAACGCCCGAGCCGACTTCGCGTCAGCCGGGCGTTTTGCGTTCCACATCAGTGACACCTGTATGTCAGCAGTCGACCTCTCTCGCATCCCTGAGCGATTGACGTCAAGCTCGATTAACTGTCAAATACAAGGTGTCGCTGTGGCGACAGTCGGGGTGCCCCTTCTGGCTGGTCCGAATCGAGAAACCATGATGACCGCACCCAACGACACTGTGATGACCATTGACGAGCTCTCGGCATACCTGAAGATCGCCAAGTCCACGCTCTATAAGCTGGCCCAAGAGGGCAAGCTACCGGCCCAAAAGGTCGGCCGACACTGGAGATTCCACCGCGACGCTGTAGACGCATGGCTGAAGAAACAACCGACTGAGTAACAAGGATTCCGGATGCCGCTGAACGAAGCTGACACATGCCGAGTCTACGTCACCCCGACCCTGCAGAACGCAGGATGGGGCGACCCGCTTTGGCGCATCGCCGAGCAGCACTACTTCACGGATGGCCAGATCGTTCTCGTCGGTGACGGCCATCGCCGCCAGAAGGGCAAGAAGGCCGACTACATACTTCGTTATCAGGAATCCTTTCCAATCGCCGTGGTCGAAGCGAAGGACGAGGAACACGAACCGGGCGCGGGCCTCCAGCAGGCCAAGGACGTAACCGTTCACGCCAATCGGGGGACGGGTTGGCCGGCGGTGTGGTGGGTGATG
>CAZHNG010000501.1:0-3925 GCA_964533785.1 uncultured Saprospiraceae bacterium | reverse complement strand
ATTGATATCCATTGAATATCAGCGTTTTGTTGTCTAAAATCTAGCGTCTAGCGTCTAGCGTCAAAAGTCCAAAAATACTAAGGATGGACAATTATAAGTTACGTTTTCTACTATTCCTGATGCTTGCGATCAGTACCTTCAAAATCAAACTCAAATAGTCCCACATCTAAGTTCTCATTTACTTTTTTACCGTTTCCTTTATCCCTTCGTCATAAGTAGTAGGCTGAAAATTAAAAGCATTTTCAAATTTGCTACTGTCGAATAGATATTCGTACTGCTGCTGATAGTACATTTCTACAGTTTCACCGATGATGGGGACAAACCACCCAACCATGCTCAACATCCATTTTTTGAGGAGGGTATATTTCGCGGGTGCGTTGAATTCTTGCGCTACTTTTTCAATAAAAGCTTGGCCGGTCAAAGCATCTCTATGGGTCGGCAAATGCCAGGTTTGGTTGTAAGCATCGCCGTTGTTACCCAGAAGGGCTACGGCTTTGATAGCGTCAGGGGTATAGGTGAAGGAATGCCGAACCTTATCGCTGCCCATCCACTGTGGTTTGAGCTTTTGCCGAAAACGGTCGAAAACCATAGCATTAACGATGGAGTTTGCTGCTTTAGGGCCGTAAAAATCAGCTGAACGGGCAATTAATGCCTTCAGATTACCTGCTTTTACTTCATTCAGTAACATGGAGGCGATAGTTGCCCTGACCTCTCCTTTCTTACTGTCTGGATCAAAAGGGGTTTCTTCAGTCATCCAGCCGTCTACCTTTCCGTACATGTAGACATTGTCGAAGAAAACCAGCCGGCATTCGTACTTTTTACAGGCATCGATGGTGTTTTGCATGACCTTCGGCCAAAGTTGTTTCCAGACTTTGGTGTTATAGGGCAAACCTACGGTGAGATAAACGACTTCGGAGCCTTCGACGGCCTGAAAAGTTTCGGCAGGGTCGGTCAAATCCGCTTTTACAATTTCTTCGTTGCCGGATATTGGCTGAGGATTGCGGCTGACCAGCCTGATTTGGTCAGAGTACCTGGTTAATTCGTTAGCTAAGCCGTTGCCGATTACGCCTCCTGCGCCCAATATGGTTTGCATGTGTTGTTTTTTTTCCATGAAGTCCATGGAGTTTTATTAAACTATTGATTGAGATTTTGTTGTTATGTAAACAGTTTAAAGCAATAATATAATGCCAGTCATTGCCTTTCGACCGCTTTCACCACGTCCTCTTTGAATCAATTCGGCCTTTCCCAAAATAAATCAAATTACAGTAAGATGCAGAATTATTCTGTGGGCCGGTCTTAAATATCAACAAACTTTAGGAAATATTTAAGAATAATGAGAAAACAACGATGGAACTAATTGGGGAAAAATATCCTTTTAATAGGTAGAGTGGAGTAAAAATAGCCTGATAAATTAAGGTGAAACAAAACTCCGGTATTTAATGTTAAATTAATTAGGATTTTACAGGTATTGCCAAGCATTATTTTTTGCCGATTAAGCCCTTTTGTTTTCAATCTCATTTTCAATTGATTTTAACGAATGCTAGTCAACTTTTAGAGATCCTTCTTTAAATTGCAAGGGTTTAGTATCAATCCATTTGATTAAAACGCAAATTATCATTTTTATGGCAATGCTTTAACAGAAAATTTATTATCATGTCAGAAGAAAAGTACTTAGAAAAAGCAATTCAATGGATGGAAAGACATGGATTTTCAAACATTAAAGCTAATTATGGAGAATATGACGCACCCGTAAGTTTTAATCAACGAGAGTCCGACAAAGTATACACACCTGATATTACCGGCGTAAAGACCGGTGGTAAAAGTTACGTTGAAATTGCATTAAAGACCGACAATGTAAGGAAAAGAGTAACCAAATGGATGCTATTGAGCACCATGGCGGCGCGTAAAGGAGGGCGGCTATATTTAATGGCACCGCGTGGGCATAAGTCCTTTGCCTCCGAAATTGTAGACCAGTATAATTTAGATGCACAAGTTATCAGTATCTAAATATTTTTTTATCGTAAAAGAATGATTTATGAGGGCATTAGTGATATCGCAGTCAATTACGAAAAGGGATAGTAAAGCTCTAGAAAAATATTTGAATGAGGTATCCCATTATGACTTATTAACTCCGGAAGCTGAGGTGGATTTGTTTCGTCGTTACCACGAAGGAGACGAAGCAGCGTTTGAGAAGATCATCAACGCCAACCTTCGGTTTGTTATTTCCGTAGCTAAGCAATATCAACACACCGGTTTATCGTTAGCAGATTTGATCAGCGAAGGCAATATGGGCCTGATCAAAGCGGCAAAACGTTTTGATGAAACCAAAGGTTTCAAGTTTATTTCCTATGCGGTTTGGTGGATTCGCCAAAGTATTTTACAAGCTATTGGCGATAAAGCCAGAAAGATCAGAATTCCGGTCAGTCACCAGTCTGATCTATTGAAAGTACTAGCCGCGAGAGATAAATTATTACAGGAATTTGAAAGAGAGCCCAATGCCAAGGAAATTGCCGTAGCCACTGAATTGAGCGTGGAAACGGTCGAAAAATGTTTGGCCAGCAAAGATCAATGTACTTCTCTGGATGCCCCTATTCAAAGTGGCGAAGATACAACTATTGAATATTTCGTAGAAGGAGACAACATCCCTCAACCCGATGAGAATCTTACTAAAAACGAATCTTTGAAGCGGGAAGTAAAGATGTTACTCAGCCAATTAAAACCCAGAGAAGCAGCCATTATTTCTATGTATTACGGCATCGACGGAAAACGGGCACTCGGATTATCAGAGATCAGTGAGAAATTAGGAATCGGTAAAGAGAGAGTAAGGCAAATTAAATACCGTGGATTGCGTAAAATGATGCAAAAGATCCAACTGAATGATTTGACCTTCAGCTTTTAGGAAACTATATAACTATGAGATTTTTAACATTTTTAAAATCATTTTTTGGGAAGAAAACCCTGAGTAAAGAATACGAAGGATTTGTCAAATTCTTCAACCGTAAAAAAGGCTACGGTTTCATCAATTCTGATCATACTTCTAAAGATATTTTTGTCCATATTACTGATATTGAAGACAAACTCAAAAAAGGAGATAAGGTCAAATTTAAACTGGAGTCGAATAAAAAGGGGTTGGTGGCCAAAAATGTCGAAGTACTAGAAGACTCTACAGAGTAAGAAAAATGTAAGTTATTAATGATGAAATAATAAATCCGTTTTTTTGAATTACCCGGCACCAAAAGAGCCGCTCACAAAATGGTAGATTTATTGTTTCATCATTACTCAGGGTTGAGATTTTTATGGAATAGAAATGAGGCCACTCATCTCTTAATGATTATCTCAACCTTAACTTTTCCTGATGATTAATACCAATTTCTTTTCAATTCTTACTTAGAGGCTGTTTCTCCACCTTAAAACACACCATGAAATACTTTTCCAATATCGTACTAATTGTATTCTTATTCAACTTCACTATGTGTAAAGGCCAATTTTTAGATCAACACCAATGGAAAGACCGGGTTATTCTCGTTTTTTCTCCGGACCTTCAATCCAATGACTTTAAAAAACAGATGGAATTATTCGAGCAGGAAGACGCTGAAGTGAAAGATCGAAACCTGGTCATCTACCAATTAAGTCCGCAGAAAGGCATCAACCCCAAGGGTGAATTAATTGACTCAAGTGACCTTACTGCGCTGTACCAGTCCTATAATGTCTCTGCGAAAGCATTTGCGGTGATTTTGATCGGAAAAGATGGAGGCCGGAAATTTACCGCCGAAGAATTGACCGAACCCGAAAAACTCTTCCGGTTAATCGACAGCATGCCAATGCGGCGGGCAGAAATGCGTAGAAAAAAGGGAAATCATTAAAATTTACTATTTACTTTTCTGTACAATTAAAGACTGATAATACTCCCAATCGATCCAGCCTT
>CAZHNG010000500.1:0-3967 GCA_964533785.1 uncultured Saprospiraceae bacterium | reverse complement strand
GCTCCTTACGGGGGCGAGGCAGGTGATCCACGTTCCAACCCTGCTTCAATACATGTGTATAAAACTTCTGTAGCGCCGAATAATCTCCGTTGATCGTCTGCCACCGACGACCCTGGTCGTAGCGATGCAAAATATAGGCCCGCGCTTCTTCCTGTGCAAACTGAACGCCCAGTCCTTCGGCATTGCGCCAATCCAAAAATTGACGCAGTGCACAACCATAAGCACTTATCGTAGCCTTACTGTAGTTGCGTAGTTGTAACCAGTCTTGTAAATCTTTGACGTGACCTGATTCTTTTTTCATCCTGTCCTGTTTTTAAGGTTAAATAATGACCTTAATTTAGGACTTTTTAATCATAAAAACCTGTAAAACAAATAGTTAGATCATTTTTTTTGAGGCGGATTTTGTTCAACGGTTTGCGGCTATGAGTAGTTGGGGATTTTTTGCCCTAACTTTTCGGTTTAGCAATGACCTTTGATTTATGCTTTTATTTTCGATTAAGCACTTAAACCCCAATTACTTATAGCCGATGTTACCCACCGTTTTTTCTACTGTTTAATGTATTCTTTCGTTTGAAAAAAAGTTCTTGTATCATTAAATTCTTTTCCAGTTTTGATTTCGATTAACCACATATTCACTTTTAAATCATTGAGTAATTCGTATTCTAATCGGACAAAACCATATTTTTCTGAAAAATAGCTTTTCAGTTTAGTTTTTCCGATATTCGATTGTGCATTACTCTCAATTACGAAACACTCTATTTCGCCAATTTTTAAATTAAGGATTTCTTTTTCAACTATTTTATAATTGTAAGTTAAAAGTAATTGACCTTCCCATTGTCCCCACATTTCGTTTCCCCAACCTTGGCCTATCTTCATTTGGTCAGTCCATTCTGTTCCAATTTCTAAAGGCATTTTAACAAAAGGAAATGGTGCAGTTTCCAATGAGTTAAAAAATCCACTTCTAATTGGATGTATCCAAATATTTTTATCATTTTCTACCGCTCCGGTTGATGAAAATGAACCGTAAATAGGTTCTTGTAAATACGAAATTTGTGTTTGGTTTTTGTTTGTTCTATCATCATCCGAAACAGGTAAGACTATTAAGTGAATCTTATTGACTCCGATGCTATCTGTTCCAATTGGTACGAGTTCAAATTCACTTCTGGCAAACATACCGCTATTATTTTTTAGTTTACAACTTGCTCCTTCCTGTATGATTTCGTAATCATAAACAAATACATTTCCTGTCTTATAAATTTCGTTATTCTCGTCAATGTTTTCTTCTTCAATTACGACAGTATCATATTGTTGTGAAAATCCAATTTGAAAAATGATTAAGAGTAAAAAAGTCAGTTTAATTTTCATCGTATTTTTTTTTAAATGGTGGGTAACAATAATATAACGCGCACTCAGCTTGCATCTGTGCGCGTTATTTCTCTTATAATTTATGGTCGAGTGCGTGTTACCCCGCCAAATGGCGTGTAAATGCGCACTCAATACCGTTTTTTCAAATATATCTAATTTTGATATACCCGGGGTATGGGTTGTGTTTAAAAGCTCAGGATAATGATTGCTCACTTCACGCATTTAGGGGTTAGTCCGTCCGGTGGTTGTTGGCGAATACGGTAACTACCTGCCGGTGCGTTGTGGCTTTGCGGCTACCCCGCTTAGTGCAGGGCTTGGGCGCAAGGCTTGTGGGTGGGGCGTCCTGAAGGCTACCGGCTTTTTTTACCAGTCGATTTTGGCCTTTTGGGCATATTTATAGCCAATCTCAAAAATTTCACTTGCGTGCTTGGAATCGAGGATATCGTATTTGGCCAGATCTTGCGGTTCGATGGTCAAGTATGATGAGTATGCCTGCCCGTCCGGTCAGGCGGGCGCCCCTGTTGCTATATACGGTTAAGTTCTTATTTTGCTTTGACCTTTCAATCCCAATAGCTATTGGGACAAATAAATTAATCCCTGAGGCAACGGGAAGTTCTGGTCTTCTTGGGCAAAGGATAATGTGTCTGAGCCGAGAATTAAATTTGTAAATAATAATATGTTGCTAATCAAATGATAAATGATCAGATGTCGACTCTCATAATGATTCGCTTCTCACCTTTTTCCTCTATCTGAGGAGATCGGTGCACTATTCCTCTAACTTTTCCGGATTTGTTTTCAAACTCACCTTTAAGTATTCCAACTTCGAAAGGATTCATTTTTTGGATCAAAGAATGGTCTTTGATAATATTATTATTGGATTTTCCTAATGCTTTCCGATTGCATGCTTTTTCTGGCAGCCATTCGGTTCCTGTGCCATAATAGGTCGTAAACAGCCTTAAAGCATAGCGATCTGTATGAAATTTCGTGCAGGCATTATTATCAATAATCTTCAAATGAACTGTGCCTATTCCAACTTCTGAAAAATGGAGAAAATCTTTTACCAGGCAATAAACATCCTTCCAGAACTCATCCGCCAAATACAAAAACCCGGGATCCCAATTTTTTCTTTCCCTGCTAAGATCTTTCGATAAATCATCAATTGAAGTAGTAAATACGATAGGATTCGTATTCGCAGAAATAATTAATTCAAGATACTCCGAAACACTTTTTACAATTGTTCTTTTCCAGGAAAATAGATTTACATCCGGATTTAATATCAACTCTCTGTCCATCCAATTTTCGCTGATTATTTGCAGAGGTTTGACAGACTTTTTCTTAAATAATGGGAAGCCAGTAAGTAGACTCATATTGGCCACTGATCTTTAAAACTCTCGCCAGCCCTGAAGCCTTTAATTTCTGAATCAGTGAGTGTGCAGGCTTCTAGTTCAACTCTTATTCTAGCCTCATCCATTTCCTGACCAATGAAAACCAATTCATTCATTCTGTCGCCCCAGTTTTTATCCCATTTTTGCTGAATGGCAGCCTGATTCTGCATATATGATTCACTCATTGCCCTTTCTTTCATAGGCACACTGACCCACCAGCGACCATAAATTTCGGCTTTCAACGAACCGCCTGCCTGACTCCACAAAATGGCATTATCAGGACGAGAAGCAAGCCAGAAAATACCTTTGCTTCGAATGATTGAAGTAGGGAATTTTTGACTTACATAACTCAGAAATCTTTGGGGATGAAAAGGCTTAGCATTTTGATAAACAAATGAGCCAATCCCATACTCTTCAGTTTCCGGACTGTGGGCAATTCCTTTCTGTGCCAGCTCGAGTTCTTTTAGCCAACCTGCAGATTGTTCTGCTTCCTCATAATCAAACAGACCGGTATTGAGAATTTCCTTTGGATCAATTTGGCTATGATTCGTTTTGATAATCTTGGCAGATGGATTTAACTTTTTGAGTACGTTTTCCAACATGCCTATATGCTCATCCGTTACAAGATCGGTTTTATTAAGTACGATGACATTGGCAAATTCTACCTGATCAGTCAATAGGTTGACAATTGACCTTTGATCTTCATCATCGTCCGTCATTTTTCTGTCCAAAATAGTATCTGCAGTACCGAAATCTTTGAAAAAATTAAATGCATCCACAACAGTAACCATGGTGTCCAGTTTACTTACCCTTGTTAAATCATAAAGTTCGTCACCAGTTGCAAAAGAGAAGGTCTGTGCTACAGGTATCGGCTCTGATATTCCCGTACTTTCAATTAGTAAATAATCGAACTTCCTCATTTTTGCCAGTTTTTCAACTTCAATCATGAGATCTTCTCTTAGCGTACAGCAAATGCAACCGTTGCTCATTTCTACCAGCTTTTCATCCGTTCTGGAAAGGCGGGATCCTTTTGCAACGAGTTTTTCATCAATGTTAACTTCACTCATGTCATTCACAATTACCGCTACTTTTAAGCCTTCGCGATTATTGAGAATGTGGTTGAGAAGAGTTGTTTTACCAGCACCTAAAAAGCCGCTGAGCACTGTTGAACAAAGCTCCTTCGGAGCAACTTATCCCCCCATCTTTGCTCAACCGCA
>CAZHNG010000499.1:0-3968 GCA_964533785.1 uncultured Saprospiraceae bacterium | reverse complement strand
GCAAAATATACTTTAGTTAAATATTACTTGATGCCAATGGCAGAAATTGCGGGATCTAGCATCTCCAATCTGGCTTCTTACCCTAAAAAGCCATATTTTCCGAAAGCTTTTCTTGCTTTAGTTTAGCCAGGAACAAATCTAAAGCTTTTTGTTTAAGTTCATCTAAATTGTAAGAAATGAATTTTGTGAAATAGGTCTTTAAGTCGAATTCCGGGCTAGGAGAGGGGAGGAGGTAAACCAGTTGCGGGATCTCTTCAATACCCCGTTGTAATGCCAGATTGAATTGATTGAGGAAATCCTGGGCAAGCGGTTTGGTAGCCACCCAGGCAGCAAAAACGAAAGGCAGGTTGGTCATGGCCATCCAGGCACTACCCAGGTCGTAGCTATACTTATATTTTCCGGCCAGTCCCATGGTGCGATCTCCGATGACTAAACCACCCGTATAACCGCCTATCTTTTCTTCATAACCAGGATGAGCCTGGATAAGGTTGGGGTGTATATTCCAAAATTCCCGCATTAATATTTTAGTTAAAGCAACCGATGTACGGGAATGATAGTCAAGGTAAATACCCCTCATCTCTTCAATTGGCACATCACCGTAAATACAGACCGTTCTTACCTCGCCGACCGTTCCAATGCAAAAATCAGAAACGATGGTAGCTTGTTTGAGTTCTGGAATGACGGCCACGGGAACCAGTCCCAGGTCAGCTTCTCCTTCGATTAGTTTCTTTGCGCAAACGGAAGGAATATCCAGTTGCAAGTCAATATACTGAGCGACGGGGCTTTTGAAAATACCGTACAACAAGGGCTTGGTATTCAAATAGCTTACCGCGGTTACCTTTATTTTATCTTTGAAAGAAGTATCATCAAATAACTTCATTAAGCTAGATTTTGAGTTTAATGATTAGTTTACCGCAGCCAATCCGTATAAACATTTTGAAATCTTGATTTTCGAGACTTCGTCTCTCAAAATTTTTATTGAACCCCGCCTACTGTGCCAGTAATGGCGGGCAGGCATAGAGATAGGGAGAACATAGAGTTTAAAAAGAAAAAATTTTGATTTTTTCTTTTTAAGACCCCATGCTTTCAAATGTTTGTGAAGCGAAATACTGTTAAAAAAGAATTTCTCCATAAACTATATGACCTTGTATGCTTGCGGAGCAAACTAAATCCCAATCCTACTTCCGTTAGGAAGTTCACGATTGTCAAAAAACTCTATGCCCTACATGTTCTCTATGTTTCAATAAAATTTGAAGGACGAAGTCTATAAAATAACATCTCACCCCAAATGGCTTAGATCATTTTCAATTTCAAATTGGAAAACCCCATTGCGGTAGACGATCTTGTACAACCCCGTATTGGCGTTCACGTAATTTTCCATTTCCGTAAGGGGTTGGCCTTTCATCAGGCAGATCATACAGCGCATGGCCCGGCCGTGTGAGCAAACCAGTATCGTTTTTTCATTCCGATCCCTCAGATGAGCTATAAAATCGGCAATCCTTTCCCGCAGTTCATGGGCGCTTTCCCCTTGTTCCAGCCGCGCGTGAAAATTTTGTTGCGCCCACTCCCTGATCATATCTCTGTACAGTTGGATCATCTCCGGAGTACTTTCTTTCCCTTCGTGGCTCCCCCAGTTCATTTCATTGATCGTACGGTGTTGTTCCCAGGGAATACCGGCCTGGATAAAAGGGTGGACGGTTTGATGAGTACGCACCAGTGCAGAAGTCAGTGCAACTTCAAAGTTGATGTGCTGGTAGTGCTGGTAAAATGCCTGTGCCTGTTTTTTCCCCGTCTCGTTCAGACTGGAATCGACGCCACTACCCTGAATGATTTTCTTTTTGTTGAAATCCGTTTCGCCGTGGCGAACAAGATAAATTTCCTTGGTCATTAAAACGCATTTATTTATTAACTACTGGTAGAGCCGTATAACCCCTGAATTGACTGTCTTCTTCGAAAACATGGTCGGTATAGTCTTTGATCACGTTGTACAAAGTGTCCCTCTCAATTGGTTGGCGGTTGACGTACCGGATCAGGTTGACCAGGTCACGGGTACTCAGCGCCGGATTTTGTTCCTCAGAGCCCGCCATCGAATAGATTTTTGTCGTATCATCGATCGTCCCGTCGATATCGTTGACCCCGAAAGCAAGCGACAATTGCGCCGTATCCCTGCCGATCATCGGCCAGTAGGCTTTGATATGCTCGAAATTATCCAGGTAGATCCGGCTGATGGCGTAATTGCGCAGATCTTCAACCGTGGTCGACTCCGGCACGTGGGACATTTGGTTGTCTTTATTCCGGAATTTCAATGGAATGAAAGTTTGAAAGCCGCCCGTCTTATCCTGGAGGTTCCTCAAGGCTTCCAGGTGGTGGATCCGGTGTTCAAACTTTTCGATGTGGCCGTACAGCATGGTGGCATTAGAACGCTGTCCCAGTTCGTGCCAGATTTCGTGGATACGCAACCATTGTTCGCCCGTACATTTGCCGCCGGCAATTTGATCGCGGATCTCCGGGTGAAAGATCTCGGCGCCCCCTCCCGGCATGGAATCGGCACCGGACTCCTTGATCCGTTTCATCCCTTCTTCGTAAGAGATCTTGGCTTTCTTAAAAATATAGTGATACTCAACCGGCGTTAGTGCTTTGATGTGCAGATCCGGGCGGTGCGCTTTGATCTTCCTAAATAATGTCGTGTAAAACTCAAGATCGTACTGAGGCAATACTCCACCCACAATGTGAACTTCCGTAACGGGCTTTCCATCGTATTGCTTAACGATATCCAGAATGTCATCCATGGAATACTCCCAGCCCTCTTCTCTTTTTTTGATCAAGCGCGAGTAAGAACAAAAAGTACAGGTATACAGACAAACATTAGTGGGTTCAATGTGAAAATTGCGATTGAAATAGGTCCGGTCGCCGTGCTTTTTTTCCCGGATATGATTAGCCAGGATACCCAGGTAACTCAACTCCGCATTTTGGAACAGGAATAATCCTTCTTCTTCGCTGATGCGTTCTCCCTCAAAAACTTTTCGTGCAATGGTCTTTTGTGCCGGGGCTAAAGAATTATCCTTCAGTAAAAAATGAATTTGATCAGCCATAATGATGTTTTAGACTATTTAAGCCGCAAAAGTAATGAACTTCTACTGGTAAACGAACTGAATGTATAACAACTTTCAGTAGTTTCAGTTTTGGGTGAAAGTTTGTTTTTGGGGATGGCTTGGTTGGTGTTTTGGAAGGCTATGTATTGTCTAGCAAAAAAATGGCAAAGTACAATAGGATTGATGAAGAATTGAAAGCGCAGGAAAGGTCAAGGTTGTGGCTTTCTAAGAAGACCAGGATGCCTATACGACCATCATTCGCTATTGTGACAATGAGACCCAACCCCGCCTGGATGCGCTTCACATCATCGCACAAGCTCTACAGATCGATCCCTGTAAGCTGATGGTGCAACAGCCTAATGAAACCAGTTAGGAGAAAGATAAATGAAACAGATACATTGAAAATCGGAGAAACCTACCGCTACGGCATCACTAGCCAAGGAAAGGGAAGGTACAATCAAGGGGAACTGGAGGCGGCAGGTCTAAGAATGGAGGAATTGAGCAGCGGTACTTACGAAACTTGCAAAGCTGCCGAAATATCCCTAATATTTGCTTATAAGTTTTTACCGGAACGGATTAAACCGGAAAGTACATTGATTCGACCGCCAGGAAATCCGGTGAAAGGCTAAAGCAAAAGAAATGTATAGAAGATTCGTCATATCGGATGTAGACAATTTAGTTCCCGTCGACCTTTGTAATACTTTGTATGACACGATGGGTAAAGTCAATTACATCCTTTCCACCCAATTCGAGGTATGGCACTATACCGATAATTTTGAGGGGATAACGCTAGTTCTAATGCTAGACGCAGATGAAGCTGCCCTTTATTCTGAGTGGTGATTGAGAAGAAAGGCGGTTACTGGAAGAAACCGCCTT
>CAZHNG010000498.1:0-4002 GCA_964533785.1 uncultured Saprospiraceae bacterium | reverse complement strand
GGCAATTTGAATCACCACTAAGAACGCAAAGAACACGAAGTTCTTTTTTTCTTAGTGGTTCTTCGTGGCCTTTGCGGTGAGTAAAAGCCTTTGACCCCAAGTTTACCGGCAATACATCTAATTGTATTGATCTCTAACTCAGGGACAATTTCAATCACCACTAAGAACGCGAAGAGCGTAAAGTTCCGCCTGCGGCTTCGTCTTATGATCCCTCTCATTTGCTAGAACAAGTTAGCCATACCAGGGCTTCAAAGAATTTTCCCTGTAAGTGGTTGTCTCATAAGTCAACACCATGGCGTTAAGGCCCAATAATTCAGAACTTGTAGATATACCTTAGATGGTCCCCACATAGACGGCCAATACTAAAATATTTCTATTTTTGAGAAAACATTGAGTTGTTGGAGGAGAAATACCACAAAATGAAGTGCTTATCTACACTAGCCATTTCAGTTTTTATCACCGCTTCGGTCTTCGCCCAGAGCAGCGCTGACTCCTTGCACCAGGTATGGCAGAACGATAATTTGCCGGACTCGGTCAGGATTGAAGCTTACGCTGAATTTATCGTCAGCAACCTATTGAGATCCAATCCCGATAGCGCCATTGAGGCAGGGGAGGAGTTGTTACAATTCAGTGAGAACAAAGACCTAAAAAGAGGAATGGCTATTAGCCTCAACCTGATCGGGAATGCCTACCAGTACAAATCGGACTATGAGAAAGCGCGCGAATACAACGAATCTTCCCTGGAGATCGCAAGGGAGATCGGCTACCAAAAAGGCATTGGCCAGGCATTGGGAGATATCGGAACGACCTATTATAACCAATCTCAGTACGACCAGGCTTTTGCCTATTACCAGCAATCATTGGAAGTGCGAAATGAAGTAGGCGACAAAGCAGATATAGCCAATACTTACCGCTACCTGGGCAATTATTATTATGCCGTCTATGATTATTCACAATCCATTGATTATTACGAAAAAAGCCTGAATATCTACCGCGAACTCGGAGACCGGCTGAATTCCAATCGCAACCTGTTCAATATTGCCGCCATTTACAGCAATCAGGGCGATTATTTGCGGGCACTCGATTACTACCAAAGAAGCCTGGAAATAACGGAAGAATTAGAGGATAAGGCGGGTATTGGCAACAGCCTGAGTCAATTGGGCCGGGTTTACAATATTCTGGGTAGTTATGAGCAGGCATTGGAGTATCATCAAAGGAGCCTCGATATACGTACCGAATTGGGGGCCAAGGCGGGCGTTGCCAGCTCTTTGGCCAGTATTGGACTGATCTACAAAAACCTGGGGCAATACGAAGAAGCGATGGACTACTACCAGCGCAGCCTCGTCTTGCGGGAAGAAGTGGGCGACCAAAGGCGCATCAGCTATTGTTTGAACAATATTGGCGAAGTGTATTACGAGCAAGGGATATATAACGAGGCTCTCGACTTTTTTCAGCAAAGTCTGGACCTAAAAGAAACGATTGGCGACAAATTTGGCATCAGCTATACCCTCAACAATATCGGCAATTTATACGCTGCTCAGGGTCAACCACAAAAAGCCCTGCAAAACTGTCAACAGGCTTACGACATCAGCCGGCAGATTGGTAATGTACAGGTGCAAAAAGTAGCTTGCCAATGCCTTTACGATGTAAACAAAGTTTTGGGAAAACCAGATGAAGCCCTGCAATACCTGGAACAATTGCTGATCATTGAAGACAGCCTGGAGAGCAAAGAGACCCTGCGGAAAATACAGCAAATTGAATTCGAAAAGCAAATGCTGGCCGATAGTATCGCGCAAGCGGAAAAAGACCGCAGGGTGCAAATGGAATATCAGGCAGAATTGGATAAAAAGAATCGCAACCGGAATATCGCCATCGGTGCGGGGATGTTTTTTCTGCTGCTGGCGGGAGTGTTTTTCAGGTTCTGGCGCTTTACTCAAAAATCGAAAGTCATTATCGAAGAAGAAAAAGAGCGTTCCGAAAATTTATTACTCAATATTTTACCCGCTGAAGTGGCTGAAGAATTGAAAGAAAAAGGCCGCTCCCAGGCCCGGGATCACGAGCTGGTCTCCATCCTTTTTACCGACTTTGAAGACTTCACCAAAGCGGCGGCCGGACTTAGCGCTCAGGACCTCGTCACCGAGATCAATATCTGTTTCGAACAATTCGATAACATCGTAGGGAAGTACGGTATTGAAAAAATCAAAACCATCGGCGATGCCTATATGGCAGCCGGCGGGCTGTCCGTCCCTACGCAGCAATCCGTTAAGAACACCGTTCTTGCCGCACTGGAGATGCAAGCTTTCATCACTCAGCGCAAATCCCGACAGTCAGCTACCCGAAAACCTGCCTTTCAAATGCGTGCGGGCATCCACACCGGCCCGGTCGTGGCGGGTATCGTCGGGGTCAAAAAATTCCAGTACGATGTATGGGGAGATACGGTCAACACCGCCAGCCGGATGGAAACCAGAGGCCATGTTGATAAGGTCAATATCAGTCAGGCCACTTACGAATACATCAAAGAGGATCCCGCTTTTCGCTTTGAAAACCGTGGTCCTATCAAAGTGAAAGGCAAGGAAGCGATCCAGATGTGGTTTGTGGAAAGGGTGGGGGATTGATTATTTTTGACTAAAATTAATATCTGTAACCATGGAAATCCGCAGCTCCGGCAGACAATCACAGAAAGAAAGCACTCAAAAACCTGAAGGCATCAACTACCTTTTGGTTATCGGTATTGACGATTACCAAAACGTTTCAAAACTCAAGAACTGCGTACAGGACGGACAGGCCCTTATCAAAACCCTCACCGAAAAATACCGTTTTGATCCCGAAAATGTAATCACCTTGTTTAACGAACAAGCAACCAGAGGCAACATCCTCAATACCTTGGAAAGTTATATCGGCAAAATAAAAGGAGGCGATTGTTTGTTTATCTGGTTTTCGGGACATGGTGAGACGATCAGAGAAAATGGATACTGGGTACCCGTAGAAGCCACCAATGAAAGCCATCAGTTTGTTTCCAGTTATGACTTGAAGGAACGTTTGGATAATACAGACGGTGATTATAACGACCTCGGCGCTAGTGGTGATTACTGGACGAGCACAGAGGAAGATAACGTCGATGCCTGTAATTACTATTTCTACAATGGAAGATTAAGGAATGACAGCTATGGCAAGATGAACGGCCGTTCCGTGCGGTGCGTAAAAGATGATAATAGCGCGTAATTCATTTTGCAATTACCAAAAAGGGTTGGTGTAGACTTTAGCTAACCCCCATTGTACCCTCAAAGGGAAGAATATTCCAATTTTTGGGTGCCTGGTTGTTATTCTACGTCCGTTAAACTTTTGGTCGTTTAAAATCTCCCCGGTATTTTCGCGCCAATAATTTTGCTGCCGCTTTGTTTTTCAAGATCGTTTTCTTGGCATCATCCCATTCCACCTTACTGTTGGTATAGTAGGAAGCCATAGCCAATTGGACAGTGGCAGTCGACTTAAAGCCTTCTTCTATTGGGCAAGAAAGTATATTTTTATCCCTGGCTTTTACTGCTTCCAGGAAATTGGCCATATGGTTTTCACGAGTCTCATCATCGGGTATCGAAATGGTTTCTTGCTGTTGGTTTTTACCAGCTGGCATAACGACTAGCTTGTTAAAGCTTACAAACATACTGGCTTCATCTCCATGAAAGAAAATGCCTCGGTTAAAGTTAGGGTCCATTTCCCCTGGTCCCCATAGTCGATGCTGCCATATTACCGGATAATTTCCGAAATCCATATGGGCGTGGAGGGTATCGGGAGTCGTTATCTTACCTTTATGGACATAAATGCCACCTTGAGCTTCGACGGTTTTTGGCATGCCCAAACCCATAATCGCTCTGATGAGATCAATGTTGTGGATACCCCAATCTACCAGGTGTCCATTACCGTATTCTTTTTCGAGTCGCCATTTTAGATGTCCAATACTGGGTCTGTAATCCAGCATTGGAGCGGGTCCGCACCAGGCATCCC